>JANLPZ010000011.1:0-35290 GCA_031367535.1 Gemmatimonadaceae bacterium
CGTGATGTTTTCGTCGACGAGATCGCCGTTACGTGCCGTCATGGCAGCGAGCGTCTCACGAAGCCCGCTGGAATCACGCATCGCCGAGTATGCAGTTGAAAGGAAGTGATACCCGCTACCGGGTTCCGCCCACGTCGGGAAAAGGGCGACGCCGCGCTTCGCCGCCTGCACAACCAACGGCCACTGCTTCTGCTGTGCCGCAGTCGCCGCCACGGTGAGCACCTCGCGCAACGGTCCAGCCAGCTCCGTCCAAGGCTCGCCATCCGCGTCCGTACGCATCTCACCATGCACTGCTGCAAATTCGCGAACGAACTTTGCGCGAAACCAGTGATCGAAGGTCGAGTCGATCGCCGTCGAGTCGAGTCCGTACACCTGCTGCATGACGTGCGTCGTGCGACCACCGGCGCGATAGCCCGCCAGCAATGCACGAATTCCCGACATGCCCTTCCGCGCCTCGAGCATCTCGAACACGTACGCCGACAGCGCGTACGACAGAATCACTTCCTGATCGTAGCGAGGATGCACGAAGCCGTCGTTCAGTCGACTCACCGGCTGCAGCCGCTCGGCGCTGTAGGCCGCGATCAGCGACGGCGTGACGCCACCACCCCACTCGGGCCGCGCGCGACGCTCCTCATACACCGACAGCCCTTCCGACACCCAGCGCGGGACACGGTTATCCGTCGCGCCGAGCGTGATGGTGTGCGCGAACTCGTGCCAGAGTACCGATGCCCAGTTGAAGTCGCCGCGATCGCGCGCTGGCGGCTCGTCGATCGCCAGCACATTACCGAACGCCACGCCGAGTGCACCCAGCCCGGCCAGACCAACCGCGCGCACGCTGAAGTCCGCATGACTGCGGAAGAACTCGATGCGCACCCGGCCCGACGGCGCGAACCCGTACCGCGTCGTGAGCGAGGTGTATGCCTCTTCGGCGAGTGGCGCAGCGTAGAGCGACATCACGTCGGCATCACCGGGCTCGATGACAAGATCGAAGTGTTGCGTCGCGATCGTGCGCGCCTTCGCGTACGCGTCGAGCAGGTCAAGCGTATTCTTCACCCAGACGTCATACGGATCAAGCGCAAACGCGCGCTGCAATGTTTCGCGCGCCGCGGTTGGCTGTCCGACGCGCATCTGATTGATGCCGAGCAAAGCCAGAGCGCGCGCATCACGCGCATCGCGCGCGACGCCGGCGCGTGCGAATCGCACGGCGTCAGCATACAGTCGATTCCGCGCCGCTACGTCGGCCAGCTCCACTTCTGCGAACGCGGATCCGGGGAGCCTCGCGTGGGCACGCTCGAGGGCCGCGTGATGCCCCGCTGAGTCGTGGGTCAACCAACGCGCCGCCGCGATCACGACCCATGGGCCCGGCGCCGTACTGTCGTTCACCAGCCCCTTGCGCGCTTCCGACTCGGCATCCGCGTACAGCTCGGCGTCGATCAATCGTCTACCGGCCAGCGCGTGACCATCGGCGCTGCGCGGATTGACCGCGAGCAGTTGCACAAGTGGATCACGCGTGCCCGCGCGACCATCGAGCGCGTTCAGTCGCACCATCGCGGCGAGCGCACGTGGATGCCGCGGGTTGGTGGCGAGCGCCTGCTGGAGCGTCGTACGCGCATCGGCAAAGTTGAACTTCTCGAGAAACAGTTCGCCGAGCTCCGCGCGCGCATCGAGACGTGTCGGCTCGAGTGTCAGTGCGCGGTCGTACCAACGGAGTGCGTCCTTGAATCGCTGCGGATCGGTGCGGCCAAGCAGACGTGCGGCGATGGCAAGCGCGTGAAAGTCGCTGGCGGTGCGGGCGGATCCGCGCGAGTCGATCGTTGTGACCAGTCTTTCGAGGCGCGCGGAGGCACTGTCAATACTTCCGCGGTCGCGTTGCAGGCGGAGGCGCTCGACACGCGCGCGCAACGAGTCACGCCCACGCAGCGCCACCGTCCACGCGGCGTCGGCGTCATCGAGCCTGCCGAGTGCCTCGAACGCAACGGCGAGCGCCGGCGTGACATCGGGATTCGCCCGCGATTGCGCCGCGCGCTCGATGGCCTCCGCGGGTTTGCCGGCGTCGGTCAGCGCACGCACCTGAGTGACGACGCTGGCCGGTGTGACGGGCTGTGCGTTGCCTGCCGAATACGCGACGCCGCCGCTCAGCACACCAAGAGCGATCGCGATATTCCACGCACGCGACGTCATGGCTTCACCCCCGGTGGCGCCGTCCGGAGCGCCCGCGTTCGTTCCGCCAATTCGACGATCAGTGGCTCGAGCGCTTGCAGGTAAGCCTCCTCGGTCATCGTGCTGCGACGTGCACGCAATGCATCGATGCGAGCCTGCACTTCCGCGCGCGCCGTGAGCGCCGCCGCGATGACTGGATCGGCCGTTGCAGCGGTGGTCGATACAAGATAGAATGTCCGCGCCCGGCCGCCTTCCGCGCCATCTTCGAGCAGCGGATGTTCGGTCGGCAACAGCCCGCCTTTCGAAAACACCTGCTCGACTTCGTGCTGCGCGTAGGTGAATGCTTCGAACAGCGACACGTGACCATCCTTGTCGGCGTCACCTGCATCCGTCGTCAGTGCGCGAACGAACGGCCCGGGAAAAATTGTTTCGTTCTGCTCACGCGCACTCTTCGTGGCGGAAATAACGATGCGCCGCGGCCCAGCCAGTGCGGTCGTGAATTCACCACTCGCACTGCCGGTCTGGATGAACGCGATCGTCGGAGTCGTGGCCGGCACCAGCAGTCGCGCGAAATCCGAGGGGGTCATGTCGGGCCCCGGCAGGTTGACGCGTGTTTCACCGCCGAGGTTCGATCCGTGTGCAAACAGGATCACCACGAGCCGATCGGTCACCGTGAGTGACCGCGCAAGACCGCTCAGGACACGCTCGATCGTGACCTTGGTCGAGCGACCCTGTACACGGCCAGCATCACGCGTCGAGTCCTGCTCGAGCACAATCACATTGCCCGGCGCAACGCCGAAACGTTGCGTTGCAGCCGATGCAAGCGCCATCGCCATGCCATGCCACTCGGTACCGATGCGCGCTTCGCCGCTGACCCCCGCGATCACCACCAGATGTGTTTGACCGGAACTCTGCGCGCGCAGCGGACACTGCGCGGCGACGAGGAGTACGAGTGCCCTGATGTTGAAACGAATCGCTTTCACGTCAGCCCCCGGCGCCGGCGCAACGTCCATTCGGCAGCGAGCATCATCAGCAACACGATCAAGACCAGCGGCGCATCCCACAGATCGAGGCGCTTGATAGCTGTCGCACCGCTGGTGCTGTAGTTGAGATCTCGCGCGACGTCAGTGGCATGCTGCGGCGTATACGTCCTTCCGCCCGTTTCACGTGCCAATTGATCCAGCAACACATCACGACGCTCGGCGCCGAAGTATTCCTCCACCGGTTCTGCGACACGGACATACGCGGCCGGCGACAGCGTCGTCTCAGCACCGGCAATCGCGCGCACGCGCACTTCGTGCACACCGAATACCGCCGGTATGAATGACGCGCTGTATTCGCCATCGCGGTCCACCGCCCAGTCGAACGTGAGCTCCTGCGCCCCACCACTCGGCCCGAGTACGGTCGCGCTCACGGCAGCACCGTTGCGGCGGAGATACCCACTGTCACGCACGATCGCGCGCAACGCCACCGCGTCGCCTGGTGCAGACGATTCATCGGCCACGACCTCCACTCGATCGGGGACATCGTGTACCAGCCAGCGCAGCATCTGCCGCCAAAGCAGTTCGTGCGTCGAATCGTCGACCGCAATGTCAGCGTGCATCTGCCAAAGCCAGTCGTCCTGCGCGCCGAACGCCAGCACCCGTCCGCGACCGAATCGCTGTGATGCAAGGAGTGGTCGCGTCAATCCTTGATTCCCGACCTGGCCCTGCAAGAGCACCGACGCACCCGGTTTGGCACGCGTCAGAAGGTTCACGGTCGTGAGCGGCGGCAACGTGCGCCACCGCAGCGCGACAAGCGAGTCGGTGCGCGCGACCTGCAGGGCCGGATGCCGCAACCCATCGGGCGTCGGCACCGCGGTGACTTCGACCAGCCGATCGTCCTCGCCGCGCGAACTCACCTCCATCTCCACTGGCAACACATCCGCGAGTGCAGTACCGACATATCCGCCCTCGGCAAATGCTTCGCGGCCTCCAAGCACCAGCAGACCACCGCCGCGATCGGACACGAAATCGCTGATCATGCGCAGCTGATCGCCACTGAAGAACGACGCCTCGATCGAACCAAGTACGATCGCCCGATAGTTGAACAGTTGCGCGCGCGAAGTCGGGAATCCGTTCACAAGCTCGAGCGAATCGTCAACCCCGAGTCGCAGATACTTGTCGCGCGCCGAACGCAGCAGCGTGACGAGTTGCAGCTGTCGGTCGCCATCCACGGCGCGACGCGCGAACTTGACCTCAGGCCGCGGTTCCCCGTCCACATACAACACTTTCTCGCGCCGATCACGCACCGTGAGCAGCGCGCGACGCACGTTGTTCTCGGCGATCAGCTCGCCGCGCTGCACTGGCACACGCACGGTGAGCCGGCGTGCGCCCGGTTCCGGCGTGGGCACCCGCAGCCGCACCGGCGTCGCTTCCGCGTCGCGCGACAGTCGCACGGTGTCCGTCGCCACGATGCGACCCGAATCCTCCACCACAATCGGCAGCGACGTGCCACCGAAGCCACGATGTGTGATGACCACATCGAGCAGCACGGTTGCGTTGCGGAGCGCCTGTCGCGGTCCGCCGAGTTCAGAGACTTCGATGTCCCTGGCGAAGCGCGTGCTGCCGATGCCAACCGTGTACACCGGAACACCGCGCGCACGCAGTGCAGCCAGCTGATCGGCGATCGACGGCGCATTCTCACTGCCGTTCCCGTTCTCGGCACCGTCGGAGAGCACCACCACGCCGCTCAGTGGTGTCCCGGAGAGTTCATCTTCGACGCGCGTGACTGCGCTCAGCAGACGTGTCCGACCGCCATCGAAGCGCAGCGAGTCGACGCGCGACACCCGACCCGCCGCACTGGTGCGAAAGACCCGCACCTGATACCGACTCGCGAGGGCACGCAGCAACGCGCTGTCCGCACCGCCGGCGAGCGCACGCACGGACGATGAGCGCGGCTGATCGCCGACGTCCGGAATGCGCATCGAACGCGAATCATCGACAAGGACGGCGACGAGATTGCGGTGCTCCAGCGACTCGGCGACAACCAGCACGGGACGGCTGAGGCACCACGCGAGGAGTGCGACGGTGCCAAGTCGAAGTGTGCCGAGTGCAAATGATGCGAGGAACGAGAGTGAGCGTCCGGCTCGCACGAGTCCCCAGAGTGCGACGCCCAAGGCGAACGCCGCCAGCGCCAGCACGACCCAGGTCGGGACGATCGGGTCGTAGGCGAGCGTCCCTCCCGCAAAGGCAGCCGGTCGGTACTTGAGTAGGAATTCGACGACCGCATCCACGTGTGCTGGCTGACCTCAGAGTGAATGTGCAGGTGATACATCGAACGTGTAAACGGCGGCCAACGTTGCATATGCGACGGCGCCAGCCCCCTCGGCAATCTGACCGCTGCGCGCCGCGGGCGAAGTACATCGCTCGCGCGGTAGCGATCTCGTCGCAATACCTTGCCTGCTGCCACCGTCCGTCAACCGCTGTAGCCACCCCGTTCCGCCGGACCACCGCGCCCTGTCACGGCTCGTTCGTTCGCGCTTCCGTCCAATGCCATCACGCCTGCTTCGCACCGTTCGCTGCCGCACTCGCACCGTCGCCCGGCTTGCCACTGCCACGCTGACTGTACTGGCGCTTGTGTCGCCGCCAGTCGCGCAGGCACAACATGCCTACACCGAGACCAGTGGCGCGCCCGCGCGCACCTATGACGCACGCGTGCCGACGCCGCGATCGATTCTCGGCTACGACAACGGGGACCGGTTCACGCCGCAACGCCTGATGATGCGCTACATCGAACGCATCGCGGCCGCCACGAAGCGCGTGAAGGTGGATACGGTTTCGCATACGTTCGAAGGCCGCGAGATGCTCATCATCACGGTCTCGAGCGAAGCGAACATGGCGCGCCTGACCGAGATCCAGCGTGACGCGAAGCGGATCGCCGACCCACGAGGTGCAGGCGCGGGAGAGGTCGACGCGGCGGTGAAGCGCATGCCTGCAATCGTGTGGCTTGCACACTCCGTGCATGGTGGCGAGGCGTCCGGTGCCGAAGCCGGTCTCGCGCTGCTGTATCAGCTTGCGGCGGGTACCGACGCCGAGACGATGATGGCGCTCGACAGCACCGTAGTGCTCATTGATCCGTACGAAAACGCCGATGGACGTGAGCGCTTTACGCACGACCTGGAGCGCATGACGAGCAGCATCGGCATCGCCAGTGATCCTCAGGCGCTCAACAACGCGGGCTCGTGGCCGGGGCCGCGCACGTCGCACTACTACTTCGACTTGAACCGCGACTGGTTCACACAATCGCACCCCGAGTCGAAGGGCCGCGTCCGCACATTTCTGCAGTGGATGCCGCAGGTGGCCATCGATCTGCATGAGCAGGGGTCGAGCTCGTCGTTCTACTTCGCGCCGCCGCGCGAGCCCGACAACCAGAACAATCCCAAACTGCTCACCAAGTGGTTCGATATTTTCGCAGCGGCGCACGGCGCGGCGTTCGACACCCATGGCTGGTCGTACTTCCGACGCGAAGGCTACGACTCGTTTTATCCGGGTTATGGTGAAGGCTGGCCGATGCTGACGGCGAGCATCGGCATGTTGTTCGAAGCCGCATCGAGTGCGGGGGGTGCCGTGCTGCGCACCGATGGCACGCTGCGCACACTCAAGCAGGCGGCGTGGGAGCACTACTCGGCGGAATGGGCGACCGTCCGGACGTCGGCGCGCCGCCGCACAGAACTGCTGCGCGACTACGCGCAGGCACGCTCCGACGCAATCACCGGTCATGCGAAGGAGCTGGCGCGTGGTGTGATCTTCCAGCGCGACGATCAGGGCCGTGCCGATTCACTCGCCATGTCGCTGCGAGCCAACGGGATCGATGTCGGGCGCATCACTGCTGACGTCGACATCGCCTCGGCGACGCCGTACGGCAACAGCACCGCCGCACAGACCACGAAGATTCGCGCCGGTGCCTACGTCGTCGACTACGCACAACCACAAGGACATCTCGCGAAGGCACTGCTCGAGCCGAACGCCGACCTCGACTCGGCATTCACGAAGGTCGAACTCGAATTGCGGCGCACCGGTAGCGATGATCGATTCTACGACCTGACAGCATGGTCATTGCCGCTGGCGTGGCGACTGCAGGCGTTCACGGTGCGCACGATTCCGCCGAACGTGACGCCCGTGACCGAGTTGCCGCGCGCCGTTGCGATGACGATGCAGATCGCGCAGTATGGGTACGCGTTCCCGACCGGCAGTGAAGCGTCGATCCGACTGCTGTCAGCATTGCTGAGAGATTCGGTTCGCGTGTGGCACGCACCGATGCCTTTCACGTCAGGTGGCGTCAAGTTCGCGCACGGCGCGTTCGTGGTGCGCGTCGCACCGAACAATGCCGATGTGCATGGCCGTGTCAGCCGGCTGGCGCTCGCTGCCGGCGCGACGATCACTGCGATCGCATCGGCCGGTGTCAGCGACGGAACGGACCTTGGCAGCAACTCCGTGGTTCCCGTCCGCGCGCCGCGCATCGCCGTGCTCGCCGGTGCACCGGTATCCGGGACGCCGTTCGGATTCATCTGGTACGCCCTCGATCAGCGGCTCTCCTATCCGTCGACGCTGATCGATGCCGCGTACATCGACAACGGGGAGTTGAGTCGGTACTCCGTGCTCATCATCCCGTCGGTGCAGAGCGGTGCGCTGGATCGTGTGCTTGGTGATGGCGGGAAGTCGAAGATTGCTGACTGGGTGCGCGCCGGTGGCGTACTGATCACCACCGAAGGCGCGACACAGTGGGTGTCGCAGCCGAACTATCTGGTGCGTCTGCGCCTGCGCGTCGACTCGACACGCGCGGATTCGACGGGTGGCGCGCCGTTGCCTGGTGGACTCCCGGGTGTACTTGCGCGCGCCACGATCGACACGTTGTCACCGCTGCTGGCCGGCGTGAACGAGCGCGAAATTCCGGTCTTCGCGAACGGCGAGCGCGTCTTCACCGTCCCGAAGGATCTGCGTGCTGGCGAAGCGGTGATCCGTTTTGCGCCGGCCGCACGGGTGCGACTATCCGGATTCTTCTGGCCCGAATCGGCGGAGAAGCTCGCGCTGTCGCCGTTTCTCTGGACGGAGCGTATCGGTCGTGGTCGTGTGATCGCGTTCACACAGGATCCGGTCTATCGCGACATGTTTCGCGGGCAGCTGCCGATTTTCGCGAATGCGGTGTTTCTGGGTGGGACGTTCTGAGTCGTTCCAAGTCTTCGCGGTGCGTGAAGCGCATTGACCTCGATGCTCTCGGGTCCGAGTAGGGTGGTCGCCACCTGCTGCGCGTGTCAAAGCGCGCACCAGTTCGCTACACACGTGCGCGCAGCACGTGCACTCGTTATAGTGTGCAGGCACCGGTAAAGGGTCGGACACAGGAGCAGCGCTGCTGCGACGTGTCGGCGAAGACACCGGTCGACCATGTCATCTTCGTGCACGATTGACGAGCGGGCGCCGAAGCGGGCGTCGCCGACGCGCAAAGTGACAGTCAGACTCAACAGTCGCGCGTACGCTGGGATCGGCAGCTTCACGCCGACGCACTGTGCCGCGCAGTCGGTTCCCCCTCAATCACCTTCCTGACACCCGTATCATGAATCTCCTCATCTGGCTCATCGTTGGTGGCGTCATCGGCTGGCTCGCAAGCATCGTCATGAAGACCAACGGCCAGCAGGGCCTGATCCTGAACGTCGTCGTTGGTATCGTTGGCTCGATGATCGCAGGCTGGCTGATTTCGCCGATGCTTGGCATCAGCACGATCAACCAGAACAACTTCAGCGCTCCAGGACTGCTCATCTCGTTCGCAGGCGCTGTGGTGCTCCTCGCTGTCGTGAACCTGCTGCGTCGAGGGTCCGCGCGCTGATTCGTTTGATGCGCGCTGCGCATCGCGTCCGACGATGGTAGGACACAGGCGTGCCGACGAGCGAAGGTCTCGGCGGCACGCCTGTGGCACAGCTCTTGGTGTGCATGCGCCAGTCATCATGAGTTCTGCTTCCGTTATCACGGCAGAGCTTGCGCTTGTGCAACGCTCGTTGTAGCGTGCTCTTGTACGGATCATGCGCGATTGTTGCGCTTGCCTGATCGAATGAGCGAAGTCGGCTCATCAGTCGATGGCGCGAGTAGCCCCCGGGCTGCCCGCGTTTTTTTGTTTTTCGCCACCACACTCTGCAAGAGGTCTTCCCGTGTCAAAGCAAATTTCGCTGTCCCTCGTCGCCGCGTTCGCTGCCGTCACGCTGGCCGCACCGCTGACGGCCCAGACGCGCAGCACAATCGACGCCGCCACGCTCGATGCTGCCGTCGCCGCGCGGCCAATCAACAATCGCACTGTCGTGACGTCGGCACTGACGTCGCAGAGCGCGCTTGCCGTCGCTGCCAACATGGGCATGAGTCCGGACGCTGTTGCGATGCGCATCGCTGCACTCGACGACGCGTCAGCGAAGAGGGTTGCCGACCAGATTCTGGCTGGCGGTGATGACAGGATCGTGATCAGCACCACGGCGATCATCATCGGCCTCCTGCTGATCATTCTGCTCACGCGCTGATTGCTCGTGGATGCAGGGCGGCGCATGCGCCCCGGCCGCTGGCTGGTGCTCGGACTCGCAGTGCTCTGCAGCTCGTGCGCCAGTGCCGCCATCCGCCGCGGTCGGCCGGCGGTGACGCGTGCGACATCGCCAGCCGAACTGTCGGTGCCGTATGTGTCGCAGTCAGAACTGCTCTGTGGCGGCGCCGCCATCGCGATGGTCGAGCGATGGTGGGGCCGTCGCGGCGTATACGCTGAAGCGTTTTCGCATCTCGTACACCGGGACAAGGGTGGCATTCTCACCACCGACATGGCGCGGGTCATGCGCGAACGTGGATGGGATGTGCGGGCGTTGCGCGCTGATGCGTCGCGGGTGCAGCAGTCGATCGCAGACCGCGTCCCTGTCATCGCACTGATCCGCGTCGCGACGAATCGTTATCACTACGTCGTGATCGTAGGATGGGATTCTGCGCACGTCACCTTTCACGATCCTGCTGCATCGCCGTCGGTCAGGCTCGACGTGCCCGACTTTCTGCGTCGCTGGGAAGGCGCAGATCAGTGGGCCATGTTCGCGCGTCCAGCAATCGCGGTCGCAACCACCTCCTCGGCCCCACCCATCAATCCGACCGCGCCGGCTCTCGATTCCCTGCCCTGCCGCCCATGGCTCGACAAGGCCGCGGACGCCGCGTCGCTCGATCATCTGGAAGATGCCGACCAGTTCCTCGCCACGGCCGCCGAGCAGTGTGCGTCCGAGCCGATCGTGATTCGCGAGCGTGCCGGCGTTCGATTCCGGCAGGGTAATCGTGCCGAAGCGCTGCGCCTTGCGACTCAGTACACGCAGCGGGTGCCATCGGATTCCCTCGGCTGGCGGCTGCTCGCGAGCAGTCGGTACCTCGCCGGTGATGCCGTCGGTGCCTTGCAGGCGTGGAACCACATCGGTCGGCCTGTCGTCGATCTGCTCCACATCGACGGGACGCAGCGCATTCGGTATCGCGTGCTCGCTGGTGGTCTGGCAATCGACCCTGCGACAGTCCTGACGCCGACTGGTTTCGCGCTCGCGCAACGTCGTCTCGCGGACTTTCCGTCATTCGCCATCACGCGCGTCGCGTACGCGCCCGTAGCCGGTGGTGCCGTCGAAGTGCAGGCCACGGTGGTGGAGCGTCCGCTGATCGAACCGCCGCGTCGATTGCTGATCGGCACAGCTCTGACGGCCGCGTTTCGTCGCGAGGTCTGGCTCGCGGTACACTCCCCGCTGCGTGTTGGCGACGTGTGGACCGGACAGTGGCGTTGGCAGCACGCCGATCCGCGTGTCGCGTTGCGTGTCGACATCCCGACGCGGATCGGAGTGCCCGGTATCGTCGCTCTCGAACGCAGTTGGGAGACGTACCGATTCTCGGCGGCAATTCCCGAGGAGCGTCGCAGCACGTCGTCGATCGGCATCACGGCCTGGGCACGGCCCGACATCGAGCAACGGGCCGGCCTTCGATTCGAGCACTGGTCTGCGTATGGTGACTTTCTGACACTTTCTGCCGGCGGCGCACTGCACAAGGCGAACGATCGTCTTACCGTGCTTACGTCCGCCGATCATGCCATCGCGCTCGGCCGCGCCCAGTCATTCGACTGGGCGCGGGCGCGTGTTGCCTGGGCATTTCCCGCCGATCGCTGGTCCAACACCTGGTCGATGCGACTCGGCGCCGACGCGATCGGTGCCAGCGCGCCGCGCGGTCTCTGGCCGCTGGCTGGTGGTGGACTCGGTCGCGACATCCCGCTCCGAGCGCATCCTCGGATCATCGACGATCTGCTGCCGGCAGAACGTACCGCGCAGCGAATCATCCATGGTGGTCTGGCCGGTGACCGACCGCTGGCCACACTCGGCACGATCCCGGTCAGTGTCGGCGTCTTTCTCGACGCCGCCAACCTGGTGGCGTCGGGCAATGGCGTGACTCCGTCGCGATTTTATCTCGACGGCGGCGCCGGGCTGCGCGTCGGCGCAACCGGGGCGCGATTCCCGTCGGTGCGGGTCGATCTCGCGCGCGGGATCGCGACAGACCGGCGATGGGGCGTGACGGCGGCGCTGGTGCAGCCACTCCCCGCGCGGCTTCGAACGCTGCGATAGGCCGACTCGCGCTGGCGCTGACGATGCGCGCGGTCCATCCTGAGCGCACGGTGTCTGTTCTGATACCGTGATTCTCGAGCCAGGAGACTTTGGATGCGGACGACAGCACGGATGGCGATGACAGGCGGACTGGCGCTGCTGGCGCAGGTCACCACTGGACTGGCGCAACGCACGGTGGCTGCCGCCATCACCGATCCCGCTGATCCGCGATTCATCACGACGCAGACCCGCAAGCAGGGTGGCCCGATGCCGGCCGAGCAGCTGGCACTGATCTTTGATCACCTCGACCACGCGCTCAAGGTGTTTCCCGCCGAGAAGCGCATCGAGGGCGTGACGACACTGAGCTTCACGACGCGAGCCGCGATTCGCACGGTCGTTCTGGATTTGTATCCAAAGTATATCATATCAGCCATCACCATCGATGGCCGCCTGATGCCGCCGTCGAGTTATTCCAACCCCGAGGGTCAGCTTCGCATCGCGCTGCGCACGCCGGTCGCGGCGGGAGTCAAGTTCACGGTGCGCGTGAGCTATGCCGGCACGCCTCCACTCGCGAAGCGTCCGCCGTGGGAAGGTGGGACCACCTGGACGACGACGCCGGGTGGCGAGCCGTGGATCGACACGTCGCTGTGGGGCGGCGGCTGCGACCTGCTCTATCCCTGCCTCGACCATCCGACCCTCAAGCCGGCGACCTCCGACCTGCACTACACCGTGCCAACCGGCTTGATGGCACCCGGCAATGGCGCGCTGGTGAGCAAGGTCGAGAAGGATGGCTGGACCACCTGGAACTGGCACGCGCGCAGCATCCACACCTACGGCTCAGTACTCGACGTCGCCCCGTATAAAGTGCTGGAAGGTGACTATACGAGCAAGTTCGGCAACACGATCCCGATGCGGCTCTACTACATCCCCGGCGAGGAGCGCGACGCCGCCGACTTGTTCGCCGAATTTCCGCAGACGCTTGATTTCTGGGAGAACGTGATCGGGCCGTATCCGTGGCCGGACCAGAAGATGGGCGTCGTGCGCGTCCCGTTCTCGGGACTCGAGAACCAGACGCTGATCGGACACAGCGGCGACTACGTGAAGTCTGCGTTCGGCTGGAACTGGCTGCTGAATCACGAATTCGCGCACGAGTGGTTCGCCAACCAGCTCTCCAACGCCAACTATGATGACCTCTGGCTGCATGAAGGCCTTGGCTCCTACGCACAGCCGTTGCTCGCGGAGTACCTTGGCGGCGAGATGGACTACATGGCGCAGCTCCAGTCGCAGCGCATCAGCATTCACAACGGGCAACCGCTGGTGTCCGGGCGTGAGCGTGCGGAGAAGGAAGTCTACGCCGATTCAGGCGGCCCGCGCGGTGACATCTACACCAAGGGCAGTTGGGTCGCACACACGTTGCGGAAGCTGGTTGGTGATCCGGTCTTCTTCACATCGCTCCGCACACTCGTCTATGGTCGTCCCGATCCGCTGCCCGGAAACTTCACGCCGCAGTTCGGCACGACGCAGGGCTTTCTGCAGATCGTGAATCGTGTCAGTGGCAAGGATTACAAGTGGTTTTTCGACGTGTACTTCTATCAGGCCGCATTGCCAAAGGTGATCACGACACGCGAGAACGGCATGCTCAAGGTGCGCTGGGAGGTACCGGGCAATCTGCCGTTCCCGATGCCGCTCGATGTGCGCGTCGATGGCACGGTTGTGACGCTGCCGATGACCGATGGAACCGGCGAAACGCCGGCGAGTGCGCGCGCCGGCGTGACAATCGATCCCGCATCAAAAATTCTCCGTCAGTCTGATGCGGTCGATGCGTATCAGGCGTGGCAAACGGCGCGGGTCGCTGCGGGACGACGATAGCCGTCAGTTCCCGCGCGTCGGATTGACTGAGCGCGTCGCACACGGCACGACGTTGTAGAGCAGTCGATACGTGCTCACTGACGCCGTCTCGCGCTCGGCGTACGGTTCCGGCGGCCACGGCACGACGTAGTTCGACGCGGCCGCCATCTCGACTACGGCGCTCACCTGGAACGTGCTCTTGGCGGTGGTCGAGCAGGCGCTTTCCAGCGGTGCCGAACTCGCGGCGCGATCGACGGTCAGTGCCGCGAACGTCATCGTGCCGCCGGTGGCCACGCTGCCACCCGCCGACGGTGTGCCGTTGTCGATCGAGATGCTCGACTCGATCAGCACGCCGGACGCGGCGCCGTTCAGTCGTAATGGCGCGACCTGCGCAATCGCCATCCGGTTCGCGTTCCCGTTGCCACCGCCCGGCACGAGCTTGTAGCCTGTCTGCATTGTGACGGTGAAGCGGATGTTGCAGCGCACACGCCCGCGATTGATGGCAATCGGAAACTGTCCCGCGCCTGCCCACTCGGCCGACAGGAACTTGCCCGATGCGTCGGCGGCCTGGCTGAACGACGTGCCATTGCAGTCACCGGATGCCGTGCCGGCTGTGATCGAGAGCGACTGGGCCTGCACGACGACGCTGGGCGCGCACGCGAGCAGCAGGACGAACAAGACGCCTGTACGGGACACGACAGCCTCCGAGGGGTGGCCGAGTTGACGCAGCCTGCGCCGGCGATGTCACCCCGCCCTGCGTGCGTCCGCTCGGGTACTCAGGCAGGACTGCTGCGCAGACGCTGAGCAACATCAGCCGCCGGTTCGCTCCCGGGCCGCGGGGCGACCCTCAGCGCACATTGGTAGAGCCGCCCCGGACTGAAATGATCCTCTCTGCCGGGCCGTTACGCGTTCACGCATTGGCGGCAACCACCTCAGGATGAACCAAACGCAGACCGAGCGACGCATCTCGTACGCTGCGACGGTGAAGCTTCAGTCGGTCACGGGTTTGCGCGATCAGGCGATGACGTCGCTCAGCTTGTGCCGCGCGAGCTCCGCCGAGAAGTAAATCGATTTGACAAGTCGGGACGCTGCACCGCTGTGGCGCTGCATGTCCTCGGTGAAGTTCTCCCAATTGGACTCGTTCAGCACGTTGGTCGAGACGGTGATGCTCGGCGACAGGATGCGCGCGGTATGCCACCAGCGCGATGGCACGAACAGCAGCTCGCCCGGATGCAGCGTGAAGGTCGTGGCACGTGCGCGCGCGAAGAGCGGGTAGCGATCGAGGTCGGGATGCTCGATGTCGCGGATCGGCGACATGTTCGGCGCGTCGACGGGATACAGGTATTCCGAATCTGACGGCGGCCAGACCCAGTACTGCTTGATGCCCGCGATCTGCATCAGGAACGCATGCGTCGACATCCCGTCCCAATGCAGGATCGGAAAGTTGCCGCCGGGCCCACCGATGTAGAGCTCCAGCATGCTGCCGCGGCGCATATCTCGCCGGATTCGCGGATGCAGAAACGTGCGTTCCGCCCAGTTCGGAAAAAAGATCTCCGGCAGCGGACTGATTTCGCTGAGCAGCTCCGGCAGGTGTTCCGCAATCGGCAGGTTGGTCAGGTACGGCGCCGGCTTCTCGGGCGTCGATGCCAACACCTGCGGAATGAATTCACCCAACGTGAGATTGAGATCTCCGTACTTGAACGGCACGCGACGATCGGGAAAGCGCGCGGCGAGCGATTCCAGCGTCCACGTCGACATCGCCTTCCATCGCGTCAGCGCATCGGTCAGGATGACCGGCTTGCCGGGAAACAAGTACTCGCGCGCGAAGTCGGCGGACGACAGGCCGGCGCGACGCGGCACCGCGTCGCCACGCGCCATGAAGTCGGGAAGCGGAGACGGGTCGAGAAGCATGAAGCGGAGTCTACCGCCGTCTGCGCGCCCGATGCAAGGGGCACAGTGGTGCCACGGTGCAGTGACGGTGGCGCCCGCGGAACTATGTGTACGGGTGCGTCCTAATTTGACGTACTGCTCATCAGCGCAGCCGTTTGGGGTCGCCGGATTACCCGCTCCAGCAGCGACGCCAGAGGCTCCGGGCGATGCAGCAGGAACCCCTGCGCGAAGTCGATCCCGAGCCTTCGCACCTGATCGAGAACCTCAGGTCTGTCGACAAACTCGGCGACCGTTCTGACGCCGACCACGCGCGCCACATCGACAAAGCAGCGAACCGCCGCATCGTCGAGCTGATCCTCGATGACGTTGCGAATGAATTGCCCGTCGATCTTGAGCACGTCGACCTTGAGCGTTTTCAGATAGCCGAATGACGACGCGCCAGCACCGAAGTCGTCGAGCGCGATGCGCACGCCGAGCGAACGCACCTGATTGATGAATGCCACCGCATCGGTCATGTTCGTCACGGCCGCAGTTTCGGTGATCTCGAGACACAATCGTCCGCAGATGTCCGCCCCTGCCGCAAGCAGCGCGGCCGTGGCGTGACGATGGAAGGCGCGATCTCCCACTGACTGTCCAGACACATTCACGCACAACATCTCGACACGTGTCACATCCGGCATCGCGGCGAGCGCGTCCAGCACCTGCTGCAGGACCCATCGGTCGATGCGTGTGGCGAGGTGGAAGCGCTCTGCCGCCGGTAGAAAGGCTCCCGGCGGGACCAACACACCGTTGGCCGCCTGCAAGCGGATCAGTACTTCGGCGTGCAACCCGGCGCTGTCTGCGGTCAGACTGTCGATACGTTGGGCGTGCAGCACGAATCGGTCGTCGTCGAGCGCCTCTTCGATGCGCGAGGCCCATTCGATTTCGCCGTGACGGGCATTCATGGTCTGGTCGGTGTCGAACCAGGTGTGCACGCGATTCCGTCCCGCGTCCTTTGCTGCGTAGCACGACATGTCGGCCGCATGCATCGCGGCTGAGGTCGTGGCCCATCGGTTGTCGAATGGCACGAGACCAATACTGGCACCGATGCGGAAGCGACGATCCTCATGGCTGAAGCGATAGTCATCCAGATGGTCACAAATCTGCTGCGCCACGCGCTGCGCCTGATCGGTCGTGCAGTGCGTCAGAAGCACGGCGAACTCGTCACCCCCGAGTCGTGCTACGGTGTCGCCGGCGCGCGCTGCCGACATGAGCAGTTTCGCTACCTGCTGAAGTAGCCGGTCGCCGACGGAATGCCCGCACGAATCGTTCACGACCTTGAATTGATCCAGATCGATGAACAGCATCGCACTCTGCGTCCCGTCCTCATACGACTGATTCAGGAGCCGATGAAGGCGCGTTTCGAATTCCGCGCGGTTGGCCAACCCCGTCAGGGCATCGTGCGTCGCACGGTGGTTCATCTCGCCTGACAACCGCCGCTGTTCCGTGACATCATGAAAGACCAGGACGACACCGAGTACGTCGCCGCGAGCGTTGCGAATCGGCGCGGCCGAGTCTTCGATGCCGAACTCGGAACCGTCGCGGGAGATGAGCACCGCGTGGTCGGCGAGCGACTGTACCGCATCAGACAACAGGCAGGCCGCAACCGGGTTTTCCGCGTCGCGCCGTGTGATGGCGTGCACGATCCGGAAGACCTCCGTCACCGAAACACCGACCGCATCTGCCGTGCGCCAGCCTGTCATGTGCTCGGCCACAGGATTCAGCCAGGTGACCTTCCCCGCAGCGTCGGTGGTGATCACAGCGTCGCCGATGGACTGCAGGGTGACGCGCAGCAATTCGTGTTGATCGGAGAGTTGTTCTGCCAGCTCACGCAGGGAGGTGACATCCCAGGTCACGCCCGTCATCCGCAGCGCCGCACCCGAGTCGTCGCGCGTGATGCGCGCTGCGGCGCGCAGGTGATGAATGCTGCCGTCGTCCCAGATGACGCGAAATTCGGTCCGGACATCGAGATAGTGGCCAGCGAGAGCGTCGTGCAGTGCTGTCTCCGCCGCGATACGATCGTCCGGGTGCAGATGCCGCGTCCAGATGTCATAAGACTCGGTCTCGGTGCGCGGCCGCAGCCCGTACAGCCGGTACATCCACGGGTCCCAGATCAGTGTCCGCTCAGCCACATCGAACACCCACACGCCGATGCCACCACTCTCGGTGGCGAGTGTCATGCGGTCGTGAGCGGCCTCGAGCTCCTGCCGCTGCGCAACACGTTGCGTGATGTTCTGAAATGCTCCCAGCAATCGCACGGGCTTGCCCTCAACGATCTCGGCGTACCCAACTGCGCGGACCCAGATGCGGTCGCCCGAGGCTCGTATGAATGGCAACTCCAGATCCCATGCCTCACCGTCTTTCATCGATCGTGAGACGGCGGCTTCGATCACGGGTCTGGCTTCTGGCGCATAGAAATTGATGGCCTCGTCGAGGCGAGGGCGATAGTCGTCCGCGACACCGTGAATGCGTCGTGTCTGCGCCGACCACGCGAGTTCCCCCGTCAGCAGGTCGAGTTCCCAGCCGCCGACGTCCGCGATTGCACCGGTCCGGTTGAGCAACTGTTCGCTGCGGCGCACGAGCGACTCTTGCGCCTTCGATTCAGTGATGTCCTCAACCGAGCCGACATAGCTCGTCACGCGACCATCCTCACCGGTCACCGGTCGCGACCGTGAGCGTACATATCGAATCGAGCCATCATCGTGCTGGACGCGAAATTCCATGTCGAAGTCTGCGCGCTCGCTGGCAGTCCGTTGCCACTCGGCGAACACAGAATGCCGGTCGTCAGGATGCAGAGTTCGACTCCAACCCGCCCCGGCGGCTTCCTCCGCGGACAGGCCGTAGATCTCTTGCCAGCGCGCATTCGTATACGTGCACGCCCCGCCAGAGTCGGTCGAGAAAACGCCAAGTGGTGACGATTCACTGAGGGTGCGAAAGCGCGCCTCGCTCGACACGAATGCCCTCGCAAGCCGTCGCGATTCCATGGCCTGGACGGCGGCGGTGGCGAGGTGCCCGAGAATCGTGCGTTGCAACGCGGTGAGGATTCGCGGCTCGCGATCTATCACGCAGAGTGTGCCGACCGACGCGCCGCTGCGCAGGCGTAGGGGTGCACCGGCGTAGAATCGGATGTTCGGCGCCCCGGTGACGAGTGAGTTGCCCGCGAAGCGTTCGTCTCGTGTCGCGTCCGGAATTTCGAGGATGCCGTCCTGATCGATCGCATGCGCGCAGAACGCGAGATCGCGTGCTGTTTCGGTCACACCGTCAAGCCCGACATTGGCCTTGAACCACTGCCGGTCACTGTCGATCAGGCTGACCAGCGAAATCGGAACGTTGCACACGAGCGCGGCCGCCGCGACGAGCGCGTCGAATTCACGTTCCGGCGCGGAGTCGAGGACGTCCAGTTCCTGCAGCGACTTCAGGCGTTCAGATTCATCCATCGGTCGAGAAACCAGGCGGGAGACGTTGAGGCGCGCCGAGCTCGCGAACTTCGCGAACAATTCCCGTCGAGTGTCGGCAGATCGGACAGGGGCTGAAGGCGAATCGCACAATTCGCGATCAAGTCGCCCGTGCGGGTCACGTCAGACTGTCATGCTCAACGATCGATGTCGAGGCTTTGCTGTGCCGTCAAGAGGATCGGTGTGACGGCGACAAGCGTCGCCAGCGAACGGGCCAGTGAATGGAGCGATTGAGTCATCACGTGTCAGCGGAGATGGAGAACATCCAGGAGCGACAGACGTCAGGCTCCAGCAATCATTCTCAGCAAAAGGCTGGATACCATTCGTCTCGCTGGCCATGACGCCCGTCGCTACGAAGCGCTCTCCCTACGTGCCTCTCCCGCACCCCTCACCGCACGACAGCACCCTGATGCCTGACACACCGCGCTTCAAGCCCACGCTCGCCTCCGCGTTGCTCCTCGCCGCATGCGCCCGGGATCCTGCGCCGCCGCCACGACAACTCACAGTGGACCCGGCCTTCTGTGCGCGGGTGCAGGCACCCGCGCTGGCACTCTCCACCGTCCTCGCGCCGATCGACTCGATGATGCGCTCACATACTGGCGTGCACTCGATCGAGGAGGGTGACCAGTCGATGGTCGCGCGCGCATGGCTCACGGCCGCGGCCGAGCACAGCATCGAGGTGCAGTACTTCATCTTCACCGGTGACAACGTCGGCCTGATCGCTGTCGATTACCTGCTCCGCGCCGCCGACCGCGGTGTGCACGTGCGGTTGCTCGTGGACGACTTCATGCTCGAGGCGGACGCGAGGGCATTGCTGGCACTCGACGCGCACCCGAACCTCGAGATCCGTCTCTACAACCCGACGACCAACATCGGCAAGACGCTGCCGACGAAGCTGTTCACGCTCACCACCGACTTCCGCGGCTTCAACCAGCGGATGCACAACAAGACGTTCATCGTCGATGGCCGGGTCGTGATCACCGGCGGGCGCAACATCGCCGACGAGTACTTCGACTACGATCACGAGTACAATTTCCGCGACCGCGACATCCTGCTGCTCGGCGGCGCGGCCGGCGATGTGCAACGCTCCTTCGAGACGTTCTGGACGAGCGCATTGAGTGTCCCGGTCGCATCACTGGTGCGCGCTGGCACGGCGCCGATGGACACCGCAGTCGCGTATCGCTACCTGCACGCGTACGCTTGTGATCCGCACAACTTCTGGCCGCAGGTGCGCGAACGGATTGCGACGGCACCGGCCACGTTCGATCGACTGCGCGATTCAGGGGCGGTCGTGTGGTCGGACAGCGTCAGCTTCGTGACGGATCTGCCGGGCAAGAACGCCGGCACCGACGGCATCGGTGGCAGCGGCCAAAGCACCGAGGCGCTGATCCAGCTGGTGAAGGAGGCGCGATCGTCGGTGACGATCCAGTCGCCATACCTCGTGACGACGGCACTCAGCCAGCAACTCTTCCGCGATGCGATCGCGCGCGGCGTGCGCGTGCGAATTCTCACCAACAGCCTCGCCTCGACCGACAACCTCGACGCGTTCAGCGGCTATCAGCGCGAGCGTGCGACGCTACTCAAACTCGGCGTCGAGATCTACGAGTTCAGGCCCGATGCGGCCGTGCGACGCAAGGTGATGACCGGCGCGCTGCAAACGACGCTCGACTACGCGCCCATCTTCGGCCTGCACGCGAAGTCGATGGTGATCGATGACAAGATCGCCGTGATCGGCACCTTCAACCTTGATCCGCGCAGCGCGAACCTGAACACCGAGTGCCTGGCTGTCGTGCGTGATGCGCGCGTTGCTCAGGATCTCGCGCGTGCGATGGCGGTGGACATGGAGCCGGAGAATGCGTGGCACACGACGCTGACGTTCAATCCGGACGGCGAGGTCGCGCTGGGGAAGCGGCTGAAGGTGCTGTTGCGTCGCGCGGTGCCGAAGTCTGTGTTGTAGGCAGCGACGCTGGAGTCCAGAACGGATCGTTCGCCGGAACGAACCCGACCGGCACATCCTTCACGAACGACTGCAGCCAGCGCGTGGCATCCTCCATTCCGGGCTGCTCGGATGGGATATGGCCAATGATGATGAGTGCACGCCGCTGTCCAGCCGCGATCGCGTCATCGATGTACTCGACCGTCTCCCATTCCCGTGCCTCACCGATCACCAGCACTTGCACGGTCGTGTCGCGCATGGCGAGGCGGTGCGTCGGAAAACCTGCCGCGCCAGGCACAAGCATCAACTCGGACACCGACAACATGGGGTCGCCGACGACACGCATGGCATGCGCGCCGAGTTTGCGACGGATGCTGTCAGCAAGCACGGCGAGTGTAGTCGCGGGCATGTGAAAGCGCCACGGCGTCGCGCGATCCTGCCACGCCGACCAGCCGAGCGCGCGAACGACACCCGTCATGATGATGTCGGGGCGCATGCGGTGCGCATAGTCGTGGAAGCGCCACACGACCATGTGATGAGCGGCGATGAACTTGAGCTTTGCCGCGGTCACTGCGTCACTCTCGCGTACCAGCGTGCCGGTGCTGTCGAGATGGTCGTAAAAGGTCGGCTCGTGCGTGATCACGAAATTTTTTCCCTCGCGCGCGGCCCGTTGCAGCACGTCAAAGGTGGCCATCATCGTCACAGCGATTCCGGTCACCGGCGTACCGGCATCGCCGGCCTTGATCGTGTCGACCGTGGGGAGTGTCCACGGCACGCCGACGTTCGCCTTGATGCGGTCGATCACCTGCTGGGCGGTGATGGACTGTGCGCGCAGCGTTGCTGACGATGCGACGCACATCAGTGCTGCGAGTCGAAGACAGCGTGAGAAGCCGCGGGTGCGGACGGGCATAGGTGACCTTGGTCGCGGAAATGAGTCAGACCCCGTAACAGTGTACTCGGCGTGAGCTGAGCGCACTTGACGGCGCTCGACTTCAGGCTGCCGACACTGGATCAGCGATCGCCCCGCACCACGTCCCGTCTCGCCGGCAGGCCCGCTCATGCTCACTACGTTCGCGCAGTCCAACTTCGGTGCCTTTGTCACCCTGCTCGTTGCCGCCGGCGTGATGTCCGCGTTCTCCGCGGGCATCGAAGACAATACTGCACTCCGATGGTGGTGCGAGCAGGCGCGCGCCACGCGACGGTTCTTCGTGATCGCCGGCCTGCTTGGCGTCGCGAGTCTCGCGCAAGGCGTGGATGAGGGTGTCGCGTGGATGCTTGGCGTGGGCGTGGCGTTCGGTGTGGATGCGTGGAGCGAGATGCGTCAACTCGCAACGAAACGTCGCTGAGTCTCATTCGGCGCGGCGGCGTCATGCGATGCGGTAGGCCGCCAGTTGTGTGATCCACGCCCTGATCATGGCCCTGACCGATCGGGCCGTTCAGGCTCGGCGCGCGGTGGAGACCCGAATGGTGCATCGGCGGGTCGCCGTCACTCCATTGCGGATTACGGTACCGCCCCGTAGCGTCGCCTGCGTCTCGCCGCCAGAAGTCGGCCGTACCTCGGGAAACTGCTGCCTTTGCCGGCATCCCGTCTACGACCCGAGAGACGGTTTGCGTTCTCCATCGAGAGGTTCAATATGCGATCTCGTTCACGAGTGCTCGCGCCAATGGTGATGGGTCTGGCCCTCGCGGCCTGCACCGATCAGCCCATGGCACCGAAGGCCGCATCCGCTGAAGTCAGCGCGAACGCCGGTTCCACATATCTCGTGCTCTACAAGGGTGCGTCCGTGCCGGCCGACGCGGCGGCGACGATTACGGGGGCCGGTGGCACACTCGTCTACAGCTACGACGCAATCGGTGTCGCCATCGCGCGTTCGGCAACCGCAGGGTTCGCCGACGCGATGGCGAGAAACGCTGCGGTCGAGGGCACGTCGGCGACATCGCGCTTCGGCGTGCAGCTCAAGGAGCAATCAGAGGTCGTCGACGCACTGCCCGATGCCACACCGGCGCCCGGCAACGATCCGCTGGGCCGATTCCAGTGGGACATGGACCAGATTCATGCACCCGAGGCCCGTGCGATCAACGGTGGGAGCCCGAGCGTGATCGTGGGAAACATCGATACGGGCATCGACTACACACATGTCGATCTCGCGCCGAACATCGACTTCAATAACAGCGTGTCGTGTGTGGGGGGCGTGCCGAATCAGGCGCGTGCCGCGTGGGCTGACGTGAACGGCCATGGCACGCACACCGCCGGCACCATCGCCGCCGCGCGCAACGGTGTCGGCATCGTCGGCGTCGCGCCGAACGTCAAGATCGCCACGATCAAGGCCGGCAACGATGATGGATACTTCTTTCCCGAGGCGGTCGTCTGCGCCTTCATGTGGGCCGCGTCGCATCACATCGACGTCACCAACAACAGCTACTTCGCCGACCCGTGGCTCTTCAACTGCCGCAACGATCCCGGACAGCGCGCGATCTGGAAGGCCGAGCAGCGGGCGATCCGGCATGCGATGCAGCAGGGCGTGTCCGTGATCGCCGCCATCGGCAACGAAAACATCGATCTCTCCAAACGGAATACCGATGACATCAGTCCGGACGACGGTGTGCCAGTGACGCGGGACGTGACCAACGCCTGTGTGGTGATCCCAGTCGAAATAGCCGGCGTGATCGGGGTGTCGGCCAACGGTGTCCTGCAGCAGAAGTCATTCTACTCATCGTACGGCGTGGGTGTCACTCAGGTCACCGCGCCAGGTGGTGACTCATTCTTCCAGCGGGTTGGCGCGGCGGCGGTGGCCCGTGGCGTCGTGCTGTCCGACTACCCTGGCAACAGGTACGCGTTCTTTCAGGGAACGTCGATGGCGTCACCACACGTGGCCGGTGTCGCCGCGTTGGCCATCTCGGCGCACGGCCGCATGTCGCCTGGTGCGCTCGCTGCATTGATCACCCGCACGGCCGACCCGATCGCGTGCCCGTCAAGTCCGTTCAACCCGGGGCCACCGTTCGTTTTTTCGGCGACGTGTTCGGGTGGAGCAGGCTCGAACGGATTCTTCGGACATGGACAGGTGAATGCGCTGTCCGCGATAAGCAACTGACGCTGGGCTGCCGGGCGAGCCGGAAAGCTGCGAGCGTCATCACACGAGGGGCGAGCAAACCGCCCCTCGTGTGATTGCTTCGGTGACGCTGGTCATCACCCGGCGACCGGCACCCTCGTGGAAACAGGTGCTGCGTTGGACCGAACGCCGCCTACCCCTCGCCGCCGGATCCCCAGCCGACAGGACGTCGCGCGCCCAGTCCGTCTGCTTCCACCCCCCGGTATCGGCGTCGCCTCATGCGCGTGCGGTATGAAAGGCGAGTGCCCCGCCACTTCGTACGCGGTACCGTGTAACGACTAACGGCGCCCGCGAAGGCGCCGAAAGTCGTTGTATATCAACATCGGGACTTGAGACGTCGAACCTGCGACACCCTCAACCCCATACTCCGGGTTGGTAGCACCACTCGTTGCAGTACAGGGGCTTAGCACATCAAGACTTGGATGCGTTGCGCGAATTCATGGGGTTGCTGGCCCGTGGGGGACAGCTTCGGGGACAAAACGTCGCAAGAAACGTCGCCAGCGTTCACTCTACTCGTGCACACGCGCATATCGCAGTAGAAGGGAGCGCCACCGCTACCAAACGTCGAGTCTGGCGGGTCACACGTCGGCGGCCGCAACCCGACCAGGCGAGGACACCGCTCGGGCCGAACCGTTACCTGAGCCGTCGGCGTGGTCATGGCTTCGGCCGGCTTTGATGCCCCCCGTCTGCGAACAGATCTTTCATGTGCGCTCAATGGTTCCGACGCGCCCAGCTGCATTTTGGTGGAGACGTCACCAGGCAGGCGGGAAACGTGTCGCGGCGGTGCTGGAGCGGGTGATGGCGCAGAATACGAACGCGCCGTGGCGCACGAATACATCATGTGGTGCTTCAGCCTCGACGGATGCCGTTCTCCGCGAGCAGATTTGCTGGTCAGACCTGAACATGGAGCCTTTGTCGTGCCCGTGCCATTCTCGCGTCGCGACTGGATCAAGACCATCAGCGCCGCCAGCGTCGGCGCGCTGGTATCGGCAAGCCCCGATGCTACGATGCTCGTGCCCTCGATGACGGCAATCATTGCGGTGGCGAAGCTGCGGGCAGGGCTGACGTGAGCGCCGCGCGACAGCGAAAAATGCCACGGGTGTCGTCTGCCCTGCGTGACGCGGTGAGCGAGGCGAACGTCGCGTTGTTCCGTCTCGGGCTCGCACGGTTCACGTTCGGCAACGCCAGCGGCGTGGATCGCGAGCAGGGACTGATCGTGATCAAGCCAAGCGGTGTGTCGTATGAGGTACTGACGCCGGCGATGCTGGTCGTAACGGATCTGGAGGGTGCCGTCGTGGAGGGCTCGCTGCGCCCGTCATCCGACCTGGCCACGCACGCCGCGATCTATCGCGCGTTCGCCGACGTGGGCGGTGTCGTGCACACTCACTCAATGTTCGCGACCGTCTTTGCGCAGGCCCGACACGAGATCCCGTGTCTGGGTACCACGCATGCCGACCACTTCCACGGCGCGGTGCCGGTGACGAAGCCACTATCAGCGAAGGCGATCACCAGTGACTACGAACTGAACACAGGCCTCGCGATCGTGCGGCGATTCCGCACGCTCGATCCGGCCAGCATGCCGGCGGTGCTGGTGGCCAGTCATGCGCCGTTCTGCTGGGGCCCGACCGTCGCGGCGGCGGTGCACACCGCATCGTATCTCGAAGAAGTGGCGACGATGGCACATCACACGCTCGCACTCCAGGCAGATGTGCCAGCGATCAGCGAAGCGTTGCTCGACAAGCACTTCACGCGCAAGCATGGACGAAATGCGTACTACGGTCAGCCGAAATGACGTGTGCGTCCATTGCACTCGCACGCTGACCGACAACTCACGTCGCCGCGCGGACCTCGGCGGCGATAGTGCGGAGTGCCGGCAGCACATGCCCGATGGCAACCGCCGGTGCGTCGGGCATTCCCAGACTGAAGTAGAGTTCGCGATACAGCGCGTAGAGCTTCTCGTACACAGCCACCTGCTCCGGTTGCGGCTGAATCACGCGATACTCCGGACAGAGCGCCGCCTGCGCGTCCGTCAGCGACGCGAACGCGCCACATGCCAGGAACGCGAAGATCGCTGAGCCGAGACTGGTGATCGACGACGCGGGCACCAGAACCGGCATGTTCAGGACGTTGGCGTACACCTGATTCAGCACGTGCGCATGCTGCGGAATGCCGCCAGCATGGATCACACGATGCAGCGGAACGCCATGCTCACGCATCCGGTCGAAGATCACGCGCGTATGAAATGCCGTGCCTTCAATGGCTGCGAACAGGTCGTCGGCGGCAGTGGTGTTGAGCGTCCAGCCCAGCGTCACTCCGCCAAGGTTGGGGTTCACCAGCACCGTGCGATCGCCGTTGTCCCAGGTGAGTCGCAACAGCCCCGTCTCGCCGCCGCGGTGCGCTGCGATTCCATTCGACAGCTCGTTCACCGACTGACCGCTGCGCGTGGCGATGGACTCGAAGATGTAGCCGCAGGCTGAGAGCCCGGCCTCGATGCCCATGTACGCCGGGTGCACCGAACCCTTTACCACGCCGCACACGCCCGGCACGAGCCCGGTGCTCCCTGCGATGGCGATGATGCACGTCGAGGTGCCGATCACGTTCACGATGTCTCCCTCGGCCACGCCGGCGCCGATTGCGTCCCAATGTGCGTCAAATGCGCCGACCGGCACCGGAATTCCTTCCCGCAAACCAAGCTGCGACGCCCACTCCGCACAGAGCGTTCCGGCCACCACATCGGACGTGCGATAGACGCCGTCGAGCTTCTCGCGGATACCCGCCAGCAGCGGATCGACCGCAACGAAAAACTCTTCCGGCGGGAACCCGCCCAGCGACTCATTCCAGAGCCACTTGTGTCCCATCGCGCAGATGCTGCGCGGAACGCTGTGCGCGTCGGTGATACCGCACAGCACCGCGGCCGCCATGTCACAGTGCTCGAGCGCGGTGACGAACAGATCGCGCTTCACGGGATTGTGACGCAGCCAGTGCAACAACTTGGCGAAACCCCACTCCGACGAGTAGATGCCACCGCACCAGTCGATGGCGGGGATTTTCATGCCATGCGCCACCTCGGTGATCCGAGCCGCTTCATCCTTCGCGCGGTGGTCACACCAGAGGCGGTAATCGTCCAGCGGCACCAATCCTTCTCCGACGGGAACGACCGAGGAACCGGTCGTATCAACGGCGATCGACTCCACCACACTGCCACTGACACCGGACGACGTCAGTGCGGTACGCATCGCGCTGACAAGCGCCTGCATGTGCTCATCATGTGATTGTGTGGCGAAGTCCGGGTCGTTGCGATCGCGTCGTACGGTGAGCTCTGCCACGCCATGCCCGAGCACACCGCGCTGACTGTCGACGATCGAAACGCGAACGCTGTGCGTGCCGAAGTCGACACCCGCAACGATCGCCATCGTCAGCCGTGCCTCAGCACATCCCAGCCGAGGTACTGTGTGGTGGCCTCATGGACCGCATCCGCCACGTGCGAGAACGTACCCGCGACGTGATGCTCGAAGCCGTTGCGGCAGATGTGCTTGAGCAGCGCCTGCAGATTCGCGATTTCCACCACACCAGCACCGCCGAAGGTGTTCAGCTTGTCCTTGGTGAACTTTCCTTCACCCACGTATCCGCGAATGGTGCCCGTCCGGTCATCCGTCGAAAAGCGCGCGAAGCTCATCGCGCCCGCCTTGACCTTGCCGACGATCGTGCCGAACGTGTTTTCCTTGCCAACGGTGCTGGCGATGATCTCCTGGTAGTCCATCACCGGCGCCTCGAAAAAATCTTTCGGCAGGTTGCTGCAGTGAAAGCACACCGCCTTGTCCGGGTTCTCGCCGTAATTGTTGTTCCAGTCGAGTAGCGCGGCCGGTGTCCCCGATGCGAGCGTCAGTGCATGCATGCTGATCGTGCCCATCACATCCACTTCGCAGGCGCTGGGGAGATTGGCGTTGCTCAGCATGCTCATCACCGTGCATGGCACCACGCCGAAATACTCCTCCATCGACGTCCAGCACTGCACCGCGCTCACGGTGACGTCGACCTCTTTCATCCAGCGATCCATCACCAGGCCCAGCTTGGCCATCTTGATCAGCGCCTGCTCGGGGACGTCGCTGGTATCGACATACTCCATCATCATCTGGAGTTGCTGCTGCACCGCACTGTCTTTGTCCGCCAGGCGCGCGATGCGGCCCATGATCTCCGAGAGGTCGATCGGTTCCACCGAGATGCCCGCACCCTCGAGAATCTTCTCGGAATAGCGAACTGTCTTGAACGCCGCCGGTCGCGCGCCGATGGCGCCGATGCGTGCGCCGCGCAGGCCGCGCACCACGCGGCAGACCGCCGTGAACTGGCGCAGATCCGCCCGGAACGCCGCCGACTCAGGACGCTGTGTGTGTTCGGACGTCAGCGAGTACTTGATGCCGTACTGCGACAGCACGTTGCACACGGACATCTTGCCGCAGAACGCATCGCGACGATTGTCGATCTTCATTTTGGCCGGATCGTCGGACGTGGCGTGGATCAGCACCGGCACCTGCAGGTCCGCCAGGCGCAACGTGTCAGCCACGGCGCGCTCATCACCGAAGTTCGGCAGCGTCACCACCACACCATCGATGCGCTCCCGGTGCTGCCGGAAGAGTGCCGCGCAGGCTTTGGCCTCATCGCGACTTTCGATGGCGCCGTGATTCGTTGCGGCAGCGTCGATGATCACCGCGTCGATCCCTTCCGCTTCGAGCGCGCGCAAGATTTCGATGCGACCCGTGGCGGCGAGATGACCGGGAAAGAAGCCGCGATTGCCGACGATCACGCCCAGCGTGACGCGGCGGGCGGGCACGGTGGCGCGCGCGGCGGCCTTTTGAGCGCGAGCACTGGTGGCTTTGCCACCGACGTTGGACTGCAGTTTGTGGAGACGCATGACGCGGGGTTGCTGGGGCGACGGGATGTGCGCCATGACGCTAAGGGCCAGCGCGTTGACGCGCCATGCCACCTCCGTAGGTTACGGGTCGGTCAGCCTGTCCCAGTCACCAGGATCGCAGTGGATCATTCGGAAACTCCTCCCTCGATGCTCCGCCGAGTTGCCGGCTTCGTGCTGCGGTCGCAGCAGTTCGGACTCGTGCTGGTGCTGCTGGTGCTGGGCACCGCGCTGACGATTGGCGCCGGTTCGCACGTTGATCCGCGGTCACACGAGGAAGTGAACAATTTCCTGAACCGGTACACGCTGATCCAGATGGCGACGGATGCGAGCGCGTTCGCGATCATGGGTGTTGGCGCAACGCTCGTGATCATCGCGGGCGGTATCGATCTGTCGGTGGGTGCGATTTACGCGCTGTCGGGTGTGACGATGGCGATGGTACTGCGCGCTGCAGGGCCGATGGAGCCGGTGGTGACGGTGCTGCTGGGTCTGGGAACCTGCGCGGTCGTTGCGCTCGTCTGCGGACTGGCGAATGGGGTGATGATCATCGGGCTGGGCGTGCATCCGTTCATCATCACGCTTGGCACGATGTGGATACTGCGCGGCGTCGCGTTTGTGATCAGTCGTGCCGAAAGCATTCTGGTGCCGGAGGCGCTGACGGCGGTGGCCAAGGCGCCGCTGGGTCTGGGCACGGCACTCTATCCGGTACCGTTGCTCTGCATGCTGCTGGTGATGATCGCCGGCGCGGTGTACCTGTCGCGCACAGTCGCAGGGCGCCACATCTTTGCCATCGGCGGAAACGTCGAAGCGAGCCGTTACTCGGGGCTCAACGTGCCGCGCATCACGCTCGGTGTGTTCGTGCTCTCGGCGCTCGCGGCTGGGTTCGCAGCATTTCTCGGCGCGGCGTTCTACGGCTCGGCAACGTCGTCCGACGCGAATGGCTATGAGCTGTATGTCATCGCATCAGCGGTCGTGGGCGGTGCGTCACTATCCGGCGGCAAGGGGAGCGCCGTGAGCGCGATGCTCGGCGCACTGCTGATTGTGATGATGCGTCAGGCGATCCGGACGCTGCACCTCGATCAGAACTACGAGTGGATCATTATCGGCACGGCGCTGATCGTCGCCGTTGTGCTCGACCAGCGAGGTTCAAAGTTCCTGTCCGAGCGACTCGCGGCGTCACGCTGACGTCGTACTCATTCCGCTGTGGCACCACATCCGGTCACTGCCCGTCTCTTCCTGCCTTCTACCGACACTTCAGACATCCATGACCGCATCCCGGAATTCGCTGCTGCACCGTGTCGCGATTGTTGCGCTGCCGCTTGCCCTCGCCGCATGCAGCAAGTCGGTTGGAGATGCCGCAAAGGCTCCCGCGACGAGTGTCACCGAAAAGACGTTCACGATCGCCATGATCGCGAAGAGTTCGACGAATCCGGTGTTCCTCTCCGGACGTCAGGGCGCGGAAGTCGCCGCCGCCGAATTGTCGAAAGAGCACGGCGTGACGGTGAAGATCGACTGGCTCACGCCGCCGAATGAAGACGGGGCGGTACAGGCGCAACGCATCGCGGAAGCGGCCAATTCCGGGGCCAATGCCATCCTGCTGTCCGCCAGTGATGCCGGCAAGGTGAGAGGTGCGGTGAACGAAGCGGTGGATCGCGGCGTGCCCGTGATGACCTTCGACAGCGACGTACCGGATTCGAAGCGCTTTTCGTTTTATGGCGGTGACGACGTGAAAATGGGCTCGCAGGTGATGGAGGAGCTCGCGAAACAGCTCGGTGGCAAGGGGAAGATCGCGATCATCGCCGGCAATCAGAATGCACCGAACCTTCAGGCCCGCGTGCGTGGCGTGCGTGAAGCAGCCGCGAAGTTTCCGGGCATCACCATCCTGAACGCGTTCTACCACGCCGAAACGCCACAGGATGCCGCCGCGGAGGTGCTGCGCATCAAGAACGCGTATCCCGACGTGCAGGGCATCGCGATGATCGGCGGCTGGGCGCTGTTCACGCGCACGCTGCTCACCGACCTCGATCCGAACAAGATCAAGATCGTGTCGATCGACGCGCTCCCGGTGGAGCTGGCGTATGTCGATGCCGGACTCGCACCGGTGCTCTTCGCGCAGCCGACGTACAGCTGGGGCTACGTCTCCGTGAAGACCATCTTCGATCACGTGTACCTGAAGAAGGACGCGCCGCCCAAGGTGATGATGGAGCTCGTGCGTGTCTCGAAGGAGAACCTCGGCACATGGGCACGTCAGCTGCGTGACTGGGGCTTCACGGATGTGGATCCGAAGTTCATTGCGCTGCCGCAGTAAATGACAACGCCGCGGGTCCGTTTCCGGGGGATCACCAAACGGTTCCCTGGCATCACCGCGTTGCACGATGTCTCGTTCGACATCGTGCCGGGGTCGTGTCACGCCATTTGCGGCGAGAACGGCGCTGGCAAGAGTACGCTCGGCAAGATCATCGCCGGTCTGCTGACGCCGGACGAGGGCACGCTGGAGCTGGACGGCACGGCGGTCCGCTTTGCGTCGCCACGTGATGCCTTGCTGGCCGGCGTGGCGATGGTCCATCAGGAACTGGCCTTCTGTGACAATCTGACGGTCGGTGATAATCTCTGTTTGAGCCATATCCCGAAACGCAACGGGTTCGTGGACTCCGCGACGTTGCGCGCCCGCGCACAGGCGCTGCTCGATGCCGTCGGCGCCCGCATCGATCCCGACCGGCGAATGCACGCGCTGAGCGTAGCTGATCAACAGATGGTGCAGATCGCGGCGGCAGTCGGTGTCGGGGCCAAGGTGATCGTCTTCGACGAGCCCACGAGCAGTTTCGGCGATGCGGAGTCGGAGCGGCTGTTTGCGTTGATTGCGCAACTGCGCGAGCGAGGCGTGACCCAGATTTATGTGTCGCACCGCATGCACGAGGTCTTCGCGCTCTGCGACTCGATCACGGTGCTCCGCGACGGTCAGCACGTGTCGACGCAGCCATCGAACGCGCTGACGGAGTCAACGCTCGTGACGCAGATGATCGGCCGCGAACTCGGCGCGTATCTGCCTTCACACATCGCGACGGTGCGCGGCGAGGAACGTCTGCGCACGGTGGGGTTCTCGTCGCCCGGACGATTTGCCGACATCTCGTTTGCGGTACACGCCGGCGAAGTGGTGGGCCTGGCTGGGCTGGTGGGCGCGGGTCGATCGGAAATCGCGCGCGCCATCTTCGGCCTCGATCCACAGGCACGCGGTCAGATCATGGTGCGTGGACGTAATGCCGTCATCCGGAATCCGCGCGACGCGATGCGCCTTGGCCTCGGCTTCGTGCCGGAAGACCGCAAAAAGCAGGGACTGGTGCTGGGCATGCGCAGTCGCGAGAACGCCACACTGCCCACGCTGCGGAATTTCGCCCGCGTCGGCTGGATCGATCGGCGAAAAGAGGTGGCCGCGGTGGCCAAGAGCTTTCAGCGCGTCGGCCTCCGGAGCGGTAGCGAGTCCGCCGTGCAGTCCCTCTCCGGCGGGAACCAGCAAAAGGTCGTCCTCGCCAAGTGGCTCACGGCCAACAGCGATCTGCTGATTCTCGATGAACCCACGCGCGGCGTGGACGTTGGGGCAAAGGCGGAGCTGCACGCGTGGATCGATCAGCGCGCGAGCGAGGGCGCCGCGGTGCTGCTCATCTCGAGCGAGTTGCCGGAGCTGCTGTCGCTGTCGTCGCGTGTGCTGGTGCTCCGAAGTGGAAGCCTGTGCGGCGAACTCCCGCGTGAGCAGGCGACGCAGGCCGCTGTGCTTCGACTGATGACTGGGTTGGACTGATGCCGGCGCTTCAACCGGACTGGCGCGTGCCCGTGTATGCCGCTAGTCGGCGAGCGTGCCGTGCTGCCAACCGCCGATTCGCGGTGCTTGAATGCCTCACGCCTACTCGGTATCGCATCCCTTAGAAATTCAACGCCCCGCACACCAGAAAGGCATGCCGGGCAAGGCCTTCCACCATCGGGACGACAGGATTCGAACCTGCGCCCCCCTGCGCCGCGTTCAGCGGCCTCCGACGCCACATGCACCGGACGTCAGAAACCCAATCGTGTCAATATTTTTACCACCCGGAGCCGCGTCGGCACATTCCGAAAGGGGAATGCACGGAGGAAATCATCCTTGTTCAGGTAGTTCGCTCTGGCGCGGACCGACGCTGCCCAACAGCGCGCCCGAGCGTCATCACCGTTCAGTCCACACGCCGCCGCCGCAATCATCTCGATCAGCGGATGTGCGCCGGGTGACCGGGCTGCACGCTCCGCCTGCTGCGCGGCCAGCGACGTGTCGTTGACCATCATGTGCGATAGCGCCCGCACGCCAAGCATGCCGTACATCAGGGGATCGAGTGGGCTCAATGCGACGGCAGCGTCGATATTGCGATTGCTGGCATCGGTTTGCCCGAGCAGCGCCTCCGCCCAGCCGGTCGAGTATCTCGCCTGCGCGTAATTCGGATTCAACACATTGGCCTGTTCCAGCCACGGCAGGCTGCCTTCGAGATCATCACGAAGCCAGTGCGCCCGGCCCATCGTGAAGTGACCGAACGGATCGAGCGGGTCGCGCTGCAGACATTCCGATGCGTAGTGCTGCGCAAGCTGTGCCGAGTCCACACTGTCGCCATAGCGGAGGAATGCATCCTGAAAGTGAGTGAAGGACAATCCGGCGTACGCACGCGCGAATTCCGGCTCTATCGCACTTGCGCGAGAAAACAGCCCGGCGGCGATCGCATTGTCCGCCTTGTTGAAGCGGTACATGTGACGAAGGCCCAGGTGATACGCGAGCCACGCATCGAGGTCGTCGGGTGATACGAGGCTGGCACGCTGCGCCTCATTGATCGGGATCCTGACATCGACGGCACCCGTCACGGCAGTGATGATCTGTTCGCGAATTTCGTGTACCGATTCGACCCTCCCGACGAACCGTTCGCTCCAGACGATTCCGCGGTCGCTGGTGTCGCTCAGCTCGACAGAGATGGACATGCTGGCCCCTCTGATCTCAACGACGCCGGTCAGGCAATAGCGAACGTTCAACGCCGTGCGCACCTCGTCGAGGAGCAGGACGGATTTCCTGAAACGGAATGAGGATCCCCGCGCAATCACGAGAAGCCAATGCAATCGCGATAGTGCCGCGATCAGGTCGGATGGCAGCGCATCGGCGACCTGCAATGCCTGCTCCGATGAGTCGATGCAACAAAACGGCAGGATTGCGATGGATGGCCGGGCGTGACGCTGGTTACCCGCGTCCGCTGCAGGGTCCATCTGCGCCACCGATACAGACGTGCGCGTGATGACCTGCGCGACGAAGCAGAAGCCGATCGTGTGAACCGTGCGGATGACGGATTGCGTGCGGCCGTCGTCGCCGAGTGCCTTGCGGACCGACTTGATGCGGCTCGACAGCGCCGAGTCCGAGATGATGCGGCCTTCCCAGACCGAGGCGACGATCTCGTCCCTGGTGACAGTCCGTCCTCGATGTTCGAGGAGAAGCCACAGCAGGGCGAATACCTGCGGCTCCATTGGCACCTTCTCGCCCGCAGCGCGCAACTCGCGTCGGTCGGTGTCGAACTCGAAGACGGTGAAGTGGTAGATCATCGAATCGAACCTGTACGCGTCGCGACAGGATTCTCCACATAACCTCCACACCGTCTCCAAGGGGGTGCGACTGTCCGAGCAGTAATCTTATCTGGTACACGCCACCTCGATACGACATACCACTCCATGGAGAACGCCTGATGACGAAGCCGCAGCTCGCCGCAGTCAGAGTCGCCCTCACATTTGCCGCTGTCGCCCAGCTCGTCGCGGGTCAGCGCCTGAGCGCCCAGGCAGCGGCGGGATCGGCGCCCATCACGCACCGTGTGTCATCGGGACTTCAGTGGGGCGCCTGCCCACCCATCTTCCCCTCAGGCTGCCAGATCGCCGTGTTGCACGGTGATCCCTCGAAGCCCAATGCTGACGTGTTCCTTCGCGTCCCGGGCGGCTACACGATTCCTGCGCACTCGCACACGTCTGCCGAGCGCATGATTCTGGTGGAGGGGCAGCTGACGGTGACGTACAAAGGAGCCGCCGCAGCGGTGCTCACGCCGGGTCAGTACGCGTATGGACCAGCGGGCCTGCCGCACGACGGGCACTGCACCGGGCGAAAGGCGTGTACGCTGTTCATCGCATTCGAAGGGCCTGTCGATGCGAATGTGTACGCAGGCTCACTGAAGTAGCCTCTGCGCGCCCCGATGGCGCATAGGCAGGGCAAGCGAGCTTGACTTATCGAGACGTGACGGGTCCCGCATAAAAACGCGCCAGGGCATCAGATGCCCGGGCGCGTTGTCGTCAGTT
>JANLPZ010000038.1:0-28599 GCA_031367535.1 Gemmatimonadaceae bacterium
GCTCACCCCGAGTTGGGGAAGGCAGTCGTCGACCGGGTCGCCCAGCAACTCACTGACATTGCCAAGGTCGAGACGGACGCCAAGCTGGAAGGCAAGGCGCTGACCATGATCCTGGCGCCACGATAGGCACGAAGGGAGACCCATGCCGAAGATGAAAACCCACACCGGCGCTGCCAAGCGCTTCTCCGTCACAGCGACGGGAAAGGTGAAGCGCCGCAAGGCGTACAAGAGCCATATCCTGACCAAGAAGTCCCAGAAGCGGAAGCGCAATCTCCGTAAGGGTACGATCATCGAAACCAACGGGGAGGCGAAGCGCATGCGTCGTCTCATCCAGGCTTAAGGAGGAACCGCGATGCCTCGCGTACGCAGTAATCCGGTCCGCCTGAAGCGGAAGAAGCAGATCATGAAGGCCGCGCGCGGTGCTTTCGGTGCGCGCAGCAAGACGTGGAAGGCCGCCAAGGAGACGGTGGAGCGTGGCTGGCGGTACGCCTACCGCGATCGCAAAAACAAGAAGCGCGAGTTCCGTCGTCTGTGGATCATGCGTATCAACGCCGCCGCACGTCTGCACGACATGTCGTACAGCGTGTTCATCTGCGGCCTCGAAAAGTCCGGGATCGAGATCGATCGCAAGATTCTCGCTGAACTCGCGGTCAACGATCCGGCGGCTTTTGCTGCGATCGCTGAACAGGTCCGCACCGCGCTCGCCGCAGCGTAAAGGTTTGGCCGGGTTTGCCCCCGGCGCTCTGATCCGCTTGCTTCGTGCGGCGGCAGCGTGACCTTCGCGTCCGCTGCCGCCGTTTGCGTTTCCGCGCTCCCACTTCGACACGTTCGCCGGTGACTACACTCGCTGAATTCCTCACACGCGCCGATGCCATCGCGCGTGATGGCACAGCGCTCATCCATACCGCGGCATCACGCGACGCACTCGATGCCGCGCGTGTGACGCTGCTCGGCCGAAAGCAGGGGCACCTCACCGCGCTGATGGCGACGCTGACGGAGTTGCCCGCCGAGGATCGTCGTTTGGCCGGCGCTGCCGTCAATGCCACCAAGCAGACGCTCGAGCTGGCACTGACGAGCGCCGAAGCCGCGCTTGGCCCGGTCGTCGACGCGTCGCGCCCTGCGGATCTGACGATGCCTGGCCGCGAGACGTGGCGCGGTGCGATTCACCCGGTGTCCTCCGTCATCGATGAGATCTCGGACATCTTCCGCGAACTCGGCTTCACGATTGCGCTGGGTCCGGAGGCCGAAACGGAGTGGTACAACTTCGGTGCGCTGAACTTCCCGCCCGATCACCCGGCGATGGAAGCGCACGATACGCTCTATCTCAGCGACGACACGTTGCTGCGCACGCACACCTCACCGGTGCAGGTGCGCACGCTGCAGACGTACACGCCGCCGGTGCGCATTCTCTGTCCTGGCAACGTGTATCGTCGTGATTTCTTCGATGCGACGCATGCGCCGAGCTTCATGCAGATCGAAGGACTGTGCATCGACGAGGGTGTGAGCTTCGTGGATCTCAAGGCTACGCTCAGTGAGTTCGCGCGACGCTTCTATTCGGGCTCGAGCAAGGTGCGTCTCCGACCGAGTTTCTTCCCGTTCGTCGAACCCGGCGCCGAGATGGATGTTGAAGTCGACTTGAATGACGGGAAGGGAAAGCGCTGGGTGGAGATTCTCGGCTGCGGGATGGTGCATCCCAACGTCCTCGACGCAGCGGGTATCGACAGTGAGAAGTACACCGGCTGGGCGTTCGGCATGGGCCCCGCGCGGATCGCCATGTCGCGGCACAAGCTGCCCGATATTCGACTGTTGTACGACTCTGACGTCCGTTTCCTGGAGCAGTTCGCCCGATGATCGTTTCGCACGACTGGCTGCGCAGCGTCGCGCCGCACGACAAGAGCGCGTACGAGATCGGCGAATTGCTGAATGACCACACGGTGACACTCGATGGTCTTGAGTCGCTGCGTAAGGACATTGCCTCGATCGTGGTCGGATTGGTTGTCGAGCAGGCGCCGCATCCCGATTCCGATCACCTGTCGATCACGAAAGTGGACGATGGAAGCGGCACGCTGCTCGAGGTGGTCTGCGGCGCGCCGAACGTGACGGCGGGCGTGAAGTATCCATTCGCGCGCACTGGCACCACGATGCCCGATGGTCTGCTGATCGCGAAGCGCAAAATTCGCGGGCAAACCTCCAACGGGATGCTCTGTTCCGCGCGCGAGCTGAAACTGAGCACGGAACACGACGGCATTCTCGCGCTGACGACGGACGCGGCGCCGGGCACACCGATTCTGCAGGTGCTCGGTGACGTGGGTGACTCGCTGTTCAATCTCGATGTGTTGCCGAATCGACCGGACCTGCTCTCGCATCGCGGTATGGCGCGCGAGGTGAGCGCATTGCTCGGCGTACCGCTGACACTCGGTGATCTCTCGGCTGACGATCGCGATATCATCGCGCGCGTGTCACTGACGCAGGATCCGACGGCGGCGACCGCCGACGGCGTCACGGTGCGGATCGACGATCATGCGAGCTGCCCTCGATATCTCGCGATCGTGATTCGTGGAGTGACGGTTGGGCCGAGTCCGGACTGGCTGCGCGAGCGTCTGGAGGCGGTCGGATCGCGCTCGATCAACAATGTGGTCGACGCGACGAATTACGCATTGCTTGGCCTGGGCCAGCCGGTGCATGCGTTCGACCTGTCGAAGCTGAGCGAGCACACCATCGTGGTGCGTCCCGTTCGTGACGGCGAACGGCTCGTCACCCTGGATGGCATCGAACGAACGATTCCAGTCGGCACGACCGCGATCTGTGATGCCACGCATCCAGTGGGGCTGGCGGGTGTCATGGGTGGCCGCGAGAGTGAAGTCACCGACAGCACGACCGACATCCTGCTCGAGGTCGCGAACTTCGATGCACGCTTCGTTCGCCGCGTGCGGCGCGCCGTCGGCTTGATCACCGATGCGAGCTATCGTTATGAACGCGGCATCGATGACGCGTCGTCGCCGGACGTTGCGATGCAGTGCGCGGCGCTGATCACGCGTGTCGCCGGCGGCACGGTCACCGCGCGCCTCGACGTGGGGGCAGCACCATCGCCGCGTGCGGCCGTTGCGCTGCGCCCATCACGCGTCGCGAAGTTGCTCGGCGACTCTGTGGAGACATCAGAGATTGTTCGAATTCTGAGCGCACTGGGTTGCGGTGTCGCGATCCAAGGCGACGACCGCCTCGTGGTCACACCGCCGACGTGGCGCAACGATTTGCTCAAGGAAGTCGATCTGATCGAAGAGGTAATTCGTGTGCGCGGCTTCGCTGTGGTGTCGGATGAGCTGCGCGCGTTCAGGCCGGGTACCGTGCCGGATCATCCTCTGCATCTGGCGGAGTTGCGTGTGCGGGCGTGCCTGGTCGGGCATGGTCTCTACGAGACGCGCCCGATGCCGTTCACGAAAGACGCGACGTCAGGTGCGCGCGTACAGAATCCGCTTGCTGACGATGAGCCGTATCTGCGGGCATCGATTCTCGACACGCTGGCACGCCGTGCGGAATACAACCTGAATCGCATGGAAGGCGACGTCCGGTTGTTCGAGGTTGGACATGTGTTCCTGCCGAGTACGGACCGATTGCCGCACGAGGAAATGCGCGTGGCGGCGCTGCTGCTGGGCAAGCGTCGACCCGCGCACTTCACCGAGGCGGAACCGGCGAATTTCGATGCGTGGGATGCGAAGGCGCTGGCGGCGGATCTGGCGGCGGCCGCGTTCCCGTCGCGCGACATTTCACTGGTGCCGTCGGACACCGGCCCGCTCTGGTTTGTGCAGGCGGGAGACGACGTTGTCGGGTCGGTTCAGCGCGTGGTCGTGGACAAGCCGGTCTGGGCGGCGGATGCATTCGGCGTCGAACTCACGCTCGGTGTCATGCCGTCCGCAGATGTGGCGCCAGCCGGCCAGCATGCACACGTCGCGGCGACTCCGAGGTCGCCAGCGGTGCCGCATGTCGTGTATCGTACGATTCCGACGTTGCCGGCGGCGGGTTTCGACCTTGCGCTGGTCATGCCGGATAGCGTGCGTGCAGCGGACGTGGAAACGCTGCTGCGGCGCGAAAGCGGCGACCTGCTGGAGTCGGTGCAGGTGTTCGACGAGTATCGTGGTGACCGACTGCCGGCCGGGATGCGCAGCGTCGGGTGGCGTTTGCAGTTCCGGCATCCGGAGCGCACTCTGCGCGACAAGGAACTCGACGGCCGTCGTAGCAAGCTTGTTTCCGCCTTGCAGCGTGAATTGGGGGTATCTGTCCGTGGCTGATCAGCGAGGGCTCGTCATCGATGCGGCCGAAGAACTGGCCGCTCTGGTGAAGGCATTGGGCGAAGAGTTGACGGTTTTCCGTCAGCGGGCGCTCAAGGCGGAAGCGCGCGTGAAGGAGCTCGAAGCGGCCGGCGGCGGCGACAAGGTCGAGCTGATCGGCCGCATCGGCGTTCTCGAGGCAGAGAACCAGGCCCTTCGATCGCGCATCGAATCGGCGACGGAGCGCACGGAGGGACTGCTGGACCGCGTGCGCTTTACCCGCCAGCAGACCGAAAGCGCCGGAGAAACACGATGAGCGGGTACACGCCGGTGAAGGTGTCAGTGGCGGGCGAAGAGGTCACGATCCGGTCGGAGCAGCCCGCCGAACACTCCCGGGCCGTGGCGCAGCACGTCGATGAATCGATCCGGCGAATTCAGGAGCAGTCGCCGATGGTGGACTCCGGCAAGGCCGCGATACTGGCGGCGCTCCAGATTGCCGACGAGCTCTTCCGCACGCGAAATGATGCCGAGCGCGGCAGTGAGCGTCTCGAGCAGACGATGGAAGAAATCCGGCGCATGCTTCCGCCGGCCAAGCGCGCGATCGGCCGGTAGCGGAGACGAGCAGGGGCGATCCGTTGCCTGACGTGGATCGGCCCGGTAGCTTGGCAGCGTCACCCGATGCGCACGTAGGTGTGTGTCCTCGCTTGGGTTAGCCGTGTTCACCGCACGCCTTCGGGCCTGTGGCATGACACCGCCGATTCACCGGGGGCTGTCCTGCTGTGCGGCGTCGCCGGGGCTCCCAAAGACCGCGGCTCGTCCGCGCTGGAGATATAGATCGTGTCGCAGACCATTCTCACGGCCGCACTGGGCGCGTTTGCCCTGATTGCGGCCGGTTTGTCGTTCGTGCTGGGTCGAAAGCAGGGCGCCAGCGCCGAAATTGCACGACAACAGGCGGCGCGCAGCACCGCGGAAGACGAACGTCGTCGCCTGATCGGCGAAGGCGAACGTGAAGCCGAGTCGCTCCGGAAAGCCGCAGTGCTGTCGGGCAAGGAAGAAGTGATGAAGCAGCGCGAGACGTGGGAGCTGGAAGCCCGCAAACGCCGCGATGAACTGGTGTCCGAAGAACGGAAACTCGTCGAACGTGAAACGGGCCTCGAGCGTCGCGGGGAGGCCGTCGAGACGCGCGATCGGGAACTGGGCAAGCGCGCCAGCGAGATGGGCCGTCGTGAGAAGCAGGTCTCCGATCGCCAGCTGGAACTCGATCAGTTGCTGGCCAGTGAGCGTTCCCGGCTGGAAAGCCTCGCCGGACTGACTGCGGCGGAAGCGAAGCAGGAGCTCGTGCGCCGCCTGGAAGAGGAGGCGCATGCGGACGCCGCCAACCGGCTCCGGGAGATTCGCGAGTCCGCTCGCCGCAACGCCGATCGTGAGGCGAAGAAGATCGTGGCGCTGGCGATCCAGCGCATCGCCGCCGAACACACCGCGGAAACAACCGTGTCGGCCGTGTCGCTCCCGAATGATGAAATGAAGGGCCGGATCATCGGTCGCGAGGGTCGAAACATCCGCGCGTTCGAACTGGCCACAGGTGTGGACGTCATCATCGACGACACACCGGATACCGTGGTGGTCAGCTGCTTCGACCCGGTCCGGCGTGAGGTCGGGCGCCTGGCGCTGGAGAAGCTGGTGGCGGACGGACGCATTCATCCGGGCCGTATCGAGGAAGTCGTCGCCAAGTCGAAGAAGGAAGTCGAGATCGCGATCGTCGAGACCGGCGAAACGGCGGCCTATGAAGCGGGTGTGGTCGGGCTGCACCCGGAGATCATCAAGCTCATCGGCCGCATGAAGTGGCGGACGAGTTACGGGCAGAACATCCTGTCGCACTCGGTCGAGGTGGCGTGGCTGGCCGGTATCATGGCCGCCGAGCTGGGCCTCGATGTCGTGATGACGAAGCGCGCGGCCTTGCTGCACGACATCGGCAAGGTGCTCACGCATGAGCACGAAGGCACACACGTACAGCTCGGCGTCGAGGTGGCGACACGATACGGTGAGAATCCACTCGTCATCAATGCCATCGCGGCGCATCACGACGACGTGCCGCATGAAACGGAGATGAGTGTGTTGGTGCAGGCCGCCGACGCGATCAGTGGCTCGCGACCTGGTGCGCGCCGCGAAGCATTCGAGACGTACGTCAAGCGCCTCGAAGGCATCGAGAAGATTGCGTCGAGTTATCGCGGTGTGGAGCGCGTGTTCGCGATTCAGGCCGGTCGCGAAGTGCGCGTGATCGTGACGCCGGATCAGATCGACGACGTGCGCATGCAGACGCTGACGGAAGAAATCGCGCGCCGTATCGAAGCCGAGCTGCAGTATCCCGGTCAGATTCGCGTCGTGGCGATTCGCGAGACGCGTACGGTGGACTATGCCCGCTGAACTGCTCGACGGCATTGCGGTCGCGCGCGCGATTCGCGACGAAGTGGCCGACGCAGTCGCGGTACAGACGGCTCGTGGTGTGATACCGGGATTGGCCGTGGTGCTGGTTGGCGAGGATCCTGCGAGCACCGTGTATGTGCGCAACAAGGGACGCGCCTGTGAAGAGGCGGGGATGCACTCCGTCACGATCCGGATGCCGGCCACCACCTCGCAGGCCGAATTGCTGGCGGTCGTCGATCAGCTGAACGCCGATCCGGCAATTCACGGCATGCTGGTGCAGATGCCGCTGCCGAAGCAGTGCAATGCGGACGAAGTCATCCGGCGCATCGATCCGGCGAAGGACGTCGATGGGTTCCATCCGATCAACGCCGGCAAGTTGATCATCGGCGAGACGGACGGCTTCGCACCGTGCACACCGGCCGGTGTGATGGAATTGCTCACGCGGTACAACGTGCCGACGTCGGGCGCTGAAGTTGTGATTGTCGGTCGGTCGAACATCGTCGGCAAGCCGATGGCGAGCCTCCTGGTGCAGCCAGGCGTCGATGCGACGGTGACGATCTGTCACAGTCGCACGCGCGATCTGCCGATGCACACACGTCGCGCCGATATTCTCATCGCAGCCATCGGTCGGCCGAAATTCGTGACGGCCGAGATGGTCAAGCCGGGTGCGACGGTGATCGATGTCGGCATCAACCGTGTCGACGAGCCGCGCGCGAAGAACGGCTATGTGCTCGCTGGCGACGTGGACTTCGGACCGGTCAGTGCCGTCGCCGGAAGAATCACGCCGGTTCCAGGCGGCGTCGGGCCGCTGACGATTGCGATGCTGCTCAAGAGCACTCTGGTGGCGGCGTCGCGGGTGAGCGTCGCGTGAGCGGCCGGTGGGAAGAGTTGTTCGACGCGCCGCAGCCAACGGCGTACCCGGGTGAAACACCGGAGACGGCGCTGGCGGTGGTCACCCTCACGCGTGCTGCCAAGGACGTGATCGAGGGTGCCTTCACGCCACTCTGGGTGCGCGGTGAGATCAGCGACTTCAAGGCGCATCGCAACGGACACTGGTACTTCTCGTTGCGCGACGCGGAAGCGCGCGTGCGATGTGTGATGTGGCGCGGTGATGTGCAGCGTGCGCCGACACGTCCGACCGATGGCCTGCTCGTCACCGCCTTCGGCCAGATGACCGTGTACACGAACGGCGGTGATCTGCAGTTGCGTGTGACGCGACTCGGTGCTGAAGGTGATGGACTCTGGCGCAAGGCGCTCGAGGAAACACTGACGCGATTGCGCAACGACGGTTTGCTGGATGAAGCGCGCAAGCGTCCGGTGCCGCGGCTGCCGAAAGTCGTCGCGGTTGTGACGAGTCCGGATGGTGCGGCGTTGCAGGACATCCGCGCGGTGGCGGCGCGACGCTTCGGCGCGGTGCAGCTCGTGCTCGTGCCGGCAAAGGTGCAGGGCGACGGGACGACGGATGAACTCGTGCGCGCGATGGACCAGATCGCCCGATGGGGTGGCGCCGATGTCGTGATCATCGGTCGTGGCGGCGGCGCGCGCGAAGATCTGTGGGCGTTCAACGACGAACGCGTCGCGCGTGCTGTCGCCGCGTGTGCGGTGCCGGTGATCTCGGCGGTCGGCCACGAAGTCGACACGACGGTCGTGGATCTCGTCGCCGACCTTCGCGCCGCGACACCATCGGCGGCGGCCGAAGCTGCGGTGCCGGATCGTGACGCCCTGGTGCAGGAAGTGCTCGCGCTGCGCGGCGGGCTGCTGAGTGCATCGTCACGTGCGCTGCAGCGGCGCCGACAGATGGTGTCAGGCGTCGGCGGCCGCTTTGCCGCCGGTGCGCGCGGTCTCGCGGCGCTCGAGCGCGCCAGACTGCGCGCCTTTGGCCAGGCGATGGCGACTCACGCGCGTCGCGCACTCTCGCGCAAGCAGACACGTCTCGAGACACTTCGTCCTGTGCTCTCGGCATTCCCCGTGGCGCAACTCGCGCCGCGCCGCGGCGATCTCGCCGCTCTGGCCGGCCGCCTCGATGCACTGAGCCCACTGGCGACACTCGGCCGCGGATACGCCGTTGCCCGATCGCTGGATGGGCATGCGATGGCGAGTGTGACAGCATTCCGACCGGGTCAGCCATTCGATGTACTGCTCGCTGACGGTGCGGTACGAGCGACCACCACGGCCCGCCGCTCTGGCGCGCCTCTGGATGCCGTGACAGGATTGCGGGAGGGGGTGTCGGATGACCTATGAAGAATCGGTGCAACGGTTGCAGGCGATCGTGAGCGAACTCGAGGGCGACCGGCTGTCGCTGGCGCAGGCACTGGCGCTGTTCGAGGAAGGTGTCGCACGGCTGCGCGAGGCGACTGTCGCGCTGTCGGACGCCGATACGCGCGTGCAGCAACTGGTGGAATCCATCGACGGGAGCCTGGCTGTTGCTGACCAGCGAAGCTGAAGCACCGGACCTGACGTTCCGCGCCGAGCGCGCCGCCGTTGCGGCAGCGCTGAACGCGTTCTGCGACACATATCTGTGTGACGCGCCGGGTGCCGTGGGTGCCGCGATCCGATACAGTCTGCTCGGCGAAGGGAAGCGGCTGCGCGCGGTACTGGTCAACGCGGCATACGCAGCCACCGGTGGTGCCGGCGACGTGAGCGCGTTGGCAGCGGCAGTGGAAGTGGTGCACGCGTATTCGCTGGTGCACGATGATCTGCCGTGTATGGACGACGACGACATGCGTCGTGGTCGCCCGACAACGCATATCGTGTACGGCGTGCCGATCGCCACGGCTGCGGGGCTTGCGATGGTGCCGCTGGCGGCGCGTACGGCAGCGGCGGCGTCGAGGGACCTCGGTCTCGATGTCGCGACCACAGGCGCGATCGTGCGTGAGTTGATGGGCGCGGCTGGTGGCGCCGGCATGATCGGCGGGCAGCTTCTCGATCTGGAGGGTGAAGGTCGTCCGCTCGCATTGGCTGACCTCGAACGAATTCACCGACTCAAGACGGGGGCGCTGATCACCGCGTCGGTAAGACTCGGTGGACTGGCCGCTGGTGCCTCACCGTCGCAGCTGGACGCGTTCACGCGGTACGGCGATGCGATCGGGCTGGCGTTCCAGATCGCTGATGACGTGCTCGATGTGACCGCCACGACTGACCAGCTTGGCAAGACGGCGGGGCGTGACATCGCGCTGGCGAAGTCGACGTACCCGGCGCTACTGGGCATCGATGGAGCGGTGAGGCGGGCGGAGGCGTTGGTTGAGGAAGGGTGTGCGGCGTTGCAGGCGTCCGGTCTGCTCACGCCGCAGTTGGAGCACCTCGCGCGGTATTTCGTCACCCGGCAGTCGTAGGCTCGTACGCTGATCGCAGGACCGTGGCAGGCCGGCGGTACGCCGGAATGCGCGTCGTGAACACCATCTTCGGAGTTGTGCAATGTCCATCCTCGACCGAGTGAAATCGCCCGCCGACCTGAAGGGGTTGTCGCGCGACGAGCTGCGGGCGTTGTCCGCCGACATGCGGGCGTTTCTGATCGACAACTGCTCGCGGACCGGTGGTCATATCGGTGCCGGTCTGGGCGTCGTCGAACTCACCGTCGCGCTGCACGCCGTACTCGACACGCCGAAGGATCAGCTGGTCTGGGATGTGGGACATCAAGGGTATCCGCACAAGCTGCTGACCGGTCGACGCGATGACTTCAAGACGCTGCGACAGGAGGACGGCATGTCCGGCTTCCTCAAGCGCAGCGAAAGTGAATACGACACGTTTGGTGCCGGTCACGCCGCCACCGCCGTCTCGGCGGCGTACGGCATGGCGGTCGGACGCGATCTCAAAGGTGATCACTTCAAAGTCGCCGCGATTCTCGGTGACGGCGCGCTGTCGTGCGGTCTCGCGTACGAAGGCCTGAACAACGCCGGCAGCTCCGATCGCGACATCATCATCATCCTCAACGACAACGAGATGTCGATTGCGCCGAACGTCGGCGCCATGCACAAGTACCTCGTGAGTGTGCAGCGCAACCCGCTCTACAATCGGGTGCGCAGCGCCGTCGGTGACATCGTCGACAGCGCACCAGGCCCGATCGGAACGCTGGTGCGCAAGTGGGAGGAAAGCGTCAAGAATTTCCTTACGCCTGGCGTGTTGTTCGAGGAACTCGGCTTCCGCTACTTCGGGCCGATAGACGGACACGACATCGATGCATTGATGGACACGCTGACTGCCGTGCGTGATCTGAAGACGCCACGCCTCGTGCACGTCATCACGCAGAAGGGCAAAGGATTCCCGGCCGGTGAGCACACCGAAAAGTGGCATGCGTTGCCGCCCGGTCACGATCCGGCCACCGGCAAGCAGCTCAAGGCGTCCACGGCGAATGTCGCGTACACCGCGGTGTTCGGTCAGGGGCTCGCCGATCTGATGAAGGAGAAGCCGGAGGTCGCCGCGATCACGGCCGCGATGCCGAGTGGCACCGGAATCGGGACCGTCGCCAAGGCGCATCCGGCGCGCACGTTCGACGTCGGAATCGCCGAGGGACACGCTGTCACCTTCGCGGCAGGACTCGCCACGCGCGGTATCAAGCCTGTCGTCGCGATCTACTCGACCTTTCTGCAGCGCGCGTACGACAACGTGATCCACGACTGCGCCATTCAGCACCTGCCGGTGGTGTTCGCCATGGACCGCGCGGGCTTCGTTGGAGAAGACGGCGAAACACACATGGGTCTGTACGACATCGCGTACATGCTGACGGTACCGTACATGACGGTCACGGCGCCGAAGGATTCGACCGAGATGCTCGCGCTGTTGCGCACCGGTGTGGAGCAGAACGACGGACCGTTCTCGCTCCGGTATCCTCGTGATGCATCGCCGGACACCGCGCCACCGATCGCAGAAATTCCAGCCGTTCCGCACGGGACGTGGGAAGTGGTGCGCAAAGGCACCGACTTCGCGATTCTCGCCGTGGGCACGATGGTGAACCAGTCACTGCTGGCCGCTGAGGCACTCGCCGCCGAGGGCCTCAACGTGACCGTGGTGAACTGTCGCTACCTCAAGCCCTACGACGCACTCACGCTCTCTGCCTTGCTCGCCGATCACAAGCAGCTGCTGGTGGCGGAAGAAGGCACCGTGGTGAATGGCTTCGGCGCGTACATGGCGCAGGTGGTCTCGAAGCTCGATGCATCCGTGCGTGTCACGGCGCACGGAATTCCGGATCGGTTCATCTACGCGGCGTCACGCCTCCGGCAGATGGCGATGTGTGGTCTCGACGCGGACGGCATCGCGAACAAGGTGCGGTCGCTGCACGAAACCGAAGCGCTCGCCGGGTGAGCATTCGACTCGGGGTCCTCGGACACCGCGGTTACGAGGGGTTGCAGGACGTGCTCGCCGAGTTGCAGCGCCTCGCGCCGCAGCTCGGCGTCTCGTTGTTCATCGAGCGCGGGTTGGTGGATGATACGAGCGTCGCCGCAGCCCTGACGGAAGAAACGCCGATCGACATGTTGCTCACGATGGGTGGCGACGGCACGTTCCTTCGCGGCGCACGGTTCCTGCGCGGGCGTCAGATTCCGATCGCCGGCCTGAATCTGGGCAGGCTCGGGTTTCTCACATCAGGCTCGCGCGATCAGTTGTCGCAAAGTCTGCACAGCATCGCGAAGAACGACTTCGTCGTTGAAAAGCGAATGACACTGATGGCGCACGTCACGGATGCCGCGGGTCGCGAGCAGTATCGCTGGCGTGCCGTGAATGACGTCGTGCTGCACAAGGGCGGCTTTGCGCGTGTGCTGCAGCTGCGCGCCACAGTTGACGGCGAGGAAGTGGCGCGGTATTCCGCCGACGGCGTGATAGCCGCGACACCGACGGGATCAACCGCGTACTCGCTCTCGGCGGGAGGCCCGGTGATCGTTCCGACCGTGGAATCGATTCTGCTCACGCCGGTGTCACCGCACACACTCGCGATGCGCCCGCTGGTGCTGCCGCCGACGGCGAAACTGACGCTGGAAGTGCTGCGCGAGGCGACCGAATTGCTGATCACCGTCGACGGTCAGGTCGGTGCGACATTCGGCGCTGGCGAAACGTTGCACGTGCAGCGTTCGCCCGATCCGATTCTCGTGGCACGCGTCGACGACACCGCGTTTTTTTTCGCGCGGCTGCGGGAAAAGCTGGGATGGGGCGGCCTGGCGGACCGGGACTGACGCATGCTGCTGGAACTGCGGATCCGCGATCTCGCGATCATTCGCCAGGTGACGTTGCCACTGGCACCGGCGTTCAATGTGTTGAGTGGTGAGACAGGTGCCGGCAAGTCGATCATCGTCGGCGCACTGACTGTGCTGCTTGGTGATCGCGCGAGTGCCGACATGGTGCGCACTGGCGCAGATCGTGCCACCGTGGAAGGAGTATTCGATGTGTCCGCGCGACGCGAAGTGCTTGACGCACTCGATGAACGCGGCCTCGAACACGAGCACGGCACACTCGTCCTGAAACGCGAGATCGTGCCCGGTCGTGCGCGGGCGTGGATCAATGGGACGCCGGTCACGGCCAGCGTACTTGGCGAAATCGGTCGCCTGCTGGTGACGGTGCACGGGCAGCATGAAGCGCACACGTTGCTCGACGCCGCCTCGCAACGACGCTGGCTCGACGCGACGGCCGGTGCACTCGGTCTGGCGAAGGATGTTGCAGCGAAACACGCCGCCGTGCTGGCTTCGCGCGCCGCCATTGCTGAGCGTCGTGCGCGACAGCGCGATGCCGAGCAGCGTGTGGATTTTCTGCGCCACGTTCTCGACGAAATTGAACGGGCGCAGCTGCTGCCGGGCGAGGACGAGCGCCTGCAGGATGAATTGCAACGACTCGAACACGCTGACGAGTTGCGCGCGCTCGCCGAGCAGGTCGTCCGACGCCTCGACGGCGGCGACACGGAGACGGGTGGATTGTTGCAGCAGCTCAGTGCGGTGCAGCGTGTCCTGGCCCAGCTGCGTCGCATCGACGGCGGCGCGGATCGCCTCGCGCAGCTCGCCGATGAAGCGGCGTATGCCCTCGATGAACTGGTGCGCGACGCGGGTGCCTACGCGGGCGGTGTCGAGCTGGATCCCGAGCGACTCGCCGAGGCGCAGCGTCGACGCGACGTGGTGTTTCGGCTGCTGAAGAAGTACGGCCCGACAGCGAGCGACGTGCTGGCGCAGGCGATGAGCGCGCGCGAAGAGTTGCGACTGGTCGACGACGCTGAACTCGACCTTCGACGTCTGCATGATGCGTTGCAAGCGGCGCGGGAGGCATCCAGTGCCGCCGCCTCAGCACTCACTACTGCGCGTCGCCGCACGGCGCAGCATCTGGCCGAGACGGTGTCGGCGCTGCTGCCGGCGCTCGGGCTGCCGGAAGGGCGTTTTCTCGTGGCATTGCCACCGCGTGATGAACCGGGACCGTCCGGCAACGAAGATGTCGAGTTTCGCGTCGCACTGAATGCGGGTCACGACGCGCGGCCGCTGTCGCGAGTCGCGAGTGGTGGCGAGTTGTCGCGGGTCATGCTGGCGCTGGCGAGCACGCAGGCAGCGCAGGAGAGTGTACCGACACTGGTCTTCGACGAGATCGATGCGGGCATCGGCGGTCGCGTCGGTCAGCAGGTCGGTGACGCGTTGCGTGCGTTGGCCGCCAATCATCAGGTGTTCGCGATCACGCATCTGCCACAGCTGGCCTCACGCGCACATCACCACATTGTCGTGGAGAAGGGCACTGCGGACGGTGTGACGTCGGCCGACGTTCGCGTGGTCACCGGTGATGAACGCGCACTCGAAGTCGCGCGGATGCTCGGCGGCGACCCGACGAGTTCCGTGGGCGTGGCGCATGCCGAGGAACTTCTGCGTGGTGGTGGGACGCCTGCGCTGCGCATTGTGCCACGAGTGGCGAAGAAGCGCTGACCGTCGTCAGAGCCGCGGGTAGAGTCGCACCTGCAGTTGCTGGATTGACAGCCTCGGCACGGCGCCGCCTGTGCCTGTGAGTGTGCGCGAGTGGAAGACCTGCACCTCGATCGGGAACGCCGCCTTGTGGCGCGCGTGCGCCGCGACACTCGAGAAAGTGAGGCCGACGCCGACGCGTTGTTCGGTGGCGTCCGTCTCGTAACGCAGTGTGTTCGCGTTCAGCGTCACAGGCGCAGACAATCCAGACTCCGCTGGCGACACGGTGTACGTGCCCGTGAACGAGTCCTCGGCCTTGTGACGGAACAGATACTGTGCGCCGACTGAGAAGAAATCGTTGAGCACCCAGCGCGGTGTGACCTCGACCTGGAGTTGGTCGCCGACGTTGCGATCCACGAGCCGCTGGCGCCAGGCTGGGGCGAACACCTGATCCGGCGTGTCGGTGATGCGCCGCACCTGCTGGTCCGGCATTTCGAGCGTGTATCGCGCGATGACCGATGCGAAGAAATGTCGGCCGTACACGAGGTCAGTGAACGACCGCACTTCGACGGCGGTGTTGCCCTGACCCGTGCCGTAGTCGAGATAATTGTTCGGCAGATCGATCGTACCGGTGGCGAAGCGATAGACGCCCGCCACGCTCTGCCGCAGGTTCAAACCCTTCGGCAGGAAACGCATCGAATCCGTGTGCATGCCGAACGAATCGAAGAGGCGCAACTTGACCGCGACTTCGATGTCACCGAGCCCCTGATGCGTGACAGTCCCCAGCGGCGCAGCGAGCAGCCCCAGCGTCGAATCCGCCACGACGCGTTGAATGCCATCGGGTGTGATCACGGTCGGTGCACGCGACGGGCCGAGTGTCGTCGCGGCGATCGCCGTCACACCGTACTGCGCGTATTGCGTGCGGAAGGTGGTGACGCGATTGCGGATGGCGGAATCCGCCGCGCTGCCCGCGACCGGCACGAACGGGGACCCGGTCGTGCGCGATGTGCCGTACACCTGCGTGAGCCCCGACGTGAATGCACTCGCGCTGGCATTGATCGTCGGCGCGTTGGCGATGATTGCCGGGCACTGTGCGTTCGATCCGGGATTGCTGTTGCAATTTGCGAGCAGCGTCGCGAGCTGAGTCCGCGCGGCGGTGAGCTGCGACACGAGCAGGGCATTCGACGCCACCGACGAATCGGCGAGCCGACCAGGATTGAAGCCCACATTCCCGCGAACCGAGTCAGAGTTGATGTTGAAGCCGACCTGATTGCGAGCGCTGACGATGGGCACCATCACACCAATCGACAGCCATCGCGTCAGGCCGGCCTCCAGCTGGATCGGTGTCGTCTGAATACGCACCTGCTCAGCGAGCGCACTGCGTCCGAGGCTGAGGGTGAATGCGGTGTTGCCGGTGAGCGAGCGCATCGCGCTCTCCACGGAAGCGAGTCCCGGAAACTGCGCCACACCAAGCGCGCCGACAGAAAAGTCGATGCCGAGCGGCTCGAAGCTTCCATCGGTGCGGCCGGCGGTGCCTTTGCCGTAGCGCTGCGTGAAGTCGGCGATCGACGTACTCAATTGCACGCGAACCACGCGCGGTGGTGGAGTCGTGGCATCGTCACCGAGGCCGCGTACCGACTGCGCCGAGATCGTGCCAACGCCCATCGCCAGTGTGGCCAGCAGCGTGCACGCGAACGCACCCAGTCGCATATGTTCACATCTCTCGAGCAAGGGTCAGTCCCGCCATTGATCCGCTCGCACGAGGTGCCACCGGTGTGGCGAGTCTACCTCTCGCGCATGCACCGGTCAATTTACTCGTATTTCGCCGCATGGATCGCATACCGCTTCCGAACGTCCCCTGGCAGCTCACCGGTAACCACTGGCTTGCGTTGCCGTGCATTCACCCGGCGACGGGTGCGATTCACAGGATGAGCGTACTCCATCGTGGCGCACGAGCTGCGCTCGAGTTCGTGGCCGCCGGCGCACCCGAGGGCGTCGAGGCACCGCTGCTCAGGCCCGTGATGACGGTCGACGGCGATACCGTGGTGCTCGGTGCGAGTGGCATGGCCTGGGAGCGCGCCCTCGGATGGCTGCCGACGTTCACCTGTACCGTTGGGTCATTGCTCGTGCGCGGGATGGTCTTCTGTCCGTTCGGTCGTGATGCGGACATGGCCGGTGCGGTCTACACCTTTGCGATCGAGAATCGCGGGACGAAGGCGCGAACAGTGACTCTCGCGCTCGAAGTCGACGGTGGTGCGCTCGTGCCGCGCGTGCGACAGGCGCGACCGGCTGCGGGTCGCCTCGAAGGCGCGGTGGAAGCTGGAGTGGTCGTGCTCGATCCCGGCGTCACACCGGGACTCGCCGCATTTGCGCTTGCCGCTGACGGTGATGGCGAGGTCTCGGCCTCATCATCCGGCGTGGCGCGGCTCGCACGCACGGTCACTATCGCGCCGGGTGCTCGCGACGAACTGGCGTTCTACATCGCGGCGGGTCCGGAGCGCGATGGGGCTGTTGCGACATCGGCGGCGATGCGGCGACGCGGATGGCAATGGCTGCTCTCGGCGACACGGGATGCGCTGACGTCGCTGCAGCAGTCCACTGGCAGCGAGTCGCTCGATCGACTTGTCAATCAAAACCTGCTCTTCGCGTACTTTTATGCCGTCGGTCGGGCGCTCGACGATGCGCACTTCTATCTGATGCGCACGCGTGTGCCGTGGCATCCGGCCGGTGTCACGATGCGAGAGTGGGACGCGCTGATGATGACGCTGCCAGCGGTGCAACTCGCGGATCCCGGACTTGCCAGAGAATTGCTGCTGCGCATGTGCGAGCTGCACGGCTACGCCCCGGGACGCGGCACACACTACTTCGACGGTACAATGTTCGAGCCGGCGTTTTCGCTCGAAGGCGCCGCAGCGTACGTGCTGGCGGTTGACCGCTATGCGGCCGAATCAAAGGACGAGCAGATCGTGGATGATCCGGTCCTCGCGGATACGCTCTATCTCGTGAATGATGAACTGGCGGAGCGTCGGCACGCCGAGTTGCCGCTGTATGCCACCGAGGTCACACCGTCAGGCGCGGTTGCGCCACTGCCGTTCACCGCGCACGCGAACGGCGTCGCGGCGCTGGCGCTCGACATTCTGCGGCGCACGCTGGATGAAGAGACGGCGCGCGAGGTGCCCGATGGAGAAGCGGTGCGCGCCGCATTGCAGCGCAGTTTCCTGCGCACCGATGGCACAAAGAAACAACTGTGCACTGCACTCGATCTGGTGGGCGGCGATTCGTTCTCTGACGATCCAGTGGGTTCGGCGCTCTGGTTGCCGATGTACGGCGCCATCGATGCGGATGACGTGATTTTCAAGCGAACGGCTCGTGCGCTCGCGCAGCCGACCACCGCGCTTTCGACGATTCTCGCTCGGCTCTGCGGTCCGGATAGCGTGGCCGTGCTGGAGTGGCTGCGTCGTGCGCCGCTGGACGGCGGTGTGGCCGCCGAATTTGTCGATGCCGATGGACGCGCGCTGGCGAATGGTGGCGATGCGTCACTGGCGGGTTTACTGGCCGCTACGGTCTGCTGGATGACGCGTCCTGCGGTGCCCGAACCGACGTAAGTCGCTTGTCGGTTCGGTCCGCTTCGCCTATACTCAACCTCACGCGGGAATAGCTCAGTTGGTAGAGCACAACCTTGCCAAGGTTGGGGTCGCGGGTTCGAGTCCCGTTTCCCGCTTTGCGATAGGTCAGCGCCGGTCGGGCAGAATGCCGTCCCGGTCTGAATCGGGCCGCGAGACGCTCGATCGCCAGTCAACGCGCTTCCCAGGTTGGAGGTGGCGGTGCGGCACACACGGCGCGCATGGGCCCTCGGCAGTCTGAGTTTGCTGACACTGGCGACTGCGTTTGTCGCACGAATAGCCGTGCGCGAGTGGAGGTCTGAGCTGCCGGCCCCGCATGGAGGCCTGCTCGCGCCCCCCGCAGGCATCAAAGGCATGACCGATGTCCGCATTCCCGTGGCCGGCCGGCCCTCGCTCGGCGCGTGGTACGTGCCGCCCGAGCACGGGGTGGTGGTCATCGTCACGCACGGGTCGGGAGGGGACCGCTCGTCCATGCTTCCCACGGTGCGACTGTTGAGTGACGCTGGCATTGGTGTGCTCGCATTCGACTGGCCAGGTCATGGCACGAGTGCGGGCGACATCCATTGGGGTGATACCTGTCGCGAGGCACTGTCAGCGGTGGCGCGCTGGGTGGACGCACAACCCGGCGTCGACCGCGCGCAGCTCGGCGTTCTCGGATTCTCGTACGGCGGCTACATGACGGCGCAGGTTGCGGCAATGGATACGGCGTTCCGTCGGATCGCGCTCGTCGGAACGCCGTCAGACGTCACTGCGCAGGTGTATCACGCCTACGCACGTTATTCGCGCATCGGCGGCTGGATTGCCATCCAGACCAATGCGGTGCTGGGCGTCGCCGAACCGGATACGCTGAAAGCGATTGACATGGTGTCACGATTCGCGCCGCGACCGCTGCTCATCATCAATGGTGCGCGTGACGCGGTGGTGCCGATAGCGATGGCTGACTCACTCTACGCGCGCGCGGGGCATCCCAAAAAACTTCTGCTGATGCCGCGATCGGGCCATGGCGATTACGTCTGGGCAGATTCGGTCCTGTACGGCGCGGCACTCCGGGAATTCTTCGCCCCTGCATCGTATCCGCCTGCGATTCGTATCGCGACAAAACGGTGAGCGGCGGAAGCTTGCGGCATTGTCCACTGCGCCAATTCGTGGCGCATTCCGCATGAACACCGCCGAAAAGTGTCGGCGGCGGCGATCTTCCGCTGTGTCGTGATTATGCTGAAGTGCAGCTCAGCGCCCGGGTGGCGGAAGTGGTGAGACGCGGGGGACTTAAAATCCCCTGACCGCAAGGTCATGTGGGTTCGATTCCCACCCCGGGTATTGCTGCGCCTGTTGCACTAGTTTGTGCACATGACCGACGTCCTCGCGCTTGCCTCCGAACTGCTGGCCATTCATTCGCCGTCCGGCGGTGAAGGTCCCGCCATCGATTTCGTCAGCCGCTGGCTCCTCGCCAAGGGCTGGAATGTCCACGTCCAGGAAGTGACGCCCGGTCGCGGCAACATCTGGGCGACACGGCGCGGCGGCGGTGTCACGCTGTCCACACATCTCGACGTGGTGCCCCCGTACATCTCGCCGCGACTCGACGGCGACAAACTGTTCGGACGCGGCTCCTGCGACGCCAAGGGCATTGCCGCGGCCATGATGATCGCCGCCGAGCGATTGGCTGCAGAAGGTGAGGAGCGCGTCGATCTGTTGTTCGTCGTCGGTGAAGAGAAGGGCTCGGACGGTGCGCGCGCCGCCAATCATCTGCCGGCGACCAGTCGGTTCCTGATCAATGGCGAGCCCACCGAGAGCACTCTGGCTTCTGGTTGCAAGGGCTCGATGCGTGTGATGGTGCGCACGCGCGGTCGCGAAGCACATTCGGCGTATCCACAGCTCGGAGTATCTGCCATCGAACCGATGCTCAGGCTCCTGCCGACCGTACACTCCCTGCCGCTGCCCGTTGATCCGGTGCTCGGCGAAACCACGGTCAACATCGGCGTCATTCGCGGCGGAACGGAAGCGAACATCATCCCGGGCCAGTGCGAAGCGGAACTGATGTTCCGCATTGTCAGCGACCCGGCACCGTTGCGCGTGGCCATCGAGCAGTGGGCCGACGGCATTGCGACGCTGGAGTGGGGATCGTACATCCCGGCGCAGCACTTCCACACGGTGCCCGGATTCGAGGCGCGACCGGTGTCATACACCTCCGACATTCCATTGCTGCCACGCTGGGGCACGCCGCTGCTCTTCGGCCCTGGTTCGATTCATGTCGCGCACACCGATCACGAATTCGTCTCTGCGCCGGAGCTGCGGGCCAGCGTCGACACCTACATGGCGCTCACACGCACGCTCCTGGGCTCGTAAGTGACCGTTCCTCATCCCTTCAACGGCGGACGACTTCCCGTCGCGGTGCTCGGTGCCACCGGCATGGTGGGACAGACGTTCGTGCGCCTGCTGGCCGATCATCCGTGGTTCCGTATCACGACGGTCGCCGCGTCGGAACGGTCGGCAGGCAAGTCGTACGCTGATGCGACGAAGTGGCTCGAAGGTGAGATGCCGGCTGCGGTTCGCGATCTGATCGTGCAGCCGTGTGATCCGGCCGTGATCAGCGAAGCGGTGGTTTTCTCGGCACTCGACAGCGGCCCGGCGCAGGAACTGGAACCGGCGTTCGCGCGGCGTGGCGCGATCGTGCTGTCGAACGCGAAGAGTTATCGCATGGCGGCGGATGTCCCGCTGCTGATTCCCGAAATCAACGCCTCACACATCGCGCTCATCGACGTGCAGCGTGCGCAGCGTGGCTGGTCAGGCGCGATCGTGACGAACGCCAACTGCGCTACGATCGTCCTCGCGATGGCACTCGCGCCGCTGCATCAGGCGTTCGGCGCGCGTCGACTGTTCGTTGCCACGATGCAGGCCGTTTCCGGCGCCGGCTACCCCGGCGTCTCATCACTCGACATCCTCGGCAACGTCGTGCCGTACATCGGCGATGAGGAGCCGAAGCTCGAGACCGAAGGGCAGAAGATTCTCGGAACATTCGCGGACCACGGCATCACGATGGCGCCGTTCGTCATCAGTGCACATACCAACCGCGTTGCCGTCGAACACGGCCACACGGTCTGCGTCTCGGTCGAATTCCAGCAGCCGGTCACGCCCGATGCCGCGCTCGACGTGTTGCGAAACTGGACTGGCGATGCGTCGTCGCAGGGCCTGCCGTCATCGCCACCGATGCCGCTCGTCGTTCACACCGCGCTCGATCGCCCGCAGCCAAGGCGCGATGTGCACCGTGACGGCGGCATGAGCGTGCACATCGGGCGGGTGCGCACCGACCCGCAGTTCCATCTGCGTTTCGTGGCGATGGGTCACAATGTGATTCGTGGCGCAGCGGGCGCGTCGATCCAGAATGCCGAGCTGCTCGCGGCGCGTGGCGTGATCCGGTCCGCATGATCATCAGCAAGTTCGGCGGCACGTCGGTTGCCGATGCTGCCGCCATCGAACGTACGACGGACATCGTGCGCGGTCGACTCGGCCGTCGGCCGATCGTCGTGGTGTCCGCGCTGGCGGGTGTCACGAATGCGTTGCTCGGCATCGCGCGCCAGGCCAGCGAAGGCAACTTCATCTCGGCTGTGTCGAGCGTGCAGTCATTGCGTGATCGTCATCTGGTCGAGGTCGAGGCGCTGCTCGCGACCTCGGATGAACACATCGAGATCGGCGCCGAAGTCAGCGTGATCTTCGACGAACTCGCCTCGCTCTGTGAAGCGCTGTCGGTGCTCGGCTTCATCACGCCACGGAGTCTCGACGCCATCGCCGGCATGGGTGAGCGCGCGTCGTCGATGCTCATCGCGGCCGCGTTTCGTGCGCGTGGCATCGACGCCGTGCACGTTGATGCACGCAAGGTGATGATCACAGACGCCAATTTCGGGCGCGCAGAACCGCAGGCGGAAGCGATCGCCGTCGCCGCGCGCGGTCTGGTCGCGCCGCTGGTGCACGCTGGCAAGGTGCCCGTCATGGGCGGCTACATCGGTTCCAGCACCGACGGCATCACCACGACGCTCGGACGCGGTGGCTCGGACTACAGTGCCTCACTTGTCGGCGCCGCACTGCAGGCCGAATCGATCGAGATATGGACCGACGTCGATGGCATGCTGACGGCCGATCCTCGCATCGTGCCCGCTGCGCGCCCGATCGAGCAGATCCGCTTCGACGAAGCGAGTGAACTGGCGAGTTTCGGTGCCAAGGTGCTGCATCCGGCCACGATCGCGCCGGCCGTGCGACTCGGCATTCCGGTGTGGATATACAATTCGCGCAACCCCGGTGGCCACGGTACGCGCATCACGTTCGACGCGCCTCGACGCGCCGTGACCGCGATCGCGGCCAAGCGCGAAACGACGATTCTCCGCGTCGTGACAGGCAAGATGTTGTTTCAGCACGGCTTCCTGCGTCGCGTGTTCGAACTCTTCGACGAACACTCCGTCTCGGTGGATGTCGTCGCCACGAGCGAAGTGTCGGTCTCCGTCACGGTGGACGATTCGGCACCGCTCGATGTCCTCGTCGGCGCGCTGCGGCAGATCGGTGATGTCTCGGTCGAACGTCGTCGGGCGATCGTGAGCGTCGTCGGCTCGGGCATCGCTGACGACGCGGATGCGATGGGTACGATCCTTCGTGCACTTGGGCATCGTCGCATCAATATGCTGTCACTGAGCGCGAGTGCGATCAATCTCACGATTCTGCTCGACGACGCGGATGTCCCTGACGCGATGCGCGCATTGCACGCCGCGCTGTTCGAGACGTCGTCATCATGAGGTTGCGCATCGCGCTGTTCGGCGTCGGCCGTCTGGGCCGTGAAATCGTGGCACTCGCACCGGAGCGCGACGCGGTGGTTGCAGTGAGTGTCGGACGCGGTACCGTCGTCACGGCGGACGCACTGCGGGCCGCGGCGATTGATGTCGCTATTGATGTCAGCGTTGCAGAAGCCGTCGAGTCGAACGTGGCGGTCTGCCTCGCCGCGCGCATCCCGCTGGTGATCGGTGTGACCGGCTGGGACGCTGTCACCGGTCGCGTGATGCAGTCAGTGCGTGATGCGTCAGGCGGTGTGCTCATCGCGCCCAACTTCAGCATCGGCGCGACGCTCTTCTCGCTTGCTGTTGCCGACGCCGCGCGGCGTTTCTCGGTGTCGCTCGGCTTCGATGCGGCGCTCGTCGAGACACACCACGCGAAGAAGAAGGACGCGCCATCGGGTACCGCGCGCAGCCTGAAACTGTCCGCTGAAGATGCGCGCGGATCGGAGGTTCCCGTCACCAGTGTTCGGGTCGGTCATGTGCCTGGCGTGCACACGCTGCTGCTGGATGCCGCGTTCGAGCAGGTGACACTGACGCACGAGGCACGCGACCGTCGCGTGTTCGCTGACGGCGCGATACTCGCCGCGCGATGGCTGCGCGGTCGCGTGGGCAATTTCACCATGATGGATGTGGTTCGCGATCTCACTGGAGCGTTATGATGACTGACTTCCATCTGACGCCGCTCAAGGGTTGTGGCACGGCTCTCGTCACCCCATTCACCGCGTCGGGTGCCGTGGATGAGACGGCACTGCGCGCGCTCGTCGAGTGGCAGATCGCCGAAGGCATCGACTTCCTCGTGCCCTGCGGTTCGACCGGTGAAGCCGCGACACTCGATCCGCAGGAACACCTGCGTGTCGTGGCCATCACCGCCGAAGCGGCGGCCGGTCGCGTGGCCGTGATCGGTGGTGCGGCGTCGAACGATACGAAGAAAGCAGTGGCTCTCTCGAAGGCCGTGATCGAGGCGGGCGCGACGCACCTGCTGCACGCGTCGCCGATGTACAGCCGGCCGCCGCAGCGTGGCATCGTGGCGCACTTCAAGGCGATCGCCGACGCCGTATCGAAGCCTGTCGTGCTCTACAACGTACCGTCGCGTACTGCCAGCAACATGGACGCCGCCACGACTCTCACACTTGCCGCGCATCCGAACATCGTTGCCATGAAGGAAGCGAGCGGAAACATTCCGCAGATCGAAGAGATTCTGCGCAATCGTCCCGATGGCTTCTCGGTGTTGTCCGGTGACGATGCCGTGACCGTGCAGTTGATGTCGCGTGGCGCGAATGGCGTGATCTCCGTCGTGTCGAACGCAGTGCCGCGCGCCATGAGCACAATCACCGGTGCCATGCTGCGTGGCGATGTCACGACCGCCCACATGTTCGATGGCCGTCTCAAGGCGCTTTATCGCGCCTCAGGTCTCGAATCGAATCCCATACCCATCAAGGCTGCGATGCAGCTCATCGGACGCGCAGACAATGTGGTGCGCCTGCCACTTGTGCCGCTCGCCGACGAACATCTGGCCGCCCTGCGTGATGCGCTCGTGTCGGCAGGAGCTCTGGAAAAATGAACATGCCGTCTCTTGGAGAGGCGATCCGCGAGCTGGCGGCGACGCCGGCCGGAGCGCCGCTGGCTGCCGAAGCCCGCGTCGTCGTGACGACGTTGCTCGACGCGCTGGAGCGGGGGGAATTGCGCGCTGCCGAGCGTGGTGATGACGGTGAGTGGCGCGCAGTGCCGTGGGTGAAGCAGGGGATTCTCCTGGCATTTCGTGTCGGGCAGATCGTCGATCTGTCGCCCGACACCGCGCCGCGCAGCTTCAGCTTTCTCGACAAGGACACCATGCCGCCGCGCCAGTTCGCGTTGGCCGACGGCGTGCGCGTGGTGCCTGGTGGCAGCACGGTGCGACGTGGTGCGTATCTCTCGCCAGGTGTCGTGTGCATGCCGCCGATGTATGTGAATGTCGGGAGCTGGGTCGGCGCCGGTACCATGATCGATTCACACGCACTCGTCGGAAGCTGCGCACAGATCGGTGCGCGCGTCCATCTCAGTGCGGCGGCACAGATCGGTGGCGTGCTCGAGCCGATCAATGCCTCGCCGGTGGTGATCGAGGACGACGTCATTGTCGGCGGGAACTGCGGCGTGTACGAAGGCACCGTCGTGCGTCAGGGCGCCGTGCTTGGTGCGGGTGTCGTGCTCACACGCGGCACGCCAGTCTTCGATCTCGTCAACGAGTGCGTGTATCGTGGCTCGGCAGGCCAGCCGCTCGTCATTCCGGCGGATGCAGTGGTGGTGCCCGGTGCGCGTCGCATGCGCGGCGTATACGCGGAAACGGAAGGCCTCAGTCTGCAGACGCCCGTCATCGTGAAATACCGTGACGACAAGACCGACCTCGCAACGACACTCGAAGCGTGGCTGCGGTGAACACCGTGCGGAGCGTCACCGTACCGGGCGACAAGTCACTGTCGCACCGCGCGCTGATGTTTGCGGCACTGGCCAGCGGCGTCAGCGTCGTGCGTGGCCTGCTGCCCTCTGCGGACGTCATCAGCACGGCGGGTGTACTGCGCGCACTCGGTGTCACGATACCGGAGCGTTGGACGGGCGATGACACTTTGCGCATCACCGGACTCGGTCGACGTGGACTGCAGCAGCCGTCGCGCGACCTCGAGTGTGGCAACAGCGGCACGACCACGCGACTCATGGCCGGCGTTGTCGCAGGTCATGACATGCGCGCAACGTTCGTTGGTGATGCAAGTCTCAGTCGTCGGCCGATGCGTCGTATCGCGCGGCCTCTGACGCAGATGGGCGCCGCGTTCACCTTTGCGGCAGATGACGGTTTGCCGATGACAGTGCAGGGCGGGGCACTCGGCTCTATCGATTGGATCAGCCCCACCGCCAGCGCGCAGGTCAAGAGCGCGATTCTGCTGGCAGCGCTCGTCTCGGGCAATTCGGCGCGCGTGCAGGAACCGACGCGCTCGCGCGATCACACGGAGCGTATGCTGGCGGCACTCGGCGCGCCAATCATCGCCACCGATGATGCGGTGCTGCTCGATCCTGTGGGCCAGCTCGCGCCTCTCGATTTTGATGTGCCCGGTGATCCGTCGTCGGCCGTGTTCCTGATCGCGCTGGCGGTGCTCCGTGGAATTCCGCTCGAGATCACGAACGTTGGCGTGAATGCGACGCGGATCGGTGCGTTCGCGGTGCTGGAGCGTATGGGTGTTGCGCTGACACTCGTCAACGAACATGAGATTGGTGGTGAACCCGTGGCCGATGTGCACGTCGCACCAGCGGTCGGTATTCGCGGCGTGGACATCGGTGGCGACGAGATTCCGGCGCTCATCGACGAGCTGCCGATTCTGGCGTGTCTTGCCGCGCGCGCTGAAGGCGAGACCCGCATTCGTGACGCGGGCGAGCTGCGCGTCAAGGAAAGTGATCGCATCGCGGCCGTCGTGTCGAACCTTCGCGCGATCGGTGCGGATGCCGATGAATTGCCCGACGGCATGGTGATTCGTGGTGCCACGGGTACGCTCAGCGGAAAAGTGCGTACGCATGCCGACCATCGCATCGCGATGTCGTTTGCGGTGCTCGGCGCATCGGGCAACGCATCGATCACCGTCGATGATCCGGATTGCGTGAACGTGTCGTTCCCGGGATTCTGGGAGACGCTGGCTCGGATCGGAGCCGGCGCGTGAGCGCGCGACCGCTGGTGATCGCCATCGATGGACCGGCCGCATCCGGCAAGTCGAGCACGGCGCAATGGGTCGCGACGCAGTTGGGCATTCGGCATGTCGATAGCGGTGCACTCTATCGGGCGCTCACCGCGGTGTCTCTCGAGCAGCAACCCGATTCATCGCAGTGGCGCGCCGAGGACGTTGTGTCGGCGGGTGCGCGCGTGTCGATGATCCCCGGTGAGCGCACATTCATTCCGCTCATCGACGGCGAACGGGATGATGAGCGGTTGCGCGGCAGTGCCGTGACGGCTGGCGTGTCGGTCGTGGCGCAGATGCAGGATGCGCGCGCGTGGGTCAATGCGCAGGTGCGCGCCGCGGCGGAGCAGCATGCAGTCGTCGTCGACGGTCGCGACATCGGCACGGTCGTGTTTCCCGACGCGACGCTCAAGATTTTTCTTGTCGCGGATCCGTGGGAGCGCGCACGACGTCGTCTGCAGCAGCGGCTCGGCCGTGCGCCGGCGGAAGACGAGATCGCAGAAGAGACGGAACTGCTCGTACGACGTGACGCTGCAGATCAGACACAGACGGTGCAGGCGCGCGATGCCGTACTGCTCGATACGACATATCTGACGCAAGCCGATCAGGTCGCGCGCATTGTGGCGCTGGCGCGCGCCGCCCTCGAACGGGGCGCGGACGTAGACGACGACTGACGTCAGGCGTTCGCATCGGTCGCTGCGCGCAGTACTCAAGCGGCTCGCGCCGCGCCGCGCAGCGGTGAAGTGCTCGCCGCATCGACGCGTCGCGACCGTGCGCTGGCGTGGATCGGTGCGATTCCGCATTGGATTTTCCCCGTCATGCTGCGCCGGAGCGATGTGTGGTGGACACGCGTCGTGATGACGCTAGCTGCACCCGGGACGCTGATGTCGCTGGCCGGACCTACCATCGGAATCTGGCAATGGCGCGGCCGTCGGTCGCGCTCCGGCGCGCGTCGATCACCGTCGCCGTATCGCTCGTTCATTCTGCGGTGGCACCACCTGTTCGGTCCTACGTTCGGCGTCGTCGTCTGCACCTGGATATTCAGCGGCGTGCTCAGTCTGAATCCCGGCAGATGGAGTTGAGGTATCGGTGCGACGCGTGCGCAGCTGCTGTCGCTCGCGCGATCGTTGGTGAAGAACGCCACGATCACAGATACGGCGACCCACGCGCGTTATGATAGCGACTATCACGCTCCGACTGGTCACCTGACACTTCCAGTCATTCGGGTCCGGTACGACGATCCCGATGCGGCCTGGCTGTGTCTCGATCCGCGGCTGGGGACGATCTCGCAGAGAATGCAGCGGCGCAGTCGGCTTGCACGCTGGCTTTATCCGGGCCTCCATGATTTTGACTTTGCGTGGCTGACCAGTCGGCGTCCACTATGGGACGCGGTCGTGATCACGCTGTCGATCGGCGGGCTGCGGTGCGCCGCCAGCGGAACCGTGATCGGCATGCGGTGGCTGGTTTCGCAGTGCCGAGGCGTGCGGCCCGGACGGTAACCCGGGCTGGCGAAGGCGTCTCTCGGCCACACTGCAGCCCTTCCGATTCCTGCGGAGATTCCCTAGCTTCCACGGTTCGCATTTCGCCGGCCTGAAAAAGGCCTCGAAATTCCCTAGCCTCGGCGCGGCGAGCTTACCATCCCGCGAAGTCTTGAGCCACACTTCATGACCGAACCTGAAGTCGAGATCAGTCTCGACGACACCACAACCGGCACGGCCCTTACCGCCCGCGAGAAGCGCGATTTACAGCGCTCGCAGCTCCGGCCGCTTGCCAACCGCCGCCCTGAACTCTACGAGGAAGACGAATACACCTCGGAAGATTACGAGCGGATGATCGCGATGTACCAGGGCACGATGGCCTCGATCGAAGAAGGTGAGATCGTCAAGGCCACGGTCATGGAAATCCGCGAGAACCTCGTCATCCTC
>JANLPZ010000103.1:0-59911 GCA_031367535.1 Gemmatimonadaceae bacterium
TACCGCGGATTTCATGACGACCTGTCGCGCGGACCGGTGCCGACGCTCGTCTACCAGAAGGCGCAGATCCGTCGCTTCGCCGCGTTCAAGCTGAATGTCTATTCACCATACTTCGAACATTCGCTGGCCTATTCCGCCAACCCTCTCATTGCGCCACCGCGCGGCGCGATGACACGCGAGGATGTACGCGAGCTGATCGCGTACGCCGCAAAATTCCATATCGATGTGATTCCCGAGCAGGAGGCCTTCGGTCACCTGCACCACGTGCTCAAGTACGAGCTCTATTCGGCACTCGCGGAAACACCGCACGGCCACGTGCTGGCGCCCGGCAATCCCGGCTCGATGGAATTGATCAAGTCGTGGTTCGCTGAGATCGACTCGTTGTTCACGTCGCGCTTCGTGCACATCGGTGCCGACGAAACAGTGGAGCTGGGCCGCGGCCAGACGCGTGATCGCGTCACGGCCGAAGGACTCGGCAAGGTGTATCTGCAGTTCGTGCGCGACATCGACGCCGCGCTCAAGCCAAACGGCAAGCGGCTGATGATCTGGGCCGATATCGCAAAGGAGTCACCGCAGCTGGTGAACATCCTGCCGAAGAACATGGTCGCAATCTGCTGGGACTACTGGTCGTTCAACGGCTTCGATCGCTGCCTCACGCCGTTCAAGGACGCCGGCATGGAAACGTGGGTCGCACCGGGTGTGAACAACTGGAGTCGCGTCTACCCGTACAACGCGGTGGCGCTGCGCAACATCCAGACGTTCGTGCGTGACGGACAGGCGATGGGCGCGACCGGTGTGCTCAACACCAACTGGGACGATGACGGTGACGCTCTCTTCGAGCAGCTCTGGTACGGCGTGCTGTTCGGTGCCGCTGCCGGGTGGCAGCCAGGTGAGTCGAACATCGAACAGTTCGAACGCAGCTACGGACGCGTCTTTCATGGTGACACCACCGGCAAGATTGACGAAGCGCAGCGCAAACTCTCTTCCGCGCACGCCGCGCTCGTGCAGACCAACCAGAGTGATGGCCGTAATGAGCTGTATTGGCTCGATCCCTGGTCCGCGGAAGGTCAGGTCGTGAGTGCGAAGGTCCGACCCGGGCTGAAACAGCTGCGCATTCAGGCCGAATCGGCACTGGTGCTGATCGCGCAGGCGCGTGCGCTGCAGCCGGATCTTCGCGAACAGGCCGCGCTCGAAGCGATGGAAGTCGGCGCGCGTCGTCTCGATTTCATCGGCATGAAGTTTCAGTTCGCCGACGAGATCGCGCAGATGTATGCGCGCGCCAGCACGCCGATCAATTCGCAGACGATCGAGGACCTGAACGACATCGCCTCACCGCTCAACGGCCGCATCGGCGACCTCAAGGAAGGGTATGTGCTCGGTCGCGAAGTGTATGAACACGCGTGGGCCAACGAGAATCGACCGACGTACCTCGGCAACCTTACCAATCGGTACGACAACGCCGCGCAACTCTGGATCCAGCGCAGCGACCAGCTGCGCGCCGCCATCGCCCAGTTCCGCCGCACCAAGACCCTCCCCTCGATGGAACAACTCGGCATCCCCCGTCCCGCGCCTGTACCCTGAGTTCCACCGCATACAGAAAGTTTTCGCGCGGGGCCCGCGTCCCCCGCGAGAATACAGTTTGCGATCTCGAGATGCGAATTGAAATCGGCGAGGCGCACAAAAAAACGCGGGCGCTCCGAATTACTGGAGCGCCCGCGTTGTACGTCTGAACCCTCAGCGCATCACGGGAACGTGAAGGTGTTGAATCGGCCGGTCAGCACGATCTGCGTGCCGGTGGTCGGTGTGCCGTCGGGATTCGCGCCCGTCAGACCGAAGAACGAACTCGTGACATCGGCCGAACCAGCGGCAAGGCCCCATGTGTTCTGCCAGCCGGGCAGCGTGCTGAAGTCCGGCATCGTGAACGAGTAGGTGGTCGAGGCGGCGCGACCCGCAGACGTCGTCACCATCTCCCAACGACGCGTCGCCTGCTTGAACTCCACCGCAATCAGGTCGTTGAATGATGTCGATACCGTGCCGGTTGCCGTCGCCCGCGCGTAGGGTGCGCCAGTCGCAGCCGTGATGGTTGGCACAGCCGGATCGAGCGGCATCGTCAGATTGAACGTGCCCGGACCGCGTGTGTAGCGCGTGATGAAGCGGCTGATCGTCGTACCAACCGATTGATCGACCTGAATCTCCTGCAGATCCGAGGCGATCATGTTCGCGTCCGGTACGCCCTGATACGCTGCAGCGACACCACTCGACAGCGAGGCGATCGAGAACGACGCTGACGATCCGGTTGCGGTCGTGAACACGTTCGTTCCGAACAGTGTGCCGTCATTCGGCGCGGTGATCGTGAGCGAGCCGGTGCCCGGCGCAAACGAAGTGCCCGCGGCGAGGTCCAGCGTACCGAGCGATGCGCCGCTGGCCAGGTTCGTTCCGCGGGAGATCAGCACACGCTGCACGCTGCTCGTCACGATATTCGCGCGCACCGCAATCAGGTCGACGGCACCCGTCGGCACCTTGGTGATCGTGAACGTCGGTGTGGACGTGTTGGCAGCGCTCGAGAGCGCGGAGCCCATCGACACCAGCCCGACTTCGTTCGCATTCGCAAAGCCGGAGATCGTTCCGCTCAGCGACTTCGTACCGGGCGTCGGATAGTCCTTGCACTCCGCCAGTGCTTCCGTCGCGATTTCCGCCGTGCCGTAGTACGACACCTGCGTGAAGATCGTCGGGTTGTCGTTCATGACGGTCGCGATGCCCACACGCGGCTGACCATACGAGAAGGTGTACACGCCCGACGACGTTTCCGTGATGCGCTGCCACGTGCCACTCGCGCCATCCTGCACGGCGAACCAGAGCGGAATGCGCGCCGGATCACAGAAGCGCCACGTCACGCTGTTGCTCGGCGGTGCGGCGACGGTGACGATGAACGTGGCCGTCGCTTCTGCCAGACCGGCGGCGTTGGCCCGCACGACAAGTGTGTCGGGACCTGCGACCACGGACGTCAATGTCGCGACGCTGAGCGTGACGGTGTTTCCTGTCACCGGATTCGCCGACGAGAGCGTCGTCGTGACGCCAGTCTTTGCACCGGTGACGGTGAAGTTCACCCCACCCGTGAATCCACCGGTGCGTGTGAGCGCGATGGCGGTGGTTGTCGTTTGACCGGCTGTGATCGAGGCGGACGTCGGCGTTGCCGTGATGCTCATCGCGCCGCCCGCCACCGCCGTGATCGTCAACGAAATCGTGGCGGTGGCGTCGCTCACGCCGGTACCACGTGCGCGGATAGTGACCGTGACCGGCGTGGCGCCGGTCAGAGCAGCGGTACTCGCGACGGCCAACGCGACGCTGCTTGCGGTCGCGCCGCCGCTCAGCGTCGCCGGCGTGAAGGTCGCCGTCACACCTGTCGGCAGATTCTCGGCCGTCAGATTCACGTCGCCGGCAAAGTTCGTGCGGCCTATCGTGATCACGGAGGACCCGCTTGCCGCCTGCACCACGGCCAAGGTCGTCGTCGCGGCGGTGACGGTGATCACAGGCGTCACCGGTGGCGCAATGATTTCCTTCTTTGCGCTGCACGCGGTGATCAACACGGCGCAGGCAGCGAGGGCGGAACGGGAGAGTGAGCGAGTCATAGAAGGAGGCAATGGCTATCTAAAGAAGGCGCGGACCCGGAGATATCCGGATCAGGCGCCTGAAGAAACGTGGCAGAGATGCGCGAGCGATTCCTACCCCGACATACCCAAGACGACTGGAACGCCAACATGTTTTCGCTGTGGCGGAGCGAATACCTGAGTCCGCAGGTCGCATGCCACCGGATCAAACGGTCGAGATCGTCTCGCGAACCGCGCCCAGCACAAGACGCACGCAGGCTCGTCGAGCGGGGAATCGCGACACACTCGCGAGCGCGCGCAGGTCCCCGAGGTCGTCGCCCGGCGACTGGTCGCTCAGGCGCGCCGCCGAGTCGAGCAGCTGATCCACGCGTGTCATGACCGTGCGAGCTTCGGAAACTGTTGCGCCGATGATACGGTCGAGCAACATCGATGCCGTTGCCTGTGTGATCGAACAGGCGTGTGCGTTGAACGCGGCATCGACGATCCGATCGCCATCCAGCGACAATTGCACCGAGCACATGTCGCCGCAGAGCGGATTCCGATGCTCCACGGCCGCGGCCGCCCCATCGATCAGGCGTTTGTGCTTCGGCGCGCGATAGTGCGACAGGATGATTTCCTGATACAGCGACGCCACGCCGGCGTCGACGGGCAACGCCGCGACCGGCGGCGACTGATCAGCGGACAGCGCCATCGGCAAACATGGTCTTCGCGTGCTGAAGCGCCGTCACCAGGACGGCCACATCCTGCTCCGTCGAATGCACCCACACCGAGGCCCGCGCGGTCGCCGCAATTCCGAGTCGACGCATCAGCGGCTGTGCGCAATGATGTCCCGCCCGAACACACACCCCATGTTCGTCGAGGATCGTCGCGAGGTCGTGCGCATGCACATCATCGAAGGCGAAACTCACCACACCACTGCGCGACGCGACATCCATCGGACCGAAGATCCGAATGCCATCGAGCGCCTGCAGTGAGTGCAGCATGACGGTCGTCAGCGTGACTTCGTGCGCACGCACCGCGTCCATTCCCAGCGCACTGAGGTAGTCGCAGGCTGCCGCGAGTCCCACGGCGTCGGCAGCATTTGGCGTGCCGGCTTCAAAGCGATGCGGCAGCGTGTTGAACGTCGTCTGCTGATCGCCGACCACTTCGATCATGTCGCCACCGAATTGCCACGGCGACATCCGTTCGAGCAGCGCGCGCTTGCCCCACAACACGCCGATGCCCATCGGGCCGCCAAGCTTGTGACCACTGAACGCGTAGAAATCGACACCCAGCGCTTCGACATCGACACGCAGATGCGGTACGGCCTGCGCACCGTCGCAGACCACCACCGCACCCACCGCGTGTGCCATCGCGACGATCTCAGTCACCGGATTGATGGTGCCGAGTGCGTTCGAGACATGTGGTACCGCCACCAGCTTCACACGTGGATCGAGCGCCGTCGCGAGAGACGCCAGATCGAGGCGACCGTCGCTCGTCAGCTCCACAATGCGCAACTCAGCGCCGGTACGGCGGGCGAGCTGCTGGAAAGTCACGAAACTCGCGTGATGGTCCATCGCGGTGACGACGATCGCATCGCCCGCCCGCACATTCGCTTCACCCCAGCCGTACGCCACCAGGTTCATGGCCTCGGTGGTGCCACGCACGAACAGCGTGCAGTCCGCGTCCGTCGCACCAATGAAGCGGGCGATCGTTGCGCGCGCGTCGTGATACCGCTCCGTGGCCCGCGCCGACAGCGCGTACGCGCCGCGATGCGGGTTGGCGTTGTCGTGCGTGTAGAAGTGTGCCAGTGCGTCGAGCACGGCCTGCGGCTTCTGCGCGGTCGCGGCAGAGTCCAGGTAGTGCAGCGCAGGGGCCTCGGCCAGCAGCGGAAAATCGCTGCGCGGAGCCAGTGATGTCATCGGGGAACACTCGTCGGGGCAATCGTGATCATCTCGTCTTCCACGCGCACGTCGTACGTCTTCACGTCATCGCCGCCCGGGCCGGTCAGCATCACACCGGTGGTCGGATCGAACTGCGCTCCATGCCACGAACACTCGATCAATCCATCCTGCGTCACTTCGCCGGCCGAGAGCGGGAAATCGCGATGTGAGCAGCGATCGGCCAGCGCACAGATTCCGGCGGCAGTGTGCACGAGGCACAACCTTTCGCCCGACCGCAGCATCACCGCTTTCAGCGTCCCGAGCGGCAGGTCAGCCACACGAGCGACCGCCTCGAATGTGATCTCCGGTCGCACCGCGTCGCTCACGACGCACGGCCCTCGTTGAGCAAGGCATTCCGGAACGCATGCCACCCCAGTGACGCGCACTTCACGCGCACCGGAAACCGCGACACGCCACCGAGTGCAGCGATCGGCCCCAGTGTCTTGCGCTCGACCATCGGGTCCAGCTTGCCGGTCAGCAGGTCGTGCACACGGTCGAACATCGCGAGTGCATCCGTCGTCGTCTTGCCGCGCACCGCGTCCGTCATCAGTGATGACGAGGCCTTCGAAATCGCGCAGCCCTGGCCGATGAAGTGCACATCGGCGATGACGTCATTTTCGACCGTCAGCCACACGGTCACTTCGTCGCCACACAGCGGATTGCGGCCGCTGGCGTGGTGGTTCGACGTCGCTGGCTCACCATAGTTGCGCGGCCGGCGATTGTGATCGAGAATGATGCTCTGATAGAGCTCGTCGAGGTCCGCCACGATCAGCCGTCGCGCGCCACGATCACGGGGTGCACCGCCGAACCCGCGTACCGCTCCAGCGTGAGCTGCTCGAGCGCATGCTTGACGGTGTCGTTCTCGATCGTTTCCAGCACGTCCGCCGCAAACGCATACGTCAGGAGGCGCCGCGCCGTCTCCGATGGCACGCCGCGGCTCTTCATGTAGAAGAGGCCCGCCTCGTCCATGCGACCCACGGTCGCGCCGTGCGTGCATTTCACGTCATCAGCAAAGATCTCGAGCTGCGGCTTGGTGTCGATCTTCGCATCCGGCGAAAGTAGCAGCGTGTGGTTGCTCTGCTTGCCGTCGGTCTTCTGCGCAATCGGGTGCACGTACACCTTGCCGTTGAACACGGCGTGCGACGCGTTGTCGAGCACACCCTTGTACAGCTCGCGGCTGAAGCAGTTCGGCTTCGCGTGTTCGATGCGGGTCTGATGGTCGGTGTGTTGCGTGCCCTTGCCGAGATAGAGGCCATTCAGCGTCGCACCGCAGTTCTCACCGTCCAGCACCGTGTAGACGTTGGTGCGGCTGAGTGTCGCGCCCATCGCCATCGAGAAGTTCACGTAGTGACTGTCCCGCGCCTGATGCACTTCGGTCGTGCTGACGTGCGTGGACAACTCCGACTCCCGCTGGATCTTCATGTGATTGACGGTCGCGTTCTCGCCCACCACCACTTCCGCGACGTGGTTCGTGAAGTAGGCCACATCCGCCAGGCCCACGAAACTCTCGAGCACCGTCGCCTTCGACGAGCGCTCGGCGCTAACCACCGTCCGCGGGAACTGGGCCGAGGCCTCGGCCGATGCATCCGCGATGTGCAGAATGTGAATCGGCGTCTCCGACGCCACATCCTTCGGCACGAACACCACCACGCCATCCTGAAACAGACCGGTGTTGAGCGCGGTCATGGCGTGCTCACTCACCGCCACCGTGCCGAGGTGCTGCTGCACCAGTGTCGGCTGTTCGCGCCACGCGGTCGCCAGATCGAGCACCAGCACACCGGCGGGCAGCGAATCGAGCGACGACAGCGCCGGTGACCAGCTGCCATTCAGCAGCACGATCGTCGGCCAGTCCGCGTTGATCATGTACGGCGTCAGGTCGGCCACCGACGTGGACGATGCGCCACTGCCGATCGTGAACGGCACGTCAGCGATCGACGATAGCGACGTGTAGTGCCAGTCCTCGAGCGCACGTGTCGGGAAACCAAGGGACACGAACGACGCCATCGCGGACTGCCGCATCGGCGCCAGCCACTGTGGCTCGTCGCGACCGGCACGGCCAGCAAACGCTGCCTGCCAATGCGAAACGCTCACGCCAGCGCCTCCTGCAGCAGCCAGTCGTACCCCTTCTCTTCGAGTTCGAGCGCGAGCTCCTTGGTGCCGCTGCGGATGATGCGACCGCCGGCCAGCACATGCACGAAGTCGGGCACGATGTAGTTCAGCAACCGCTGGTAGTGCGTCACGACGATCGCCGCGTTGTCGGGACGACGGAGCTTGTTCACCCCTTCCGCCACCACACGAAGCGCGTCGATGTCGAGGCCGGAATCGGTCTCGTCGAGAATCGCCAGCTTCGGATCCAGCACCGCCATCTGCAGGATCTCGTTACGTTTTTTCTCGCCACCCGAGAAACCCATGTTCACGCTGCGCGAGAGCATCGCGTCGTCCATCTCGACGATCTTGAGCTTCTCTTCCATCACGTCGAGAAATTCCATCGGGTCGACTTCCTCGCCACCGCGCGCGACACGCATCGCGTTGTAGGCGCTGCGCAGGAAGTAGGCGTTGCTCACACCCGGAATCTCGATCGGATACTGGAAGGCCAGAAACACACCCTTGTGGGCGCGCTCCTCCGGCGCGAGTGCGAGCAGGTCTTCACCCTCGAACTGCACCGTGCCGCCCGTCACTTCATACGACGGATGTCCGGCCAGCACCTGCGCCAGCGTGCTCTTGCCGCTGCCGTTCGGGCCCATGATCGCGTGCACTTCACCCGCGTTCACCGTCAGGTTGATGCCCTTCAGAATATCCTTCGCGCCGGCCGCAGCCGTCAGGTTCGTGATCTCGAGCATGTTCGTGTCTCTCTGCTGCGTGATGAATGATCGGGGAGTCAGTGCGTTCGGCTCAGCCGACGGAGCCTTCGAGTGTGATGCCCAGCAGTTGTTGCGCCTCGAGCGCGAATTCCATCGGCAATTCCTTGAACACTTCCTTGCAGAAGCCGGCGACGATCATGCTGACCGCGTTTTCTGCGCTCATGCCGCGCTGCTTCAGGTAGAAGATCTGGTCTTCCCCGATCTTCGTCGTCGACGCCTCGTGCTCCAGCGTCGCCGTGTTGTTGCCGATCTCGATGTACGGGAAGGTGTGTGCACCGCACGCATTGCCGATCAGCATCGAGTCACACTGCGTGTAGTTGCGCGCGCCGTCAGCCTTCGGCAGCACCTTCACCGAGCCGCGATAGCTGTTCTGCCCACGGCCCGCACTGATGCCCTTGCTGACGATGTTGGACTTCGTGTTGCGGCCGATGTGGATCATCTTCGTGCCGGTGTCGGCCTGCTGCATGTTGTTCACCACCGCCACCGAGTAGAACTCGCCGACGCTGTTGTCGCCCTGCAGAATCACGCTCGGGTACTTCCACGTGATCGCCGAGCCGGTCTCCACCTGCGTCCACGAGATCTTCGCATTCTTCATCGCCTTGCCACGCTTGGTGACGAAGTTGAAGATGCCACCGACGCCGTGCTCGTCACCGGCGTACCAGTTCTGCACCGTGCTGTACTTGATCGTGGCATCATCCAGCGCGATCAGTTCCACCACGGCCGCATGCAGTTGATTCGTGCTCCGCTTCGGCGCCGTGCACCCTTCCAGGTAACTCACGCTCGCCCCTTCCTCGGCCACGATCAGCGTGCGCTCGAACTGGCCCGTGTCGGCGGCGTTGATGCGGAAGTAGGTGCTCAGCTCCATCGGACACTTCACGCCCTTCGGGATGAAGCAGAAGCTGCCATCGCTGAAGACCGCCGAGTTGAGCGCAGCGAAGAAGTTGTCGCTGTACGGCACCACGCTGCCGAGATACTTCTTGATCAGGTCCGGGTGCTCGTGCACCGCTTCGCTGAAGCTGCAGAAGATGATCCCGTGTTTCGCCAGTTCAGCCTTGTACGTCGTGCCGACGGACACGCTGTCGAACACGGCGTCGACGGCGACACCGGCCAGCATCTTCTGCTCATTGAGCGGAATGCCGAGTTTCTTGTACGTCTCGAGTAGCGTCGGATCGACTTCGTCGAGTGAGCCGAGCGGCTTGGCGGTCTTCGGCGCGGAGTAGTACCGCACGGCCTGATAGTCGATCGGCGGATAGTGCACGTTCGGCCAGGTCGGCTCGGACATCGTCAGCCAGCGACGATACGCCTTCAGCCGCCACTCGAGCAGCCATGCCGGCTCGCTCTTCTTGGCGGAGATCAGACGCACCACGTCTTCGCTCAGTCCGGGCGGGATCGTATCCGCGTCGATATCGGTGACGAAGCCGTACTGATATTCCCGGCCGACGAGGGCCTCGATTTCACTGCTCATCGCGTCACGCGTCTCCACGCCGGTCACCGGCGTTGCTTGTTGCCAGATCAGCCGGGGGGCGCGCGATCGGCACACCACCCAGCACGTATTCACAGCTGTTGCAGCCGGCGAGGATGTGTTGCCGGCGCTCCGGCGACACACCAATCACATCGGCGATGAATTCGGCCTCGGTCGCACACACTTCCGGATACTGCTCCGCCACGGCGCGGATCGCACAATTGTGCTTGCGCAGCACCGGCAAACCGGTGTCGGCGTCCACATCGGCTTCCGCCATGTAGCCGAGCGACGTCCACAGCTCGGCCACCAGCTGCACACGTTCGGACAGCGGCAACAGCGCCAATGCCGGCGCGGCGTCGGCGGCCAGCGCCGTCCATTTGCGCCGGAAGAAGTCACTCACGCCCTGGCGACCATGCTCCGCGGCGATCGACTCCAGCGTCTCCAGCAGGACATTGGCGTATGACCTGGGGAACAGCGCTTCTCCGCTGCCGGTCAGGGTGAACGCATGCACCGGTCCACCCACGCCGCGCACCTCGCGCGTGAACCGGACAACACCGGCGGCTTCGAGCGTCTCGAGATGGCGACGCATGGCATTCGGCGTCACGTCGAATCGGGCCGCCAGCTCACGGGCGGTCAGCGGCTGGTGCTTTTTCAGCGCCAGCAGCAATTCCGCCTGGATACCACGGTAGCCGACAAGCGACGTCCCCATCTCTTCCATGCTGATGAAACTACTCGGGTATCGAGATTCGTCAACAAAACTGTTGACGAATAGGCGGCCTGGATGCGTGGCGGCGGTGACGGGCTTGGCCATGCCGCGGTACGGCAGGCAGAACTCTTTCTGGTGACGCCAATGCCTATGCTCAACCGAGGCGCTTCCGCGCTGATCGTCCTGCTCTCGTTGTCCGGCAGCGCCTGCTCGAGCTCGACGGATGCCGAACGGGACTTTGAGGCAGGTTTCGCCCGCTGGCACCGTGCCGGGCTCGTCAATTACGCCTTCAAGAGCACCCTTCAGTGCTTTTGCAGTCCCGACATCACGGTCCCCATGACCGTGTCCGTCCGGAATGGCGTCGTGGTGAGCGTCGTCGACCGGGTCACCGGCGCGCAGAAACCGCTCACCTATCGGAGCTCGATCGACAGCCTGTTCAGCAAAGTCTCAGAAGAAATCCGCCTTCGGCCCGGGCGGTTGCAGGTCACCTACGACACCGCCCTTGGCTTTCCGCGAAACCTGACCTACGGCACGCCTGAGAATGACGGCGGCGGACACATCACCGCCGACAGCGTGGCGATTGTGCCGTAATGTCTCAACTGACGTGCGACCTTACACCGCGCGTCGCACTGCGGCATGTGTATCAGCGGACGCTGGCGGTGTGCGCTGCATGCGCACCAAGGCGACCGCCGGTTTCATCAGTGGCCCGATATGACGCGACGTCGCCAGCAGCGCCGCGCGGAATGCGAGCGTCGCACGTGCAAACCCGTCATCCTCGCGCAGTTCACTCGGCACCAGACCCGTGTACTTCTTGAGCGCATTGCGCAACGCATTCGCTGACGGATATCCGACCGTCAACGCGACCCATTCCACTGATCGCCCCGGCATTTCCAGGTATCGCGCGGCCAGCAGCACACGCGACCACGCCCACAACTCACTCGGCGGCGGCAGCATCGCGTTCTGCATGCGATTCACCAGCGTACGCCGATGCACGCCAAGCGCGCGTGAAATGTCATCAATCGTTGGAGCTTCGCTGGCGTGCTCGAGGCAGTAGCGCACGAGACTTGCAGCTTCGCGCGGAAGTGACGCGCGGATTTCCGAGAAGACTTCCTCGGCCAGGCAGCGGCGCGACGCAAGCTGGAGCGCGTGACGCAGCACCATCGCGCTGTCGTCGATGCCGGCCACGATCAGTTCGTGGACGCCGGCGCGCGCAAACGACAGCACGTGTGATGACATACCTGGTTTCAGGACCACATGGCCAAGCACCGAGAGCCGCGGGAACCGCTCCCTGATGCTGCGGATCATCGTTTCGGTCGGTTGACCGGCGGCATCGGTCGGTTCGATGACGAGCACGTCGAAATGCGCCCGCTGCAACGCCGCATCGAGGCGCTCGATCCGATCGAACGCGTGCAGGACTCCCGTCATTGGCGTCGAGCCGGCGGGGCGCAGTGCTTCCTGGAGGCGCGCGAGATCCCGGCGGTCGCGCACAAGCGCGGCGACGACCCTCTCGAGCGGCCGTGACTGGTTGAAGCTGGGCTGTTCAGCCAACGGAAATCCCACGGTTTCCCATCCGGTGAGGGTGGTGCCCGCACCGTGTGCGGTGATCGTCGCCGGCGTCGGCACTCTTCTGACACACCAAATTCAGGACACTGCCATGACGACGCTCCGCCACCGCATGACCATTGCTGCACTCACGCTGCTCTCCGCTGGACTCGGCGCGTGTGCCAACGATGCCGCCGCGCCGTTCGAGCCCACCGGTAAGCAGCGCGTCAGCGCCGACGTCGATACGTCGAAGCGGGCTCCGACGATCCCATGGGCAGACGTGACGACCGCTGCCCCAACGATTCCCTGGCACTGAGACCGCGAGCCGTCACTGCGTGGCCGCGGTCGTCAGCCCTTTCAACGATCGCAAGACCATCCTGAACGGCCCTGATCGGCGCACACGTTTTTCTGGCGCGTCGAACATCGGGGCCGCGGCCTGAGACGAGGACCGCCACAACTTGTCGGTCTCGCTGGCGCGGTGAACGACTTCGTGAAATGACTGTTCCTCAGCCAGTGTGCGCGCTGCATCGAGGCGCCGCCTGGCTGCGGGAATGTCGCCAAGCTCATGCAGCGCCTCGGCAAGCTCGAGGCCGAGCGTGGCGCACGCGTACATATCGGGCATGGTGCGCAGATGCTCTTCGAGTTCCGCGACCAGTCGCGTTGCGTCCTTGCCACGTTTCAGCTTGACGGCGGACAAGAGCGCTCCGCTGACGGCGTACACACGCACACGCGGCTGCGACGTCCATTCCATTGCGACCGAGTACACGCGGATCGCGGCATCATGTTCGCCGGTGAGCCGACAGATTTCCGCCATGTTCAACAGCGCTTCGGCACGCGACTCCGGCGCAATGCACAGGCGCAGCACATTCCAGCCATGCACCAGCGCCGAGTCGAGATCGCCGCTCGCGATGCTGCAGTTCATCAGGCCATGATGTGACGACCGGATCATCTCCGGGTCGGTGGCGCGCTCAGCATTCACCAGCGCACGCTCGAACTGCTCGTGCGCTTTCGGATAGTTGCCGCGCGTGAGCGCCAGCACACCGATGCCAAGCAATGCGCGCGCAACCACGTCGAGTGCGTCGCATTCGTAGCCGACCGACATCGCCTCTTCGTAGTACTCCTGCGCCAGCTCGGTCAATCCCAATTGCCGCACCGCACGACCGGTCTGCGCCAGCACAGTGCCTTGCGCCCGCAGCGAAGCACGAGAGCCGAACGCCCGCAGCAGTCCACTGAGCGTGGCGTACGCGAGGCCAAACGCACCTGCCAGTTCCTGTTCCTCCGCGACAGACTGCGTCGCAAAAAAGAGCTCGGCGATCGGTGCATGACCGCTCGGCATCACGATCGGCTCGTTCAGTGCGCGCAGCGCCCGGGCACAGCGCAGAACGGGCGCCTGAGCGCTCAGCCCGGCCGTCACCGCGCTCACCGCCATGGCATCCGCCACGTTCGGCAACGCGAGCAACAACTCGTGCTCCGGCAGACTGGCGAAACGGCTCAAGGCATGCGCAAGCGTCAACCAGCTGTCGTCGTTCGGTCCCAGGGGTCCGGACCGATTCAGTCGCGCGAGATCCGACGCGTACGCCTCCGGCGGACTGGTCGATGGAATCACGGCTGACTTCGAAGTCTCGTCACTCATCACAGTACCGAAGAACGGTGAAGGAACAGCACCCCACGACGACGGCGTCGGTCTCCCGGTGCCGTCCGCCGTGGAGCGTGAACGGTCGGGACGATCGACGAGCCGCACATCCAGTTGAAAGACTATGCGCCCGATCCAGCGTCACCCCGGTTATCTTTTGGCAGGTAGAATCGTATTCGTTGGGTGGAAAGCACAAGCTACCCTCGGAGTCCCCTCAGCGTTCAGATGGCCCATCTCATCTTCGGCGACCAGACTCGACCGCTCGGCTTGGGCGTCCTGTCCATCGGAAGCGGCGTCGAAGCGACCTGGCGGATCCGCGAGCCGGATCTGCTGCGGCTCCACGCGCTGGTCATGAGCGATGGCAGCTACGGCGCGCCGACCATCAGTCGTGCCGCGACCGAAGCCGAAATCCGGGTCAACGGTCAGCTGCTCACCGGCGAGCCGCATCGGCTGCAGTCGGGTGACGTGATAGTGATGGCCAGCCACGAATTCCGGTTCGAATCGGAAGCACCCACGATGGTGACGGGCAGTGGCTCGGGCTGGCTGCGCGATGCCCGACGCGATCGGGTCTACGCCCTCGGACTCGAAGCCACGACGATCGGCAGGGAGGCCGGCAGCACGGTGCTGCTCCAGGAGCCCGAGGTACAGCGCATTCACGCCCGACTCGAGCGCGACGGCGAGGCCATCCGTTTGCTGCCGGAACTCGGTGCGATGATGCTGCTCAACGGGAACAAGGTCGAGAAGTCCACCCGCCTGTCCGATGGCGATGCGATCGGTATCGGCCGGACCGTGCTCTGGTTCACCGTCGACCCGCCGGTCCGCCGCGCGCTCGAGACGGCGAACGCGATGCGGACCGATCGCTACACGCGGCGCGTACCGACGGGCAAGCTCGGCGTCGTGGAGCGACGTGAGGAACGTGAGGTGCGGCAACGCCGGACCTGGCAGCGCGCCATCACGGGTCTCGCGATCGCACTGCTGATCGGCATCGCCGGCGTCCTGGCGTGGCGCTATGGGCTCGTGGATTCGGTGTCGAAGTTCCTCAGCTGAATGCGCGCCGCACGTCTCGTCAGTGTGTGCACGGCGGTAGCGATCGGGACGTCCGCATGCCGCGGTGAAGCGGAATCCGCTCGGTCCGCACGCGCCGTTCCGTCGGTCGCGATCGATACGACAGCCGCGCGGCCGAGTGATTCAATCCCGGAAGAACGACCAGACACCATCCGCACCACCGCGCCTGACAGCGCCACGATGATGCTCGCGCTGTTGCCTGTGCCACCCGATGCGCCGCTCGACGGCGACGCGGCGGCGCTGGCGGAGCGCACCGTCTTCGTACCGCTGACGCAACGCTGGTTCATGGCGCGTGTCGTCGACAGTGTGCTGGCGATGGATGTCGGCCGCATCGATGGCGGCGTTGGCACGACCGACGCGGCGCGTGCGGTGTTCGCACGCATGGTCGCGTCGCATAGTCCGATTCAGCGCGGCATGCCGTTCACGCTGCACACGAGCGCTGGCGCGACACCGACCCGCGTGACCGACTTCCGTGTCACCGGTCGTCGTATCGTGGCGATGCTCGACGCGGCCCCGCCGGATTCCAGCGAGCGCGCCGTTCCGGTCGAGTGGCGCGGTGCACCGCCGATCCCCTTGCGCGCGGCGACAGGTCACCCATGCGATGCGGGTGACACCGCCGCGATTGCTGCCACCATCGCGAAATTTCCGGACGTGCCGAAGCAGGCCGTCAGTGTGCTGCGCGGCTGTTTCGGTGACTTCCGTGCCGTGATCACCATCCGGCCCGTCGTGATCTCACCCGATTCGGTGGAGCGCGTCGTGCTCGTGCGCGCCAACGGCACGACACGCAGCGGCAAACTGCGTGATCTGTCGTATCCGCTGCATGAACTGCGGTCGGTGCTCGATATCGACGGTGACGGTGTGAATGAGATTGTCGTGCACAGCTTTCGCATGTCGATGGACACCTGGGCCGCGTTGCGGATGACGGATTCGATCAGCTTCACACGATTCGCCAGCGGCTTCACGGTCGAGTATCGCTGACGCGCAGATACCGCCAGCGCTCGCCGGCGCTGGCGCGTAGCGTGATGGTCGCGGTTCCACCACGTACGACCCTACATACGGAGTCTGTTGTGATGCGTCGTCTCCTCGCTGCGGTCGTCGCCCTGTCGGCCCTCGCCACGACAGTTCCTGCGCAACGCCGCGCCGTGCCAACGCCGGCCGGCATTCTCGGATTCGAGCCAGGCGCCGATCGCCGACTGCCGACCTGGAAGCAGGTCACCGACTACTTCACCGCACTCGACGCGGCGAGCCCGAACGTACAGGTGCGCACACTCGGCCTCACGACACTGGGCCGACCATTCATCGTCGCGTTCATCAGTGATTCGGCCAACCTCGCCAATCTCGACCACTTCCGGCAGATCCAGCAGCAGCTGCTCGATCCACGCAAGCGGACCGATGCCGATCGCGAACGACTGCTGTCCGAAGGCCGCAATATCGTGCTCATCACGTCGAGCATTCATTCGACGGAAGTCGGCGGATTCACGTCGCCGCTCGTGATCGCCGACCGGCTGATCCGCAGCGATACCCCCGAAGCGCACGAGATCCTCAAGGAAACGATCATCATGCTGGTGCCGAGCCAGAACCCCGACGGCGTTGACATCGTCGGGGACTGGTATCGCAGCACGCTTGGGACTGCGGCTGAAGGCACGCAACCACCGGAGATCTACCATCACTACACGGGACACGACAACAACCGTGACTGGTATGCGTTCACGCAGGTCGAACAGCGGATGGTGCTCGATTCGCTCTACTCGCCATGGACGCCGGCGATCGTCAACGACATCCATCAGCAGGGCGCGAATGGTGGTCGCATCTTCATTCCGCCGTACATGGATCCGGTGGAACCGAACATCGATCCGGTGCTCACGATCAGCACCAACGCACTCGGCATGGCGATGGGCTGGCGGATGATTGCCGAAGGCAAGACCGGCGTGGCCACGAATGCGTCATACGATCAGTGGTCGCCAGCGCGCCAGTACTCGCTCAATCATCACGGCGTGCGCATTCTGACCGAAACGGCCAGTGCGCGTCTGGCATCGCCGATCGACATGCCTTTCGCACAACTCGGCACGGCACGCGGCTACGATGCCCGCGTATCGAGCTGGAATTATCCCGCGCGCTGGCCCGGCGGTCGCTGGACGTATGGTGACATCGTCGCGTATCAGGCCAGTGCGTCATGGGCGATGCTTGCGTCGGTCGCGCGAGATCGCCGGCAGTGGCTGGAGAGCTATCTGTCGATCGCCGATCGTGCGATGGACCCGGCGCATCCGTGGACCACGACCGATGTCCCATCGGCGTTCGTAATTCCGCGCACGCAGAAAGATCCGCAAGCGCTGCAGCGACTGATCTGGACACTGCAGCATGGGCAGGTCGAGGTGTATGAGTCAGTGCCAGCCGGCAGCTACATCGTGCCCACGATGCAGCCGTTCGGCTCGTACGCGAAGGCACTGCTCGAGCGGCAACAGTACCCGAATCTGAGCGAATATCCGGGTGGGCCGCCGAAGCGCCCGTACGACGTGACGGCGCATACGCTGCCACTGTTGTTCGGTGTGCAGGTGAATGCCGTGACCGGCACCGCGCCGACACTCGGTGTGCGCACAGCGCCCGTGGCCGAGCCGCGGTTCGCGGTCACGGGACTGAGCGGGCGCTCACCGAAACGTATCGGCATCTATCGCAGCTACAACGCGTCGATGGATGAGGGGTGGACGCGATGGCTGTTCGACGTCAATCACATTCCGTATCGCACACTGCTCGATGCTGACTTGCGCGCCGGCAATCTCAAGGCGCGATTCGATGTCGTCATCCTGCCCGACCAGAACCCGGCTCAGTTGCGTCGCGGACTCGGTGCGCCGTATCCCGACTCACTGCGCGGTGGCATCGGTGATCAGGGCGCCGCGAGCCTGAAAGCGTTCGTGAACGATGGCGGCACGCTGATCGCGTTCAACGATGCCAGCGAATATGCCATCAGCACATTCGATCTGCCGGTGAAGAATGTGCTCGACGGCGTGAAGAACACCGACTTCTATGCCCCGGGGTCACTGCTCGCGATCACACTCGATCGCGCGCAGACCATGACGTCTCGGATGACGACGATGGTGCCTGCCGCGTGGTTCGAAGACAGTCCGGCGTTCGAAATCACGGATGCGACGCGCGCCGTGGCCGTTGCGTCCTATCCCGCGACCGGCGATCCGCTGCTCTCCGGCTGGCTGCTCGGCGGCGCGAAACTGAATGGCAAAGCCGCACTCGTCGACGTGACGGTCGGCAAAGGCCACGCCATCCTATTCGGTTTCCGCCCACAGTACCGTGGTCAGAGCATGAACACACAACCGCTGCTGTGGGGTGCGATTCTGCGCTGAGCGCAACCTGGTCTGTTCTACTGCCGTCCAACGGCTTTGGAGGGATAGCACGGGGAGATCGGGGAGTGCGTCGTTTGCAACACTCGTCGAATCTCGTCTGATCGCTGACTCTCTTTGGTGAAGAGCTCACGGAGTCCACGGAGTGCGCACGAGGCCAGCGTCGGTGCATTACGCATCAAAGCAATGCATTGGAACTGCAGTTCACAAAAGGTCGGCGATGCCTCGCAACTCGAAGATCGATGCAACCAGCGCGCTCCGTGAGCTCCGTGCGCTCCTCACCCAAACCGTTCGCGCTCAGCGCACGCGCTGGCGTGTGAGTTCGCTGGCCGAGAGTACGCGAAGCAGTGTGTCGAGGCGCGCTTGCATCATCTGCACTTCGTACTGCGTTGAGCGCGCGTGGGGATCGAGGTGGCGACCGGACGGATCGCGCCAGCGATAGAGCGCGCGATCGCGAAACCAGATCTCGTCGACGGCGGCACGACGGTCGGTGCGCAACATTTCGAGTCGGGCGCCGAGGAACGCGCCGTCGGCGAACCAGTACGTATCACGCGAGTGGAACGCCGGCCCGGCACCGTCGACGCGCAGCTTCTGCCAGATGCGTCCCGCGCGCCAGGCCGTGAGCAGGCCGCTGGTGCCCGCGCCAAGTGCGATCGGCTGGTCGACGCGCTCGAAGCGGTCAGTGTCCCGCTCGATCTGCGCGATACGACTCTCGAAGCCGGCAATCGTCGCAGCGGAATCGGTGCCTGGCGGTATCCGTTGCGCGACGGTCGCAGCCGGCGCGCTCTTGCTCACGACGTCAGGCGATGACCGGTCGCGCGCGGTACAGCCGGCTGTCGACAGCACAGAGCCGAACAGCAGCGCCCGCGCGACCCGCGCCATCGAACAGTTCGATGCCGTCAGCTCAGGCCGCGCCTGCCAGTCGTCGGGCTCGCGCGGCGCGAAAGCTCTGAATGCAGAGGCCGAGGAACACGAGGCAGATGATGAACATCGCGCCTTGCATCTGCGCGCCGAGCGGTCGTGCGACGGCGGTGCCGGTGATGAGCCTGAGGAATGACACGAATCCCATCGCTGAACCAGCGACACCGAGCAGCGCGATCACCGAGGCACCGTGCATCGCGTGTTTCTTCAGGTCCGGGCGCAACGCCAGCGCACCGCAGGCTTCGAGCAGCGTGCCGAACAGAGCCGGAATCAGGGCGGTCAGGCTGTGGCTCTCACTGAAGACGTAGCCGAAAATGCCAAGGAGGGAGAGCAGGGCTCCGACGACGATGGTGACGATGGGCAAATGGTGCTCCGGAATTGCTGAACAGGGATCGGGTCACGCGACACGATGAGACGGGTAAATTCTACACCGTCCGCCGCATACATCTCACACTGCGCCGCCCTTCCTCCATGACTCTCGACGAGTATCAGCAGCTCGCCGCCCGCACGATCGGCACCCGCACGCATGCGGATCAGTTGTCCAACATGGCCCTTGGCCTGGCCGGTGAAGCCGGTGAAACGGCCGACATGCTGAAGAAGCATCTTTTTCATGGCAAGCCGCTCGACGCCGACGAAGTGATCAAAGAGCTCGGCGATGTGATGTGGTATGTGGCCGGGATGGCGACAGCCATCGGCGCGTCGCTGGACGATGTGGCGCAGCGTAACGTCGACAAGTTGCGCAAGCGTTATCCAGATGGATTCTCCGCCGAAGCGAGCGCGAAGCGCGCCGACGTTGTCGCGTAATTCCGCTGGTATTTGTTGTCTTGCTGTCGCGCTACTGGCTTCATCATGCCGGAGCGGAGGTGCTGGAGTCGTGAGTGGACCGCTCTCCCGACCCGTGCCACGCCGACCTGCGCCCGAGCAGTCAGGGCCACTCGCGGATTCCGTCCTTTTCGATCCGTCGAAGGGCATCGTCACCCGCGATGACATCGAGCGGCTGGAGCGCCGGATTCTCGGCGTGCCGGTGCTTGGCGGCTACCCTGCGGACGTTCCGAACAGCTTCGTCGCGGGCCGGAGCAGTGGACGACGACACAATGCGGCCGATATCCTCGCGCCGCGCGGCACACCCGTGCTGAGCGCCGATGACGGCGTCATCCGCCGGCTGTCCAGCAATGCGCTCGGCGGCATCACCATTTACGCCACTGATCCGGATGAGCGGTTCGTGTATTACTACGCCCATCTGGATGGCTACGCCCCCGATCTGCACGTCGACCAGCGCGTGCGGAGGGGTGACGTGCTCGGTTACGTTGGGACGACGGGGAATGCGCCGGTAAATGTGCCGCATCTCCACTTCCAGATCATGCGGCTGCTCGATCGCGATCGCCTGTGGGATGGCGTCCCGATCGATCCGAGACCGTTTCTTCAGCTCCCGGGAGCATTGCGATGACCATGACCAGCAAGGACCGTGCAGCGCTCCGTGGGGAGGCGCACCATCTCTCGGCTGCGGTGCATATCGGTCATCTCGGCCTGACACCGAACGTGATCGAAACGGTGGACGACGCGTTGCGCACACGCGAGTTGGTCAAGATCCAGCTGGCGAAAACCACGGACGAAACGCCGAAAGCCGCGGCGACCCGTCTCGCCGCCGCAACCAAGGCGGAAGTCGTGCAGGTGATCGGGCGGACGTGCACACTCTATCGCTGGAATCCGGATCTCACGCGCAAGAACGGCGTGCCACCGTGGCGAAGCTGACGCCGGCGCGCGAATTCACATCGCCGAGCGGTTGCGTCAGCGCAAAAAACGCGTAAATCCAATAGTGCCGGCTGCGTCCGGTCACTCGAGCGGGATCGGCTCGCTCTCCACGTCCACAGCCCTTCAATCGTCGGATCGGACACATGCCGTACGTGATCACCGAAGCCTGCATCAATACCAAGGACAAGGCGTGTGTCGACGTCTGCCCCGTGGACTGCATCTACGAAGGCCCGGACCAGCTCTACATCCAGCCCGACGAATGCATCGATTGCGGCGCGTGTGAACCCGAGTGCCCGGTGACGGCGATCTTCCCCGAGGAAGACGTGCCGGCGGCGATGGTGAAGTACGTTCAGATCAACCGCGACGTCTTCAAGGGCCCGACTCCGCCAGGGCGACCGACGCGATAGGCGCTGTTCGGGTCGGAGGTCGCCGAGCCCACTGAGTGCGCGGCACACGAGCGCTTGTTTGCCGCGCACTTTTTTGACTGCTTTGGGGACGAGAGGGCGGGGAGGCCGGAGAGTGCGTGACTTGCTGTCGTCCGCTCTTCGCGACGCATCGTTTTTTTGGGACAAGAGCGGACGGAGCGGACGGAGGGCGTGGCTGGCGCTCAGCCGCTCCAGTCGGGCGATCGCTGAATTTTTCTGGAGAAGAGCTCACGGAGCTCGCCGAGTGCTCGCGATTCGAGGCGTCACGAGTCGCGCACCGAACATTGTTTGGGAACAGCAGTTCCAAAGCAACCCAAGTCGTGCGCTGCGCCGACCGTCGCGATCCGCACACTCGGCGGTCTCCGTGAGCTCTTCTCCGAAAAAGTCAGCGATGGTTCGAGAAGCGATGAGCGTTGCAAGCGACGCACTCTCCAGCCTCCCCGCCCTCTTCATCCAAAGGCTCTCAAAGAGGAGATCACAAGAGCTCAGCAACATCCAGGAACTCAGCGATCGCCGCGTTGACGACGTCTGGCTGTTCGAGCGGCGAGAGATGGCCGGCGGATGGGATGGTCACCAGGCGCGAGCCACGGATTGCTGATGACATCGCGATCGCGTCGCTGACGGGTGTGAGCGTGTCTTCCTCGCCGACCAGCACGAGTGTCGGGACGGTGATGGTCTCGAGGGTCGGCGTCGAATCGATGCGATCGATCATCGACGTGGCAGCGCCGATCACACCGCTCGCGGGTGCACGGCGGAGGAGAACTTCGAGCTGCGATACGAGTGCAGGGTCGTTGCTGCGTGTCGTGGGGCCGAGCTGTTGGCCGATCAGCGTCGGGACGATGGTGCCTACGCCGTCGCGGGTCACAGTGGCAATCAGCTCGCGTCGCTTCTCTCTCGCGCCATCGGTGTCGGCGGGGGCACGCGTGTCCATCAGCATCAGGGCGCGGACGCGGTGTGCGTGACGCCTCCAGAATGCGAACGCGACGTAGCCGCCCATCGACAGGCCACCAATCACGGCCGTGGCAACGCCCGCGGCGTCGAGCATCGCCGCGACAGCGTCAGCGTACCCATCCATACCGGCGACAGGCAGCGGTGTGGAGCGGCCGAAGCCCGGCAGATCCGGCACCAGCAGTCGTGTCGCGGGGAATGCGCTCGCATGCGTGGCGACCTGCGCGCTCCACAATCCACGATCGTGCGGGAAGCCATGCACGAGTACGATGACGGTGCCGGAATGCCTCGGTCCGAGGTCATCCCATGAGAGCGTGCCGTGCGGCAGCGCGAGGGTCTGTTCCATGACAACAATCTGCCACTGCGGAGGCCAGAGGGGCCGGGGGCGGTTATGCTTGTTTCATGTCGCCTCGCCCGCCCAGTCATGTGATGCAGTACCTCGATACCGCCGCGGCGGTGGCCGCGTTCGCCCGTGAGATTGCCGACGCGCCGAGCATCGCACTTGATACCGAAGGGGCGAGCTTCCATCGGTTCGTCGACCGGGTGTATCTGATGCAGCTCTCGACGCGCACCGCGACGGCGATCGTCGATCCGCTACCGACCGGTGACCTCGCGTCCCTCAGGCCGCTCGTCGAGAACCCGGACATCGAAATCGTCTTCCACGACGCGGACTACGACCTGCGATTGCTGCGTCAGGACTACGGCTGGGCAACGCGACACATCTTCGACACCCGCATCGCCGCGCAGCTGCTCGGCTACAAGGCCTTCGGCCTCGCGGCACTGCTCGAGCTTCATTTCGGCATCGCGCTCGACAAGAAGTTCCAGCGCGCGGACTGGAGCCTGCGGCCTTTGAGCGAAGGCATGCTGCAGTATGCGTCACAGGACACCATGTACCTGCTCGCGCTGCGCGACATCCTGCGCGATGAACTGGTGGCCAAGGGACGACTCGGCTGGGCCGCCGAAGAGTTCGCGCGGCTCGAGCAGACGCAGTGGTCCGCCGAAGATTCGTCGCAGATCTATCTGAAGGTGAAAGGCGCGCGCGATCTGAAGCGTCGCGAGCTCGCTGTGCTGCGTGAGTTGGTCCCGTGGCGCGATGGTGTGGCGAAGGAGCTCGATCGATCGACGTTTCGCGTCGTGAGCAACGATGTTCTGCTTGAGATCTGTCGTGTGCAACCAACCACGCGCCAGGCACTTGGCGTGATCAAGGGAATGCCGCGCGGGGTGCTCGATCAGCGGGGAGATCTGGTGCTCGCGTGCGTCGCGCGCGCGATGGAATTGCCCGAAGCCGACCTGCCGAAGTTTCCGAAGGCGCCGCGCTGGGACAAGGATTCCGAGTTCGACGATCGTGCCGCACGTCTGCGCGCGGTGCGTGATGAAGTGGCGACCAGACTTGAATTGGATCCTGGTGTGTTGTGCTCTCGCGAAAAGCTGGAAGCCATCGCACGTCGTTTGCCGATATCGATCGAGGAGTTGTACGAGACGCCCGACCTGCGCCGCTGGCAGGCGGACCTGCTCGGCCCGGGCATCCTGCGCGCACTGACGGCATCGACTCCCGCTGCAGCACCCCAATCGAAAGCCGCCGCACCAGCGACCGTCACCGCCAGCGCTCCGTCCGACTCGCCGTACCGCGACTGAACAAGCTGCTTCAACGCAGAGCGGCAAAGGTCTACTGCTTTGACGCAAAGCCGCCACGACGCCAAGCGGTCCGCGATTTGTCGGCGTCCTCTCGCCGTCGCGAGCAACTACGAAAATGCTTTGGGAACTACGCTTGCGAGGGCAGTTCCCAAAGCATTTTTCGATGAGGCGTGACGCAAGACGCTGATGATTTGCGGGCGGAACGCTTGGCGTCTTGGCGTCAAGGCAGTTGCCCTTTGCTACGCGGCGCTGAAGCACTCGCCTGTTTTGCGTCAAATCGATTCACGACATCTGCGTCGCTGTGTTGAAGCCGTTGCAGTTGTAGAGCGGAGAACGAAGGATCAGGGTGCGATGAGGCGGGCGATGTTGTCGCTGGTGCGGAGCCAGCCGACGCGTGGGCTTTCGAGGCCGACGCGGTCGATCCAACTGATCCAGTAGCCGACGCCTTCACCGGCTGAGGCGGCGACGGCGAGCGTGAGAATTGCGCTGTCTGCTGCGCGCAGTTCACTGCTCCAGTTGCGACCATCCCAGCGCGAGATGATCCACGCGCGCGCCACGGAATTGGGCGGCACGGTGGCGATCAGGAATGTCGCACCGGTGCGAACGTCACGCTCTTCGCGCACGACCGGTGCCGCAGGTGCAAGTGCCGGTGATGACAACCACGGTGAGGCCGGCACCAGCGCCGGAATCGCGTATGTGTCATGAATCAGGCGTGACGCCAGCGTGTCGCGCTGGTCGCGCGCGGTCGACACACCCTTCTGTGGCATGAACACCGACATGCTGAAATGCACATTGCCCGTCGATGCCCCCTGCCGTCGCGTGACGTTGATCTGGTTCACGAGTTCATCGGCAGTCCACACCGCTGCCGTCCCGACGCGACTCGTGTAGTTGCCGGGCCACATGTGCCGCCCCTTCACATTCTCGCCGGCCCACCAGTTGAGGAGTGACGGATACGGCTGGCCGTCCTTCGCGATCGGCCAGTAGAGCTGTGGCGTGGCGTAGTCGAGCCACCCTTCACGCAGCCACTTCCGCGAGTCGCCGTACAACTCCTGATAGCTGTCGAAGCCGCGCACGTCAGCGGGAAAACCGGGACGCCAGATCCCGAATGGGCTGATGCCGACTTTCACCCACGGCTTCGCCGCCTTCACCTGCACGTACATCTGCTGCACGAACATGTTCACATTCTCGCGGCGCCAGTCATCAACGGCGAGTGTGCCGCCTTTCGCGGTGTAGGCGTTGTAGCTGCGATCATCGGGGAAGGGAATCACGTTCCCGCGACCGTCGCGTTCCTTGTACGGATAGAAGTAGTCGTCGATGTGCACACCATCCACGTCGTACCGCTTCACCACATCGACAATCACCGCAATCGATTTCGCAATCACACTCGGCTCACCCGGATCCATCCACAGATGTGTGCCGTAACGTTTCACGGTGGACGGACTGGTGACGGCGATGTGCGTCGGATCGAGCGGACTCTTGTCGCTCGGATGGCGCGCACGATACGGATTGAACCACGCGTGCAGTTCGATGCCGCGCAAATGCGCTTCACGCACTGCGAAGGCGAGTGGATCCCATGACGGCGACGGGGCGCGTCCTTGCGCACCGGTGAGATAGACCGACCACGGTTCGAGTGCCGACGGATACATCGCATCGGCCGCTGGTCGCACCTGAAACACGATCGCGTTCATGTGCAGTTCTTTGGTGCGATCGAGAATCGCAATCAACTCGGCCTGGGCCTGCGCGGTGGTCAGGTCGCGACGTGAGGGCCAGTCGATGTTGTCAACCGTTGCGACCCACGCTGCGCGAAACTCGCGTGGCACAGCTGGCGGCGCCGGCAGTGATGCAGCACCGCGCATCGGAATGCCGGTCTCGTTTGGCACCACGACGCGACGCGGATCGACATTCACGGCGCCGGGCTTCACCGGCTCCGGTGCGGGCTGCACGGGTGGCACCGGCTGCGGCGTGGGCACCGGCGGAATCGGAACGGGTGCTGGTGTCGGGCGCGTGCACGCGGCGAGCAGTGCCGTGATGGTCAGTGCACGGACGACACCGCGATGAAAGGCTTCAGACATGACGTTATTTCGGTGCGGCGGGCATCGCCTTCGGCGGCGGGCCAGCGGTCAGGGCCAGACTCACGCGTTCCACCTGTTCATCGTTGTCGCTGAGTAGAATCGCGAGAAGGTTGTCGTTCACCAGCACAGTCGGCGTACCCGGCCAGGTGGTGAGAGTGTCACCACGCGGTCGTGCGTGCAGGCTGTCGAGCGCGACGAAGTCGGCATGTCGCGCCAGACTGTCACGATATCGGAAGACGTGGATCGTCGCCGTGCCGATGCGCCATGTCTGTCCGGCGATTTTCAAGAACGGGAAGCGCACCGTATCGCCACGCTGCGGGGCGAGACCGGCGCGTTCGAGGCGATCGAACACCGTGCACAATTCCCAATGTCCGGTGCCGGGACAGGTCGGCAATGCCGATGGGCCCCTGTACGCGTGTGGACTGTCCGCCGTGATGCGGGGCGGTTGTCCTTTCTTCTCAGCCGGCCCGCATGCCACGATTTCTCCGCCGAGTATCAATCCGGCGCAGATCGGCGCAAACTGGCTCAGAAGCCGAGGTACGTTCGGACGCGCGGCTCGATCCGATCGGGCGTCCACGGGGGCGACCAGATGAGATTGATCTTCACTTCGCCGACGCCGGGCACGGTGCGCAGCTGCTTCTCAGCTTCGCCCATGATTTCGGGTCCGGACGGGCAGCCGGGCGACGTGAGGGACATGTCGACATTGATATCCGAGCCGTCGACCTGAATGTCGTAGATCAGGCCGAGATCGACGATGTTGAGATTGAGCTCGGGATCCTTGACTCGGCGGAGTACGAGTTTCGCCTGATCGAGGGTGACGCCGCCGGCGGACAGCGTGCTGTCGTCACCATCCGGCGCACCGGTGGCATCGGGGCTTGCGACGGGGAACTCGGGCGGCGTCTCCATGTGGCGCAATCTACTCGGGGACGGGCGATGGCGTGTGGAGCGCGATCAAGGGGACGGAGATCTTGATCCGAACGATCAAGTGCTCTGACTCCTTGAAACTCCGACCCCTTGAAATTGCCGCGCAGAACTCCAGCGTCAGCGGTGCTTCTTCTTGGCCGGCGCCTTGTGGTGCGACGCGGTGGCGCGCTTGCGGGCAGAGGCGCTGCTACGCGACCGCGCTGACGCGCTGCGACGGGCGGCGGCGGTCGAGCTGCGACCGCGGCGTGATGAGACCGCCTTGCCCTTGGCTGACCGGCTGCGCGAGCTGCTGCTGCAGGCGGCGCGGCGTGATTTCGCGCTGCGGCCAGCCGAGCGACGGGCCAAAGCACGACCGCGACTGACACCGCACGACACGTGACGCACGCGCACTTCCGGCGCGGGGTTCCACCCGGTGGCGTAATCGGCGCGGAATTCCGGATCGCCGTCCAGGTCGACCGTCATGCCAGGGGCAGTGACTGCCCACGCCGACGCATCGGCGAGATCCGCGCGCACATCCGAGATCACGCGTTCAGGACGACGGGCGCGCGACTCGAACACGCGATTCGTGAGCAGCACGACGAACATGTCGCGCTCAGGATCGATCCAGATCGATGTGCCGGTGAATCCGGTGTGGCCGTAGGCGCGCGCCGACATGTAGCGTCCGCAGCCGACGCCATTGTGTTCGGCGCAGGTGTCCCAGCCGAGCGCCCGCGAGCCAGCGGTGCGCGCCGTGAAGCGTTCGATCGTGGTATCGCTGACGATGCGCGTGCCGTTGTAGGTGCCCTTGTTGAGCATCATCGTCGCGAACACGGACAGATCGCCGGCGGTGCTGAACAATCCAGCGTGTCCCGCGACGCCACCGAGCGCGTGCGCGTTCTCGTCATGCACGTCGCCCTGCAGCGAGTAGCCGCGCACTGACATGGTTGCCGTGGGCGCCGTGCGTTCACGCACATTGGCCGGCACGCGGTACCACGTTTCGTTCATGCCAAGCGGCGTGAACACACGATCCTGCAGCAACTCGTCGAGCTTCTTGCCGCTGACACGTTCGGCCACGAAACCGAGAATGTCTGCGCCGAGATCGGAATACACATAGCGCGTACCCGGCGCGTATTCGAGCGGCGTATCGAGCACGAGCCGCTGTGCATCGGCAGGTGACCACGCCAGACGCCACAGGTCGCGACCCGCCGGCAGGCCACCGCGGTGCGTCAGCAAATCCTGAATGGTGACGAGTTCCTTGCCGCCACCAGTGAATTCCGGAAAGAACGTATGGACCTGATCGTCGAGCTTGATCTTGCCCTCATCGTACAGGAGCATGATCGCGGTCGTCGTGCCGATGACTTTCGTCAGGCTGGCGAGGTCGTATACCGAGCGATCTGGCGACACACTCGGTGCGTCGGCGGCCCATGACAGGCGTCCGAAGCCCTGCGAATAGACGGCCGAACCACGACGACCGACAACGACGGCGGCACCAGGAAACCCACCTTCGGAAATGCCGCGACGGACAACGCGCGTAATGGCATCGAGACGCAGCGCACTCATCTCCACAGCTTCTGGACGCGCCTTCGGCAGGCCGTCGCCATCCATCCGGACTGGATTGGTTGGCAGCGCGGCAATGCTGAACGCGAACGCGGTGGCGAGTTTCACAATCACGGGCACTCCGGAAGTCGCGCTGCGGCAGGACGTGCGAGGGCTGCTTGCACAAGAATCGACGCAGTCAGGCGAGAACCTGACTCATCAAACCCATCAGTCACATATGAGACGACGCTGACGGCGGAACGTTCCGCCGAGACCCGTGACCGCATGCTATGGCGGGCCTGAAGGGGAGTCAAGTGTAGCGGTTGCAGAGGTTTGCGTGCTCTCACGTGAGGTGGGGTCGGAGGGAGCCGAGGGGCGGCATCGGTGAATCCCGCGGGCAGATCGGTCCGTTGTCTGGGCAGCGCGGCCCGGTTTCAAGTGCTCTCGATCAGCGGACCGCGTAAACCCTCCCACCTGCCCCCGTGTCCCATGGCCGTGCACAGCATCGCGCCCGTCCCGGCGCCGGTCGCCCGCCCCACCGTTCGTCCGTACCACGCCGTTGACTACCGATGAGGAGTTGATCGCGCGAGCAGTCGCCGGGGACGAGCTGGCGATGCGCGCGCTCTGGGCCGAGCACGCGCCACGGGTCGATGCCGTGGTGCGGCGCTTGGTGCACGACCTGGATGAGGCGGCGGACATCGCCCAGGACGTCTGGATCCAGATCTTCCGGGCGTTGCCGACGTTTCGGGGCGATGCCCAGTTCTCGACCTGGGCCCATCGGATCGCGGTGAATCGGACGTTGAATGCGCTGCGACGCGCCAGGCGATTGCTCGGCGTGCATGAGGAGCTGACGGAGGAGACGGCGATGGTGGAAGATGATGTTGAGCAACCCTTTGTGCGCGAATCGATCACGCAGGCGCTCGACAAGCTGCCGCGGGGGGCTCGGACCGTGTTTGTGTTGCACGATGTCGAAGGATTCACGCACGAAGAGATCGCCGGGCAGTTGGGCATCACCACCGGCGGTTCGAAATCGCAGTTGTTCAAGGCGCGGGCGAAGTTGCGTCGTCTGCTCGCGCCGTTGATGGACCACCTGTCCACACCGACCATGGAAGATGGCTATGCAGCACCTCTCGCCTGAACGGATTGCCGCGCTCGTCGACGAGCCGGCAACGCACGATGAGCGCACACACTTCGCACAGTGTGCGCGGTGTCGTGCGGACTTCGTCGCGGTGCGACGGATCGTGGCCGCCGCCGCCTCGGAGCGCGATCGCCCGATCGCGCCGCTGCTGTCGTGGCAGCAGTTGAGCAGCGCGCTGCGTGATGACGGGGTGTTAACGCCGCAGCGCACTGCATTGCTGTCGATGCCGGCCGATGTGCGCCCGATTGCGAGCGCGCCAAGCCTTGCGGCGCCGGTGGCGGAGTCGGCACGCGGATTCCGCGGTTGGCAGCGTGTGGCAGGAATGGCGGCGGCTGCGGCGCTGCTGATCACGGTCGGTGTGGCCGGTGGACGCATGACGATGCGTGATGCGCGCGCGACAAGTGAAACGATGCCGGCGATCGCAGTCGTGCCGTCGGCGTCGCCGATGACGCTCGTCGCGCAGTTCCGCACGCCGGATGATGCGCGCGCCACGTTGCACTCGGCGGAAGAGGTGTACAGTGGTGCGCTGCTCTGGCTGGCGGCGCACGACAGCGCCCTCGCGCCACGACAGGCCGGCGGCGCACAGGCGGCGGCGTCGGATTATCGCCAGCGTCTCGAAGTGCTGGATGCCGCAATGGCGACGGCGCGTCGCGCGTTGTACGAGGCACCGGATGATCCGGTCATGAATCGCTACTATCTCGCCACGCTTGGCGCCCGTGAGGTGACATTGCGTCGCCTGACGTCGGTGTTGCCGGCGTCGCAACAGGTGTTGGAGTATTGATGCTGATCGCACGGGGAACGACGGTGCTGGCCGTGCTGCTGGCCAGTGCCGCGCCGCTGTGGGCGCAGGAAGGCACGAGCGAGGCGGAAGCACGCTCGCGTGCGTTGTCGGAACGCATGCGCGTGACACTCGAGCAGCAGGCGCGCACGCTGTCTCGCATGCAGCGCGATCTGGAGCGCGCCGCGCGTGCCGATTCACGGGTCCGCGATTCGATCGTGCGCACGACGTCGCAGCGCATTGCGGAACTGGCGACGGAGATTGCGCGGGTGCAGGCGGAGGCGGATCGGGTGCAGACGGCGTCGGTGGACGCGGAAACGCGTGCGCAGCTGCTGGCGCAGATTGCGAGTGCGCGCGCGATGGCGAATGTGACGCGTGCACTCGCCGGGCAGCAGCGTGCCCTGATCTTCAGCACCCGCACGATGCCGCGCGGCTATCTCGGGGTGACCTTGTCGGGTGAGCAGAACACCGAGCTGCGCGATGGTAAGGTGTACACAGTGTTTCTCTCACCGTCGGTGATCGCGTCGGTGGAAGCGGGCAGTCCCGCCGCACAGGCCGGCCTCGAGGCGGGCGATACGATCGTGGCGTTCGGCAAACTCGGTGTGCCGGGTGCCGTGCCGCTGGCGGATGTGATGACACCGGGCGAGAAACTGCCGGTTCGCATTCGTCGGCAGGGCCGCGAACGCGTGATGACGGTGCTGGTGACTGAACGCACCTCGTATTCGTACTCGACGACGGCGGGCTACGGCGGAGATGGACCAACGCGTGTGTGCATCGGCGACAACTGTTCGGTGACGATCACGGGCCAGGCACGCATTCAGGCACCCCCCGCCGCCGCGGCGCCACCTGCGCCGCAGCGAGGTGCCGCGGCGGCGACACCACCGCTACCACCACTCGCCACCATGCCGCGCGGTGCGTCCTGGTCGTCGAATGATTTCTCGATTGCCGGTGCGGTTATGACGACGATCACCGACGATCTCGAAGACCTGACGGGTGTGGACGAGGGGATTCTGGTGCTGCGCGTGGCACCGGGCACGCCGGCGGCGTCGTCCGGCCTGCGCGGTGGCGACGTGATCATCCGCATCAACGACGAAGAGTGCGAAGGCGTGCGTGATCTGCAGGTGGCCGTGCAGCGCGCCTCGTCACGCGGGCAGCGTCGCGTCGCGCTGGTCGTGAGTCGGAAGCAGAAGGAACAAACGCTCACGTTGCAGTGGTGATTGCGCGCACCACTTGAAACCCCGCATGTCAGCGCGACGGCATTGCCGGTTGCGCCGGTTGTGAGAGGCGCTGGCGTGTGACGACGGAGCCGGGCGGCACGCTGTAGAGGAGCTGCGCGGTGGCCTTGTCAGCAACGGTGATCGCTCGCGCGCGGATTTTCGGCGCCATGATCACCGTGGTGTCGCTCGAATGATCGAGGCCGATGCCGTGGCCGATTTCATGAATCGCGAGCGCACGCACGACGGTCGGATCGAGCTGTCCTGAGGCATCGCGCCGCATCGTGGCGAGTTGCACATCCGAACGCACGATCCAGAACTTGCTGTCGCGCACGACCTTGGTGCGACCAAGCACCGGGTCGCCGTTGAAATCCGTCACCCACGACACGGTGATGTCAGCGAGTACCGAGTCGGTGACGAACGCAAAGCGAATCGGCAGTTCCACACCTTCCCAGATCGTGAACGCTTCGCGCACAGCCTGGAGATAGTCGTCACGTACGTGGCCAACAGCGTTCGGCCCCTCGTCGCTGACATACACGCGCAGCGGTGTTGTGCGTCGATCAGGCCAGCGCTGCAGTGTGCTGTCGGACAGGAGCAGGATGTCGGGAATGAACGTGCCTGTGCTGCGCGATGCGATGACGGCGCGTGTGTCGGCGCGACGGATGGAATCGCTGGCGTCGGCATCGATGCGCGCGGTCCGTGCGGCGATCGTCAGTGGCTGCGCGGCATCGGCGCTCTGCTGGACGCTGTCGGCTCCGACGGTGGCGCGCTGACCCGCGAGATCATACCCGTGGCGGCGCACGCTGGCCGTTTCGAGCAACACCAGGACAGCCAGTCCGGCGAGCACGATGGCGAGGAGTCGGGGCAGCGAGGGGAGTCGCATTGCGGATCAGGGGCGGGGTCGGGCGTCCTGCGGGAGGTCGGCGATCAGGGGGTAGACGATCGAGGACTGTTCCCAGAACGGAACGTGCCGGCCTCGGCGACCTGAGGAGGGTAGCAAGGGGGAGAAGCGCCCGGATGGCGGACGAGGGAGTAGCTTTCAGGCAGAGGAGTTCCAGCGCGCCGCCCTGCGCTGAGTCGTGTCGTTCCTTCCCAGAGTGTCATGCTCACCGCCGTGAAAGAGTCCGTCCGTCCGACCGCGTTGTCGAACCGACGGGAGATCATCGAAGCGCTGGAAACGGCGCACGAAGCTGCCGTTGAGTACTGGGCGGCGTTCACGACGCCGGAATACTTCGCGCCGATCGGCACACATTGGTCGCCGGCCGAACATGTGCGACATCTGACGCGCTCGATGACGCCGCTGCTGCCGGTGTTGCGCGTTCCACGCGTGGCGCTGCGATTCGCGTTCGGATCGGCGACGGCACCGTCACGCTCGTACGACGAAATCGAAGCGTTGTATGCCAAGGCGCTGAGTGATGGCGGCACGGCGGGTCGATTCACACCGCCGCCCGAGCGGAGTGCGATGGACTCGGCACGTCGTGACGCGATCATGGACGCACACTCCGAAACGCTGCGCGGCATGACACAGGCGATGGAGAAGTGGACCGAAGCGCAACTCGATGCCCACCGCCTGCCGCATCCGCTGCTCGGCAAGCTCACGGTGCGCGAGATGATGCTCTTCACGCTGCTCCACAACCAGCATCACGTGGCCGTCGCCGAGAAGCGACGCACCGAAGCCGGTTCGCATCGTTCGTTCTGAGCGCAACACCGGCTTCGTGCGTATCGTGAGACTCTGAAAAGTTTTCACGCGGAGCTCGCGGGGGACGCGGGGGAAAAACAAATGCTGTTGGAACTGCGCTCGCGAGACGCTGTTCCAACAGCATTTTCAGTTGCCCTTCCCCGCGTCCCCCGCGCGCCCCGCGTGACAACTGTTTGGATGCGTGCAGACCGCAGAGCTATTCGCCGTACGGGATCCAGATGTTCTTGACCTGGGTGGCGTGGCGGAGGAAGTCGGGGCCTTCGCCCTGCGTGGGGCTGGACCAGTCGCGGGCGGTCCATTCGGTCCACGTGCGCTTCATGTTGTCGGCTGACGCGCGTTCGACTGCGGCAGCGCCGTCACGCGTGCCGAAGTACCAGAGTCCATCCACCTCGTCATGCTCGGCCAGCGTGCGCGTGAGTGCATTGCGGCCGCCGGTGACGATGTTGACGACGCCGTGTGGCAGGTCGGACGTGTCGAGCACCTGGTAAAAATCTGTCGCGGCGAGTGGATACAACTCACTCGGAATGACGACCGTGGTATTGCCCATCGCAATCGCGGGAGCGACGAGTGACACGAAGCCGAGCAGCGGATGTTCGGCGGGACAGACCAGTGCGAGCACGCCGAGCGATTCGTTCATCGCCAATGTGACGCCGCGCAATGGCGTGTTGTGCACGGCGCCGTCGTACTTGTCGGCCCATGCGGCGTACGTGAACAGTCGCGCGATGGAGCGCTCCACTTCCAGCGCACCGCCGCTGCCGATCATCTGATCGATGCGGCGCGCGAATTCCGCGCTGCGTGCCGACAGATTCTCGGCGATGTAGTACAGGATCTGCGCGCGGTTGTGACCCGTGGCGCGCGCCCAGCCTTTCGCAGCCAGCGCTGCAGTGACGGCGTTGCGGAGGTCCTTGCGATTGCCGTCGCCGACCTCGCCGATGGTGTGTCCGTCGGGGCCGCGCACTGCGATGCTGTAGCCGCCATCAGGGCGCACCTGTTTGCCGCCGATGAAAAACTTCGTCGTGCGATCGATCTCCGGGACTTCGAATGCATTCGCAGTCGACGCGGCCGGTGTGAATGGTGCTGGATCGACGAGTGGTGCCGCGCCTTTCTTCCATGCGGGCACGAGATACTCGTACATCCCTTCACGACCACCTTCGCGTCCGAATCCGCTCTCTTTGTACCCACCGAAACCGGCGGCGGCGTCAAAGAGATTGGTGGAATTCACCCACACGATCCCGCTCTTGATCTTCGGCGCGATGTCGAGGGCGAGGTTGATGTTCTCCGTCCACAGACTGCTCGCGAGACCGTACGGCGTGTTGTTGGCGAGCGCCACCGCTTCAGATGGCGTGCGGAACGTCATCGACACGAGCACCGGGCCGAAGATCTCTTCCTGCACGATGCGCGCGGCCGGTGAGACGCCGGTGAAGAGCGTCGGCGGATAAAAACACCCCTCCGTCGGCACGGCCCACGACGGCTGCCACATCTGCGCGCCTTCCTCGACGCCGGCATTCACGAGCGTTCGAATCCGATCGAGCTGAATCGGATCGACGATCGCACCCATGTCGATTGACTTGTCGAGCGGTGACCCGATGCGCAGGGTCTCCATGCGCGCGCGAATCTTGTCCTCGAGCTGCGTCGCGATGCCTTCCGCAACGAGCAATCGCGATCCGGCGCAGCAGACCTGTCCCTGATTGAACCAGATCGCATCGACCACACCTTCGACGACGCTGTCGAGGTCCGCATCGTCGAACACGATGAACGGGCTCTTGCCGCCGAGTTCGAGCGAGAGCTTCACGCCGGTACCGGCGGTCGCGCGACGAATGATCTTGCCGACGTCGGTGGAGCCGGTGAACGCGAGCTTGTCGAGTTCCTTGTGCGCAACGAGTGCCTTGCCCGTATCACCATCGCCGGTGACGACGTTGAGCACACCGGCGGGCAATCCGGCGTCGCGCGCCAGCTCCGCGAAACACAACGCGGTGAGCGGCGTGAATTCGGCGGGCTTGAGCACGACGGTGCAGCCGGCGGCCAGCGCCGGCGCGACTTTCCACGCCAGCATCAGCAGCGGGAAATTCCACGGAATGATCTGACCACAGACACCGACGCCGGTGTAGCCGGGGAACTCCGAATCGAGGAGCTGCGCCCAACCGGCGTGATGATAGAAGTGCCGCGCAACGAGCGGGATATCGAGATCGCGCGTTTCGCGAATCGGCTTGCCATTGTCCAGAGTTTCGAGCACCGACAACAGGCGCGCATGTTTCTGTACGGCGCGCGCGAGCGCATAGAGATGTCGTGCTCGACCATGTCCACCAAGCGCCTGCCACTTCGGAAGTGCGGCGCGTGCGGCGGTCACCGCCGCATCGACATCGGCCTCGGTGCCCTGCGTGACTTTCGCGAGCAGCTGGCCGGTGGCGGGATTGTTCACGGCGAACGTGTTGCCGTGTTTCGTGAACGCTCCGTCGATGAAATGTCCGAACGTGCCCAGCTGATGCCGTTCGATCCATTCGCGCACCGGCGCATCGCCTTCGGGGGCGGGGCCGTAGGCCATGGTCTCGAAAATGTCCGCGACGGATGTCATGTGTGAGGAATGCAGTGGGTCACGGCATTGGCTGACGATAGGCCGCGGAATAACGGCCGGTCACGAAATGTTCGAGCTGGCGTTCGATGTCGGTGAGCAACCCGCTGGCACCGAAGCGGAAGAGATCCGGCCGCAACCAGCGATCGCCGAGTTCTTCCTTCATCAGTGCAAGCCAGTCGAGCGCGCCTTTCGCGGCACGGATGCCGCCGGCGGGCTTGAAGCCAACGATGTGTCCCGTCTGTTCGCGATACGCGCGGATCATGCGCACCATCACCAGGCCAACAGGCAACGTGGCGTTCTCGGGCTCCTTGCCGGTGCTGGTCTTGATGAAGTCACTGCCGGCCTGCATCGACACCATACTCGCGCGTGCGACGTTGGTCATTGTCGCGAGTTCGCCGGTGGCGAGAATCGTCTTCATGTGTGCGTCGCCGCACGCGTCGCGGAACCGCTTCACTTCGTCGTACAACGCGTGCCAATTGCCGGTCAGCACATGCGCGCGCGTCACGACGATATCGATTTCCTGCGCACCCGCCGCGACACTGGCCTTGATCTCGGCGATGCGTGTCTCGATCGGACTGAGACCGGCGGGAAATCCAGTGGACACAGCAGCAACAGGAATGCCACTGCCGGCCAGCGCTTCGACAGCCGTCGGCACGAGCGAGTGATAGACACACACGGCGCCGGTGGTGATGCGCAGATGACTGACGCCGAGTGCGGCCTTGATGTCGTCGCGGAGCGGATTGCGCGCCTTGGCGCAGAGGCGACGAACGTTGCCCGGCGTGTCGTCACCGGAGAGCGTCGTGAGGTCCATGCACGTGATCGCGCGCAACAGCCAGGCGGCCTGCCATTCCTTCTTGACGGTGCGGCGCGTCGGGATCGTGGCGGCGCGACGCTCGACGGCGCTGCGATTGACGCGGATGGAGCGGACGACGTCGAGATCGAGGGCCGTGCCGGGGTTCCGTTCGACGTGGCCGCCGATCGGTGCAGGCTCGTGATGCCGCACCAGCGTCGGGCGCAGTGCGCTGCTGCCTGCAAGCGCGCCAGTCGGGGTCGGTCGATTGCCAATCGTCATACAGGCGCACCTGGTTCGTGATGCACTGAATCTACCGGTCTGCCTGGCGAGCCGGGAGTTCCGTCTGCATCGGCGCCAACAGTTTTCGCGCGGGGCGCGCGGGGGGCGCGGGGCGTTCGGCTCCCTGCGCGAGCCTGTGTTTCGGCACGAAGATCTTTTGACAGTGTTCGCGCGCAGGCGCGGAATCGCGGAGACGAGCCCGCGTGGAGCGACGGTCGGTGTGGTCAGTCGCACTGCTTTTGTGGTAACTGCTCTCGCGGAGGCAGCATCTCGAGAGTGATAGCGATTGCGGTGCAAGCGGACACCTTCCAAAAAGCAGTTGTTCGTCTCCGCGATTCAGCGCCTCCGCGCGAACACTGTTCACGATCCTGCGAGCCACGATGATGTCAGCGATAGGAACCGACCTCCCCGCGCCCCCGCGCGAAAACTTTTTCAGTCGTTCGATGCGGTAGAAGGCAGTGGACGCAGCAGGAGGTTGGCGATGAAGCCAACGAGCAACAGACCGGCCATCAGGTACATAGTGACGCTGTAGGCTTCGGCTTTCGGCACGCCGCGGGTGATCTGATATTCGCGGATGTAGTTCACGAGGACGGGGCCGAGGACGCCGGCGGTGGACCAGGCGGTGAGGAGGCGGCCGTGGATGGCGCCGACTTGCAACGTGCCGAATCGGTCGCGCAGGTAGGCGGGGATGGTTGCGAATCCGCCGCCGTACATCGACAGGATCACGCAGTACGCCGCGATGAATGCGACCACGTTGCCGCTGCGACCGATCGTCGGCACGCTGCTGTAGATGACGGCACCGAGTGCGAAGAAGATTGCGTACGTGGCTCGTCGGCCGATGGCATCGCTCATCGATGACCAGGCGAATCGTCCGATGAGATTGGCGAGGCTGAGCAGCACAACGAAGTTCGCTGCGTCCTTGACCGTCACGACTTCGGGAAACATTTCCTGAATCATGGCGGATGCCTGACCGAGCACTCCGATGCCGGCGGTGACATTCATGCAGAGCATGATCCACAACAGCCAGAACGGCGTCGTGCGTACCGCGGCAGACACCGTCAGACCAATCGGTGCAGGTCGTTTGGTGTTCGTACGTTGCGCAATCGCGGCGGATGGTGACCAGTCAGCGGCAGGGACACGCACGGTGAAGACGCCGAACATCATCACCACGAGATAGAGCACCGCCAGCGTCAGAAATGTGGCCGCGAGGCCGTTGCTGGTCGGCGTGCGATAGTGCGCCATCAACCACACCGACAATGGTGACGCGATGATTGCGCCACCGCCGAAGCCCATGATCGCGAGTCCTGTCGCCATGCCGGGCCGATCGGGAAACCACTTGATCAGCGTGGAGACAGGCGAGATGTAGCCGATGCCGAGCCCGATACCGCCGACCACGCCGTACCCGAGCAGAAGCAACCAGAACTGATGCGTAGCAATGCCGGCGGCACCGAGCGCGAGTCCGCTGCTGAAGCAGAGTGCGGCAACGAACATCGCGGCACGCGGCCCGACGCGTTCGAGCCAGCTGCCGAAGAGTGCGGCCGAGAGCCCAAGGAACACGATCGCAGTGCTGAACACCCAACCGATCGTGCTGACCTTCCAATCACCGGGCGCGGCAGTGCTGAGTCCGATGGCCTTTGACAGCGGCAGCGAAAAGACGCTGAATGCGTAGGCCTGTCCGATGCACAGATGAATGGCGAGTGCAGCCGGCGGCACGCGCCACCGGTTGAACTCGGCACGCGCAATGCTGTGGTCGCGATGCAGAAACGCTGGAAGCACCATGAATACGAGCTGGTGTGAAACCGGTGTGATACCGGTGTGAGGAACGTCCAATATTGCGACGTGCCGACCTGAGCGGCATGTGCCTCTCGCGAGAACGCGTACACATGTGCGACGTTCCACAAGAATGGAGGACACACCATGGCGGCTCCGACGATGGCTCCGGCACTTGTGACTGCACCACTTCCGACTGCACCGCTTCCGACGTCACCACTTCCGACACCATTACCGACGGCGGTACCAGCGCCGCCGGTTCCACTGGTGATCGAAGTGGTGTGGGGCGACATCACGCGCGTTCCAGGCGATCTATACGTCGTCGGACATTACAACGGCGTCGAGCCACAAGGTGCCGAACTCGCACTCGATCGCCATGTCGTGTCGCGCATGCCGAATCTGCGACGCGGATCCGAGCGCCTCACACTTACACGCCTGTCGCACCTCGGCCAACTCGCGCCGGACTTCGGCGACATCGAGTTCTTCCCCGGTGAACAGCGCGGTGATCCGAACACCGCCGTTACGGTGGCGCTGGCCGGCATGGGATTTCCGGGCACGTACACGCGCGCCAAGCATCGTGACCTGATGTCGCGCATGGCGGTGAAGGTGATGTCGCTGCCGGATGTGCGCATGCTGAACATGGTGCTGATCGGCAGTGGTGAAGGCACGCTGCGTGTGTGGGAAGCGCTCGACGGACTGCTGGCCGCGATGGTAAGTTTTGCACCGGGGCTCGAGGAAGGCGTGCCGTCGCGACTCAACACGTTGCGCATCGTGGAGCGTGATCTGGGCAAGGCGCGCGCGATCCATGCGGAACTGGTGGCACGGGCCGCGTGGTATGCGCCGATGCTCGAGGCCGAGCGTGTGCATCTCAGCGTTGCACCGGAAGTTGCGGCGGTGCCGGATCCCGACAACAAACACTGCCAGCTCAGTCAGGCGAACCTGTTCGCGCTGCTGATGGCGGCGGCGACAACCGATCAAGGGCGCGAGGCCGCGCAGGCTCTGCTGGCACGTGTGAATACGGCGAGCGACGCGCATTCCGCCGTGACCATGGATCAGATGAGCCTTGCGCTCAAGGATGCGACAGCGACACTCGCCTCGCAGTTCTCCGAAATCGAAGCGCGCACGGCGGACTCGCTTTCACCTGAGGAGCGCGTGAAGTCCGGGCTGACGGTGCCGAGTCGTCCGCTCGCGCGTCCGCAACGTCCGGTCGACCTGCTGCGCGTGCGCATTGAAGGGTTTGACGGGGCGTACGGCGACACGGCGGTGCGGCTCTCATTCGTGCGCGCGCCGGATGGCGTGCGTGTGGCTGCGATCACCGATATGGCGACGGTCGCGCAACGCGTGATTCCTGTCGACTTCGCGCTGATTCACGAGCAGATCGAGCTGATTCAGCGTGATGATCCTGAAGCGACCGAAGATCAGGTGATGCAGGCCGCCCGATTGCTGCGCCGACTGCTGGTGCCGCCGGATCTGCGTGCACTGCTGACGGGTGCGAGTCAGCTGGTGCTCGACGTGGATCGTGACATGGCGGCGGTGCCGTGGGAAGTGATGCAGGTGGATGCTGATGACATGATGAACTCCGGTCCCGAAACGGAAGCGGCGATGGTGCACCTCGGGCTGGCGCGTCCGGTCGCGCGGCAGCTGCGTACGTCGCTCAGTCCGTCGAGCGCGCAGATCTCGACCGCGCGTGGGCCGCTGCGCGCGCTGATCATCGGTGATCCCGGTGATCCGGAACGCGGCGAAAGTCTGCCGGGTGCACGGGCCGAAGCACTCGCCATGGAAGCGCTGCTCAAGGCGCTCAAGGTGGAAGTGAAGCTGCTGCTCGGCACACAGGGGCACAGCGAGGGCCGCGAGCCGGCGACGCGCAGTTCAGTGATCGACCTGCTGTCACGACGCTCACCGCCGTACGACATCCTGCACTATTGCGGGCATGGCATCTTCGATCCGGCCGATCCGTCGGAGAGCGGCTGGCTGTTTGCAGACGGTGTGCTGGGGCCGAACGAGCTGCGCCTCGCACTCGAGTCGGGCGCGCCACCGCTGATCCTGGCAAATGCGTGCCTGAGTGGACGCCTCGCGGAACCGAAGGCGAAGGATGGAGCGAAGGCCGCGGATTCATGGAGCGAACATGGGCTGGTGCCGGGCCTCGCCGATGCGGTACTGCAATTCGGCGCGCGCAACTTCATCGGGACCTGTCGTGAGATCAGTGATGAAGGGGCGGTGAAGTTCGCGGAGGTGTTCTATCGCCGCGTGATTCCCTCCACCGCCGATGCGGAGTCGGTCGGATCGGCGCTGCTGGCGGCGCGCGACGCGTTGTATCTGGAGCGGAAGAAGTACGGGTCGCTGTGGGCGACGTATCAGCACTACGGCAATCCGGCGTGGCGGCTGCGGCCGATGGCGGCGGCGGCGGATACGGAGTCGACGCAGGTGTGAAGCGGGTGGCGCGCTGGCGGGGGTGTGACGCGGCGCGTCGGAATGGGGCTACATTGCCTCGATATGTCTGCGTCCGTGCGTGTATCCTTGTGTGTGTCCGTGGTGCTCGGCCGATCGTTTGCACTGCTGGCCGCCATGCTGAGTTTTCCGCTCCGAGTGGCCGCGCAGCCGCCGCGACCGGACGCGCCGCGTGTGGGATTGTATGACAGTGTGTCCGCAGTGTTGCTGCGGCGCTGGCCCGATATCGCAAAGCGGCAATTCATCGTCGCACCCCTGGTCGAGGTGCATCGGGCGCGTGCCGATAGTGCCCGAACGTTCGGTGATGAAGTCGCGGCCGTGCAGGCGCTGCTGCGCAAGATCCCGAGCAGTCATCTCGGACTGACGAGCGTGACCGCGTACCACACGCTGAGCGCGGCGCTGGCCGGCACGAGCGAGCCGATGTTCGGGCTGCAGCTCACGGCGTGGCATGGACGATCGTACGCGACGAGTGTGCTGGATGGCGGACCGGCGGAACGTGCCGGGATCCGGAACTGGCACGAGATCCTCGAGATCGACGGTGTGTCGCCCGAGCGGAGCCCGATTCTCGACTACAGCACCGACGATGCGTATCTCGACGACGTGCACGACCCTCCCGTGCATCCCCTGCTCTCGACGGCCATCGACTCCGTGCGGTTGCGCGTGCGGATCACCACGGACAGTGTGACCGATGTCACGGTGGCGGCCATGGCGTACAGTGCGTGGGAGGCGACGCAGGCGAGCGTGGACGTGATCGAGTCCGACGGGATTCGCATCGGTTATGTGCATCTGTGGTACATGTTCCTGAAGGATGTGTCGGGGTGGCTGGCCGATCGCTTCGATCGCGAGTGGAGCACCGTGGATGCGCTGGTCCTCGACCTGCGCGGTCGAGGCGGCGACGGTGGACTGGCCCCCCGCATCGCGGAACTGATCAGTGGCTCGAGTCGAGAGCAGCGGTTCCGCGGTCCGGTGGTGGCCTTGCAGGATCGGCAGACACGCAGCGCGAAGGAGGTGTTGGTCGAGTTGCTGCGGCGACAGAACCTCGCACGCGTCGTCGGGGAGCCGACGGCCGGGGCAGTCGTGGGCAGCGGGTCGGCGGCGCTGGGCAACGGCATGACGCTCCTGATGCCGGCCGAGATCAATGGGCCGCGATATGAGCGCCTGGAGCTGCATCCACAGCAGCCGGATGTTGCGGTGGCGTGGGGTGGACCATTGTCGGGTCTTCAGGACCCGATTCTTCGCGCCGGGCTGCAGGAGGCCGGTCGGATGGTGCGCGCACAGAGGCGCGGTGTCGTGCTGCCGGCGCCCCTGACGCATCACAGCAAGATCAACGCTCGGTCGCCGTAAGACCTGCCGTCGTCGCTGCAGTTCCGGTCGCTTGACATACCCCCTACCGGTATCGATATCTTATACCGGTAGGGGGTATCTAACTTTCGACTTGGAGTGAATCGATGACAACCACCACGATCACCATCAACGGCATGACGTGCAGTCACTGCGTCGCGGCCGTGCAGAAGGCGCTGGCGGCGGTTCCCGGGCTGCAGGTCGAAGCCGTGACCATTGGCTCGGCCACCGTCTCCACCGATCCGGCCTCCGGATCGCTGGCGGCGGCGGAAGCGGCGATCGACGACGCGGGCTACGACGTGGTGAAGGGGCGCCTGCTCAACATCACCAGCCCGGCCAAGAGCGAATCGACAACCGATGCCTGACGTGATGACGCTTGCGCCAGTGGCGCCGGACGTTCCTCCGACCGACGCATCGCCACAGACCATTACGCTGCCAGTGACGGGCATGACCTGCGCGGCGTGTCAGAGTCGCGTGCAGCGCCAGCTGACGCGCGCACCGGGTGTGCGCGACGCGTCGGTGAATCTGCTGATGGGCAGTGCGACGGTGACGTTCGATCCGACGGTGTCGAATCCGGAGGCGCTGGTGAAAGTCGTAATGGACACCGGCTACGGCGCTGAGTTGCCGAGTGCGAGCGACGATGTCGTGGAGCAGCTGGCGTCGCGCGATGCGACCACGTCACACGAGTACGACGCGCTTAAACGTCGCGCGCTGGTGAGTGGTGTGGCTGGTGTGGTGGCGATGGTGATCTCGATGCCATTGATGGCGCGGAACGATCACGCCGGCATGGGCATCGTGGCCGATCCGTTCATGCGCTGGGTGATGCGCGCGGTGTCGCCGGCATTGGAGTCCGCGCTGCCGTGGCTGTACGCGATACCGACGCACGTGATCACGTGGGCGCTGCTGGTCATGACGATCGGTGTGATGGTGTGGGCGGGACGCCAGTTCTATGTAAACGCGTGGAAAGCACTGCAACATCGCGCGGCGGACATGAACACACTGGTGGCGGTTGGCACGGGTGCGGCATTCGTGTATTCGGTGCTCGCGACAATCGCGCCGCAATTTTTCACCGCGCATGGCGTAGCGCCCGATGTGTACTACGAAGCGGTGATCTTCATCATTGCACTGATTCTGACCGGGCGGATGTTCGAGGCGCGCGCGACGCGCTCCACGTCCAACGCGTTGCGCGCGCTGGCGACGCTGCGACCGGACACCGCGCGCGTGATGCGCCCGACGCCCGAGGGTGGCGAGACGGAAGTGGCGCTCTCGTTGCGCGACGTGCGCGTCAGCGACCTGGTGGTGATCCGACCCGGTGAACGGCTGCCGGTTGACGGTGTGATCGAGAGCGGCGCGACATCGATCGACGAAAGCATGTTGACGGGCGAGTCGATGCCGGTCGCGAAGGTGGTGGGCGATCGTGTGATTGGCGGCACGATCAATTCGACTGGTGCGATTCGCTACCGCGCAACCACGCTCGGCTCAAAAAGCGTGCTGGCGCAGATCATGATGCTGATGCGCGACGCGCAGGCATCGCGCGCGCCGATTCAGGGCATGGCGGATCGGATCAGCGCGATCTTCGTTCCGGTGGTGATCGGGTTGTCGCTGCTGACGTTCGCGATCTGGTTCGGCGTGCTGTCGCATGGCGGAGTGGATGCGGGTGCAGCGGCAGTGCGCGCATTTGCGGCGGCGGTCGCGGTGCTGATCATCGCCTGTCCGTGTGCGATGGGGCTGGCCGTGCCGACGGCGGTGATGGTGGCGACGGGCCGTGGCGCCGAAGGCGGTGTGCTGATCAAGGGTGGCGCGGCGCTGCAGCGCGCGGGTGATGTGACGACGGTGGTGCTGGACAAGACGGGGACGGTGACGGAAGGGCGCCCTGCGGTGACAGACATTGCTCACACGGCGACGTCGTCATTGGATGACGCGGCACTGCTCACGATTGCGGCGTCACTGGAGCAGTCGAGCGAACATCCGATTGCCGGTGCGATCGTGCGCGCAGCGCAGGCGCGTGCGCTGACACTGATGCTTCCGACGGCATTCGAGTCGCTGACGGGGCGTGGCGCGACGGCGATGGTGGGCTCGCGATGGGTCGCGATCGGCAACGCGACGCTGATGGCTGAGCTCTCGCTCGACGTCTCGGCGATGGCCGCTCAGGTAGCGGCGCTGCAGGCCGAGTCGAAGACGGTGATGCATGTCGCGATCGACGGCACATTGGCAGGTGTGATTGCGGTGGCTGATCCGGTGCGCGCGGAATCCACGGCGTCGATCGCGGCGTTACAGCGTCTGGGATTGACGGTGGTCATGCTGACTGGCGACAACGCGGTGACGGCGCAGGCGGTCGCGCATGCGGTGGGTATCACGCATGTCATCGCGGGAGTGCTGCCGGCTGGCAAGGTCGCGGCGATTGCCGACCTGCAGCGCAACGGCGCGGTGGTCGCGATGGTCGGCGACGGGGTGAATGATGCGCCGGCGCTGGCGCAGGCGGATGTCGGCATCGCGATCGGAACGGGGACCGACGTGGCGATCGAAGCGGCAGACATCGCGTTGATGCGTGGTGACCTGGCCGGTGTCTTGCGCGCGATCACGCTCTCGCGACGGACGATGCGCACGATGAAGCAGAATCTGTTCTGGGCATTCGTCTACAACGTGATCGGCATTCCGGTAGCGGCGGGCGTGCTGTATCCGGTGTTTGGCGTGTTGCTGAGTCCTGTGCTGGCGAGTGCGGCGATGGCGTTCAGTTCTGTGAGCGTCGTGACGAATTCGCTGCGACTACGGAATGCATGAATTCCTGGAGGCGGGAATGGAGATGGAGTTGAGTGGCGTGGCGGCTGCTGTGGAGGGTGACTCGCACTGCGCGAGGAAAGCGATCGGGGTTGATGCGGAGGGGAAGCAGAAGAATCTGAAGCGTCTGCGCCGGATCGAGGGGCAGGTGCGGGGGATTCAGAAGATGGTGGAAGAGGAGCGGTACTGTGCAGATGTGCTGACGCAGATCTCGTCAGTGCATGAGGCGCTGCGGGCGGTGGCGCGGGAGTTGATGCGGAATCATCTGAAACATTGCGCGACGGCGGCGATCAAGGCGGAAGGGGAGTCGGCCGAGGCGATGTATGACGAGCTGGTGGATCTCATGTACAAACACACGCGATGACGAGACGGGCGATTGCCGTTGTTGCATTCTGTTCGGCGCTCGGTGCCGTTCGGAGTGTGCAGGCGCAGACGGACTACTACAACACGGACGCCGGCCGACCCGTGCTGATCGAGGATGCGTACGCGCTCGAGCGTCGCGGTTTTGAGGTGCAGGTGGCGCCGGTGCGATTGTCGCGCGCTCGCGGCGGCGCGTACACCTGGGGCGTGGAACCGGAGCTTGCCTACGGCTTCGCGAATCGCGCGCAGATCGAGCTCGGTGTGCCGGTCGCATACACGACGCGTCCCGGGGCGCGCAGTGCAACCGGCATCTCCGGCGTCGATCTGTCGGTGCTCTACAATCTCAACACGGAAACGCGGATTCCGGCGTTCGCCGTGGTGGGCGAAGTGCTGCTGCCAGTCGGCCGATTCGGTCCGACGCGCGCGTATCCCAGCATCAAGGGCATCATGACGCGGACATTTCCCGTCGCACGCGTGCATCTGAATGCGCAGTACACATTCGGCCAGGGCATCGCGTCGACGGTCGCCGCACCGATCGGCGCGGCAGCACAAAGCATCGAACTGTCACGCTGGCTCACGGGCGCGGCGATCGATCACACACTCCCGCTCAAGTCACTGCTGATGACGGCTGAACTGTACGCACGCAAACCGCTCGATGTGCGTGAGGATTTGGAATGGAACAGCGGCGTGGGTGTGCGTTATCAGCTCACGCCCCGCTGGGCGATGGACGGCGGCATCGGGCGCAACCTGACCGGTCCGGCACAGGCCTGGTACCTGACCGCCGGTGGTGCGTACGCGTCCGGTTTGCCGTGGAGGTCGCGATGACAACTCGCGTCGCTTTTGCACATCTGACACGCGTGATGCTTGCCGTGGCGCTGCTCGCCGAACCCGTGCACGCGCAATGGGTCACGACGTTCGAGACGTTCTACCTGCAAGCGTCGCACAACTGGCAGTTCCGCACGCACTATCGCTCGGCCGATCGACTCTTCAACGCGTTCGACTACGGTCATGCGATACTTTACGAAACGCTCCTGATTAAACCCGGTGCGGACTCGACGCTGCTCGAGGATCGCATCTACGATCAGCTGACGAAGAAGATCCTGCCGTCACCGCCGCGCGTGCCGCTGGAAGAGACGGCGATCGAGCCGATGTACGCGCAGCTCGCGCCAGAAGCGAAGGCGATGTTCGACTGGTCGCACATCCTGCATCGCCAGATCTATGACGTGCTGGCCGACGAACGTCTCGATGACGCGGCGCGCGACCGCGAAGTGCAGCGCCTGATCGCGTATTACAAGACGCGTGCCGACCTGGCGTTCAGCTCAACGCCGAAAAGTATGGAGCTGATGCAGGAGCAGCCGTATTCACTCGCATTCCGACAGAAGTATCCGAAGTTCAATGGCCTGATCTGGGGCTATCACTGGTTTCAGGTGGGTCTCTATGAACCGCTGCTGACGGGCACGACGCGCGTTGAGCGCGAGGCGGGGGTGCGTGCGACCGTTGCGCGATTCTTTCAGATGCTCAATGATCCGCCACGCACGCTGCCGTATCAGATGCCGATGACGGCCGCCATTGCACCGGTGTTCGCGGCGCGGTACCCGGAGGCCGCGATCATTTTCGATAACCTGCATTCGATGCATGATGTGGTGAGCGACATCCTTGCGAATCCTGCGGTGCCGCGGAATCAGAAGCGCGCCGAAATCGTGAAGGCTGGGCGCATGTTTCGCGACGACAAATCGTATGTGATGCCGGTGGCGGCCTGGCTGACGATGGCGGCGGCGATGGGTGTGAACAACATGGGAGGACCGTCGGTCGGATTCGCGCCGGATCTGCCGATGCCGACTGTCACACGTGGCGCAGTGATGCAACATGATCGCGCCACAGGTCGAATGACGGGTATGAAGGTGGGCGCGATGACGGGTGCGATGGAGGGGATGTCGCACGAGGGCATGCATCATGAGACGCCGCCACGCGATACGACGCGGACACCGCCGCCGCCGGTGCCGCCGAAGAAACCGTGAGAGCGCACACAGATTCGCTGTGATACGGCGCTCGGTTGACCGCACGGCTCGCTCAGCATCGCGCCTGCGGTGTATCATGGGTCAAGCACACTTTTCCCTGACACCCGTCGCACGATGAATGCTGAGACTGCCACCGACACACTCGTCGCCCGGAAGCCCCTCGACTCCGAACTCGACGTGTACGGACTGACCCACACGGGTCTCGTTCGCCAGACGAATCAGGATCACTTCATCATCTCGTCGCTCCGGCGCGATGTGGTCGTGCATCAGACCAGTCTCCCGCCGGCCGAAAGTCAGTCGACGACGGAACGTCTCGCGCTGCTGGCGGTGGTCGCCGATGGTGTCGGCAGCAGTCTGATGGGCGGTGAAGCCAGCCGTCAGGCGGTCGAAGGCATCCTCAATTATGTCTCGGCTTGCGCCAAATGTTTCTACCGGCTCGAGGAAGGCGACGATACGGAGCTGCACACCGCGCTCTCCGAGGCAGCGATGCGTGTGCATGCCGACATCGCGAAGGAACGCGCCGACGGACCACCGGAAGCACGCGGCATGGCGACGACACTCACGCTCTGGCTCGGCGTGTGGCCGTACGCGTACCTGCTGCAGGTGGGTGACAGCCGCTGTTACGTGTTTCGCAACGGCGCACTGACGCAGATCTCGCGTGACCAGACCATCGTGCAGGATCTGGTCGACGCAGGTGTGCTGACGCGCACGCAGGCGATGCGCTCGCCGCTCAACAACGTGCTCTCGAGCGCGATCGGCGGCGAGGAAGCGATGCCGGTCGTGACGCGCATGGAGCAGTCGTGGGACGTGATCGGCTTGCTGTGCAGCGATGGCCTCACGAAACACGTCAGCGACGAACAGATCGCCGAACGACTGCGCACCATGACATCGGCGAAACAGTGCTGCGAAGCGCTTGTGCAGGATGCACTCGACGCCGGGGGCAGCGACAACATCACGGTCGTGATTGGGCGCCCGACGCCAAAGAAGGTCGAGCACCCTCTGCTGCACGCATCGGTCAGATAGTCAACATCACGTGATGACGGTGGGCGCGGTGCGACCGGTGCGCTGCGGAATCTGCGCGATCGCGAGCGCTGCCTGCACGAGTTCCTTCAAGGCGTCCTGCGGATCACGATCGAGTCCGTCCGGACCGGCGACGTAACTCTCGATGTAGACACGCAGCGTGGCGCCCGCCGTGCCTGTGCCGGACAGACGATAGATGATGCGTGAGCCGTCCTCGAAGAGGATGCGCAAACCCTGATGCGCACTCGTCGATCCATCGATTGGATCGAGATACGAGAAATCATCCGCCGCAGCAATCTTCCGACCGGCAATCGTCTGTCCAGGCTGTGACACCTGCTCATCGCGCAACTGCTGCATCACACCCGCTGCCGCATCACTCGGCACTTCCTCATAGTCGTAGCGCGTGTAGTAGTTGCGACCGTACGTCGTCCAGTGTTCGGTGACGATCTGCGCGACCGACTGACCACGCGCCGCGACGACGTTGAGCCAGAACAGCACGGCCCACAACCCGTCCTTCTCACGCACGTGATTGGATCCGGTGCCGAAGCTCTCTTCGCCGCAGAGTGTGATGCGACCCGCGTCGAGCAGATTACCGAAGAATTTCCATCCCGTCGGCGTCTCGAAGCAGGGCAGGTTCATCGCTTTCGCGACGCGATCGACGGCAGCGCTGGTCGGCATCGATCGCGCGACACCGGCGATGCCCTTCGCATATCCGGGAGCGAGCGTCGCATTCGCAGCCAGAATTGCGAGACTGTCCGACGGTGTGACGAAGAAACGCTTGCCGAGCACCATGTTGCGATCGCCGTCGCCATCGGAGGCAGCGCCGAAGTCGGGAGCCGATGCGCCGAAGAGTTCCTCGACCAGATCGTGTGCGTAGGTGAGGTTCGGATCGGGATGTCCGCCGCCGAAATCCGGCAGCGGTGTGCCATTGATGACGGTGCCTGACGGCGCGCCAAGTCGACGTTCGATGATCTCAGTGGCGTAGGGGCCGGTGATGGCGTGCATGGCATCGAAGCGCATGCGGAAGCCTCCGGCGAAGAGCGCGCGAATCGCGGCAAAGTCGAACAGCGATTCCATCAGCGTTGCGTACTCAGTCACCGGGTCGACCACAACAACCGCGAACGCATCGAACGTGTGGGTGCCGATTGTGTCGAGCGGCACGTCGGCCATGTCGGCGATGCGATATGACGTCAGCGCGGCGGCACGTTTCGCGACTTCGTTGGTGAACGATTCCGGCGCCGGTCCACCATTACCGGCGTTGTACTTGATGCCGAAGTCGCCATCCGGGCCGCCGGGATTGTGACTGGCGGACAGGATGATGCCGCCGGCACCGTGCAGTCGGATGAGATGCGATGCGGCCGGTGTGGAGAGCAGTCCACCCTGGCCGACCATAACGCGCGTGATGCCGTTCGCGGCCGCCATACGGATGATGGTCTGCGTTGCCTCACGATTGAGGAAGCGACCGTCGCCGCCGACGATCAGCGTGGTGCTTGCATCGAGGGCGGCCACGTCGAGCAGTGCCTGCACGAAATTCTCGAGATAGTGCGGCGTCTGGAACACCGTCGTGCGCTTGCGCAGGCCGGACGTGCCAGGCTTCTGATCGGAGAACGGTGTCGTCGGAACGTCGCGCACGAGAGGCATGGTGGTCAGGCCTGAGAGGGTGCCGGCTGAAGCGTGGTGTCCGGCGTCAGCGCCGAGTGGTGCCTTGCAATTGTAGCCCGTGGCGCGCGCATGGTCAGGGGCTGTCGCTTCCCTATTGCAACCCTGACGCGGACGGTACACTTCGCGCCGGACAATCAACGGAGTTCCGGCAGATGCGCGAAGCAGTCATCGTCTCGACGGCACGAACCCCCCTCGCCAAGTCCTTTCGCGGCGCGTTCAACATGACACATGGCGCGACACTCGGCGCGGTGGCGGTCGGCGCGGCTCTCGAGCGCGCAGGCGTGGACGGCGCCGAAGTCGAGGATGTGCTGATGGGCTGTGCATATCCGGAAGGGGCAACCGGGCTGAATATTGCGCGCCAGATCGCGATGCGTGCCGGATTGCCGGTGACCGTGTCTGGTGTGACGTTGAACCGTTTCTGCAGCTCGGGATTGCAGGCGATTGCGATGGCGGCGCAACGCATCATCGCGAATGAAGCGGATGTCTACGTGGCCGGTGGTGTGGAATCGATCAGCTGCGTGCAGAACGACATGAACAAGAAGATGCTGCAGGAGGCGTGGCTCAAGGAACACAAGCCCACGTTGTACTGGCCGATGCTGCAGACGGCGGAGACGGTGGCGAAGCGTTACGGCATCACACGCGACCGGATGGATGAATACGGCGCGCTGTCGCAGCAGAAGGCGGCGGCGGCACGCGACGCCGGCAAGTTCGATGCGGAACTGGTGAGCGTGACGACAACGATGGGTGTGCAGGACAAGGTCACGAACGAAATCACCACACACGAAGTGACGGTGAGTGCGGATGAAGGCATTCGCGGTGACACAACGTACGAGGGCATCGCGAAGATCAAGCCGGCGGTGGAAGGTGGTACGATCGCGGCGGGTAACGCGAGTCAGTTCTCCGATGGCGCGGGCGCCTGCGTGCTGATGGATCGCGCCGCCGCGGAGCAACGTGGTGCACCGATTCTCGGTGTGTTCCGCGGATTTGCGGTGGCGGGATGTGAGCCGGACGAGATGGGCATTGGTCCGGTGTTCGCGGTGCCGAAGCTGCTCACGCGCGCGGGATTGTCCGTGAACGACATCGGCCTGTGGGAGCTGAACGAAGCGTTTGCGGTGCAGGTGCTGTACTGCCGCGACACACTCGGCATCGATCCGGCGATCCTGAATGTGAACGGCGGTGCGATTGCAGTTGGTCATCCATATGGCGTGAGCGGACAGCGTCTCACCGGTCATGCGTTGATCGAAGGGAAGCGACGCGGTGTGAAATACGCGGTCGTGACGATGTGCATCGGCGGCGGCATGGGTGCGGCCGGACTGTTCGAGATCGCGTAACGTCTCTTCGGAGCCACGGGCATGGAACTGACATGGAAATGACTGGACGCGTCGCGGTGATCACCGGTGCCGGCAGCGGATTCGGACGCGAGTTTGCGCGCATGGCGGCTGGGCGCGGAATGCGTCTCGCGCTGGCGGACATCAATCAGGCCGCACTCGACGCCACGGTCGACGAGCTGCGTGCGGCGGGCGCGGACGTGATCGGTGTGCGTACCGATGTGTCGAAAGCGGAGGCGGTGCAGGCGCTCGCCGACGCGACGATGGCGGCGTTCGGCGCGGTGCATCTGCTGTTCAACAACGCCGGTGTCGCGTCAGGCGGCTTCGTGTGGGAGAGCACCGACGCCGACTGGCAGTGGGTGATGGGCGCGAATGTGTGGAGCGTGATTCACGGTGTGCGTATCTTCACACCGCTGATGCTCGCGCACGGCGAGCCAGCGCACATCGTCAACACCGCCTCGGCGGCCGGCCTGATCTCGGCGCCGAACATGGGCATCTACAACGTCAGCAAACACGCGGTCGTCGCGCTCAGTGAGACGTTGTATCAGGATCTGAGGCTAGTGCAGGCGAAGGTGGGTGTGTCGGTGCTCTGTCCGGCGTTCGTGCCGACCGGCATCGCGCAATCACATCGTAACCGGCCGGCCGAGCTGCAGAATAGCGCGCCGCCGACCCCGTCGATGCTGGCCGCGCAGCAGGCGAGTGTGAAAGCGGTGGAGTCGGGGCGGATCTCCGCGCCGGACATTGCGGCGATGACGTTCGCGGCGATCGATGCGGGGCAGTTCTACATCGTGCCGCACACGAAGATCCTCGACATCGTGTCTACTCGTCTCGCGGATGTTGCTTCGCTGCGGAATCCGTCGGAGATGTTTGCGCTGATGCCGTAGTCCTGGTTGCGCGATCGAACAGTTTTCGCGCGGGGGCGCGGGGACGCGGGGAGTTCGGCAAGACGGCAACCAACACAAGTTCAACAGCAACAGTGTTCGCGCGGAGTCGCTGAATCACGGAGAAGTGCAAAAGCATATTTTTGAAACTGCGCTCTGCACACGCAGTTTCAACAAGTCAGTTGTTCTTGCCCGTCTCCGCGCGTCCGTGCCTCCGCGCGAACACTGTTGCAGTTGCGTTGGTTGCGGTGTCGCTGATCGCCCCGCGCCCCCGCGTCCCCGCGTCCCCGCGCGAAAACTTTTTGGTCAGATGAGCGAGGATGCCGGCTGGTGCTCGGACCAGGCTTGAGCGAGCGCGTTGGCGATGACCGAGGATGGTTGCGCGCCGGAGATGGCGTATTTTTCGTCGATGGCGAAGAAGGGGACGCCGGTGATGCCGAAGTCCTGCGCGCGTTGTTCGTCGGCGCGGACGTCGGCGGCGAAGGCGTCGCTCGTAAGCATCGCACGTGTGGCGTCGGCGTCGAGACCAACTTCGGTGGCCAAGCGCACGAGCGTGTCGTGATCGCTCATCGCATCGCCGTCGGTGAAGTAGGCAGTGAAGAGTCGCTCGACCATCACGTCACGCTTGTGGTGCGCGGCGGCGAAGTGTGCGAGGCGATGGGTGTCGAAGGTGTTGCCTGACTTCGCGCGGTCGAAGCGGAAGGTGATTCCGTCAGCGGCACCGGTGGCGGTCATCGTCTCGAGCATCGCTTCGGCCTTTGTCACGGGCATCCGGTATTTATTCGCCAGCAACTCGGCATGCGGCGCATTTTGGCTGGCGGGCGCGTTCGGGTCGAGCTCGAAGCTGCGCCACACGATTTCGAGTGCGTCTCGTTCTGGGAAATTCGCAAGCGCGGATTCGAAGCGGCGTTTGCCGACAAAACACCAGGGGCAGGCGATGTCGGACCAGATTTCGATCTTCATGGTTCGTATCACTGAGGGTGACGGGTGACGCAGTATCTTCCCTGCGTGCTTCTGTCTCAAAGCTACGATACCCGTCCATGGCCGATCGCTCATCATTCCGACAGACTGTCAGTACAGCAGACCCTGCGCTGAGCGCGCGGATCGTGCGTCGTGTGCCGATGTACTACGCAACTGGTGCCGATGCGTCGGTCGACCGGCCGGCGTTCGTGCGTGCGGCGTCGTCGATGGCGTGGGTCGGCACACGGGTTGCGCTCGTGCAGGATGATGTGAACTTCGTCGCGATCGTCGATCCGGCGACAGGGCTCGCTGATGCCATCACGCTGCCGGCCGGCAGGGAGAATCTGCGGCAGTTCGACGACGGCCGCGGCAACAAGAAATACAAACACGATCTCGAGGCGATGGCGCGTGTGCCGGTATCGGGTGGCACGCGGCTGTTGGCATTCGGCTCGGGATCGAAGAAGCGCCGGGAGAACGTGATGTCGCTTGCATTCCGTGGCACTGCTTCCAACTGCAGTCCGCAGGAACCATCACTCGTCGCACTGCCAGCGTTGTACGCGATGCTGCGTGCCGAATCGACCTTCGCCGGCAGCGAAATGAATATCGAGGGCGCACTGTATCTCGATGGCATGATCCGCTTGTTCGGTCGCGGCAACGGTGCGGCGAGTGACGGTCTGCATCCGCTGGATGCGACGTGTGATCTCGACTGGAGCGCGCTTGACGCGCACATCGCGGATCCGGAGCACGCACCACTCCCCGACATCACACGCATCACGCAATACGAACTCGGTGCGATCGATGGTGTGCGACTCGGGTTCACCGACGCGATTCCGATGGGGCGCACACAGGTGATGTATTCGGCGGCGGCGGAAGCGTCTGAGGATGCGTCGGAGGACGGCGAGGTGGGCGGCTCGGCGCTGGGTGTGATTCCCACCGATCGTCGCAAGCCGGCGCGCTGGACGCTGATCCGCGACGAACGGGGTGCGCCGTTCGCAGGGAAAGTCGAGGGGCTGGTGCTCGATCCGCGCGATGCGACACGCGCGCTGGTCGTGGTGGACGTCGATGATCACACGCGGCCGTCCGAGCTCTGCGAAGTGGTGCTCGGCGGGCCATGGCGGTGACGGACGCTGTGCTGCATACGGAGACGCTGGCCTCTCGCTGCGCACGTGCGTAGCGTGTGCGCAGTGGCCGGCAACTCGGGCGCGGATCAGTCTTCGGGGAGGCACAATGGAGCGACGGGAAATGCTGGCCGCGCTGGGCGCGGTATCAGCAGCGCAGATGCTGGGAGGCATCACACCAATGCTGGCCGAATCAGTGACGCCGGCGGCACCGGCCGGCCGGATCAGGCAGAGTGTCTGTCGCTGGTGTTACCAGGCAATTCCGCTCGACACGCTGGCGCGCGATGTCGCGGCGATGGGCTTCAAGGGCATCGACCTGCTGAGCGAAAACGAGTGGGCGACAATCAAGCCCTACGGTCTGACGTGTGCGGTGTCGAATGGACCGAGCACGATTCCAATCGGCTTCAATCGCCCCGATCAACACGACCGGCTGGTGGCAGAGTCGGAGCGACTGTTGCCACTGGTCGCGGCGGCGGGCATTCCGCAGATGATCGTGTTCTCCGGCAATCGCGCCGGCATGTCCGATGCGGAAGGCCTCGCGAACTGCGCCGTCGGTCTCAAGCGCATCATGCCGACGGCCGAGCGACTGGGTGTGACGGTGATCATGGAGCTGCTCAATTCGAAAGTGGATCACAAAGACTATATGTGTGATCACACGGCGTGGGGTGCGGAGCTGGTCAAGCGCGTCGGGTCACCGCGATTCAAGCTGTTGTATGACGTGTATCACATGCAGATCATGGAAGGCGATGTGATCCGCACGATCCGCGAGAACTTCGCCTACATCAACCACTACCACACGGGTGGTGTGCCGGGCCGTCACGAGATCGACGACGCGCAGGAGCTGCACTATCCGACGATCATGAAGGCGATCGCCGACCTCGGTTTCACGGGCTACGTCGCGCAGGAGTTCATTCCGGTGCGCGAACCGATGGTCTCGCTGCGTGAAGCGTACGCGCTCTGCAACGTCTAGCAGTTGAATCTGCGAACTGCGAACTGCGAACTGCGAACTGCAAACTGCGAACTGCGAACTGCATTAACGCAAAACTGAACAGCCGCAAAACTGCAATGAGGTCGTGCACAATCGATCAATCATAGCGTGACTGCGGATTTGAACTCGGCAGTTTTGCGGCTGTTCGCAGTTTTGCGTTAAGGCTGTTGATCTTGCTGTTGCTTTTGCTGCGCTTGCTGTTGGAGGACGGTGTGACAGTTGCTTGATGGCGGTCATGCTAGATGACGTCGGCGGGCGCGAGGTGGCAGTCGTGGGGGCCGTGGCCGCGTTCGATCTGGAGCGTGGGGTGTGAGATGCCGAAGCGGGATTGGAGGGTGCCAGCCGCATCGATCAGCAGCGCATCGTCATCGCAGACTTCGGGGCGGATGAGATGAGCCGTGAGTGCCACGTCGGTCGTGCTCATGCCCCAGATATGCAGATCATGCACGCCGGTCACGCCGGGCAGGCCGCGTAGGTATCGCTCGACGGCGGACGGATCGACGTGCGCCGGCACGGCGCTGAGCGCGAGATCGAGTGATTCGCGCAACAGTCCCCACGTGCTGTAGGCAATGATCGCGGCGATCGCGAGACTGACGGCGGTGTCGAGCCAGAGCCAGCCGGTCATCGAGATTATGATGCCGGTGACGACAACGCCCGCAGAAATCGCGGCGTCCGCCATCATGTGCAGATACGCGCCGCGTATGTTCAAGTCGCTCTTGCGGCCGCGCAGAAACAGAAAGGCGGTGAAGCCATTCACGAGAATGCCAACCGCGGCGACCCATTCGATGGTGCCGGCGGCGACGGCCTCAGGAACGCGCACTCGCGTCGCCGCTTCCCACGCAATCGCACCGATCGCGAGCATCAGCACGACGCCATTGACGACTGCGGCGAGAATCGACGTGCTGCGCAGGCCGTAGGTGCGGCGAACCGTCGGACCGCGTGTGGCAAGCACACTCGCGCCCCACGCGATCAGCAGGCCGGCAACGTCGCTGAGATTGTGACCCGCGTCGGCGAGCAGCGCGACCGAGTTGGCGCGCAGGCCGAAGATCGTTTCGACGAGCACGAACACGATGTTGAGTGTCGCGCCGATGGCGAACGCACGACCGAATGATGCGGGGGCGTGTGAATGCCCGCGATGCGAATGGCCGGCGTGGTCATGTCCATGCGCGTCACCGTCGCCGTGATCATGCGCGTGGTCGTGTGCGTGATCGTGCGGCTGGTCGTGCGCATGGTCGTGGGCACCACGCTCATCTCCGGCTGGCGGGATGACGGAACGTCTCGGACTTGACATATCAAAAAATACTGGTACGATTGATCATATGCCCACCGAGACCACCACCGACTTCGCGCGCGCGGCCGAGCTGTTCCACGCCCTGTCTGACGAAGCACGGGTGGAGATCGTTTCGGTCCTGCTGAGCGGTGAACACTGCGTGTGCGACCTCATGGACGTGGTTGGTGCGGCACAGTCGCGACTGTCGTACCATCTCAAGGTGCTGAAGGACGCGGGCCTGGTGACCGATCGACGCGAGGGCCGCTGGTCGTACTACACGCTGCAGCGCGACGCGATCGTCGAAGCGGAAGGTATGCTGGCCGGTCTGCGTCCACGAGCCAAGCGGGCGAATTCATCGACGTGCTGCGGATAAGGCGCAATCAGTACTGTCTGGACCACCGATTTCATTTGTCCCATCCATCAAGATTTCTTGCTCAACAGGAGCGCCAGATGCTGCCGAACGGAGTGAAGGTCACAGAGGAGCACGGCGAACATGATTTATCGGAACTGCGGACCACGGTGCAGGCGCGTTACGCAGCGGTCGCGCAACGTGTGAGTGACGCGTCGGCAAGCGCCGGTGCGTCGTGCTGTGCGCCGGCGGACGGGTCGAGCGGTTGTTGCGGCGCGAGCACGGAGAGCTGGGATCCGATCACGGCCAATCTCTACGATGCCGGTGAGGCCGCTGGCGTGCCCGCCGAAGCGTTGCTGGCATCACTCGGCTGCGGCAATCCGACGGCGCTGGCCGACTTGGTCGAGGGCGAGGTGGTGCTCGATCTCGGGTCGGGCGGCGGCATCGACGTGCTGCTGTCGGCGAAACGCGTCGGGCCGAGTGGCAAGGCGTATGGCCTGGATATGACCGACGAGATGCTGGCGCTGGCGAACGCGAACAAGGATCGCGCCGGCGCGACGAATGTGGAGTTCCTGCGCGGTCACATCGAGCAGATTCCACTGCCGTCGAACACCGTCGATGTGATCATCTCGAATTGTGTCGTGAACCTGTCGGGCGACAAGCGGGCGGTACTGGCGGAATCGTTTCGCGTGCTGAAGCCCGGTGGACGATTCGCCGTGAGCGATGTGGTGGTGCGCGGTGACGTGCCGGCGGACGTGAAGAAGAACATGGAGCTGTGGGTCGGTTGTGTGGCCGGTGCGCTCGAAGAGCAGGAGTTTCTTGGACTGTTGCGTGACGTCGGGTTTGAGAGTGCGAGCATCGAACCAACGCGTGTGTATCAGGCGGCGGATGCGGCAGCGTTCCTGGCTGGCACGGGCCTCGATGTGGAGCGCTTCGCGAAGGAAGTCGATGGGCGCTTCATGGGTGCGTTCATTCGTGCGAGGAAGCCTGGAGTGTCGCCGAAGCGATTGCGCACGCCGATGGCCGTCGTGAACGCAGCGACGAGCGCGGCACAGAAGGACGACACAGCGAATGGAGCGCTCGCGACAAGCGATGCAAGCGCCGCGAGTTGTTGTGGGCCTGACTGCTGCACCTGATCGGAGCGACGTGACGTGACGCGTATCGCCCTGATCTCGGACGTGCATGGCAACCTGCCGGCGCTCGAGTCGGTGCTGCGCGCCATCGCGTCACGTGACGATGTTGTGGAGACGTATCACCTCGGCGATCTGGTGGGGTACGGCCCGTGGCCGAACGAGGTCGTCGAGCTGATTCGCGCGCGTGGAATCACGGGTGTGGCCGGCAACTACGATTCGACCGTCGCGCGGAATGCGGCGCATTGCGGGTGTCGCAGTGAGAATGCGCGGCAGGAGGAACTGGCGCACGAGAGTTTCGTGTGGACCGGCGCACATATCGCGTCAGACACGAAACAGTTTCTTGCCGCACTGCCGTTTCGACTCGATGTCCGTCCGTTGGGCGGTCACGTCGCGGGGCCGACGGTGGTGCTGGTGCACGCGACGCCGGTGAGCAACCTCGTGTACGTGACGGCGGATCGCAGCGACGACTTCCTGTCGAAGATGGCATCCCAGGCAGGCGTGCGCGCTGGTGATGTGCTGTGCTTCGGCCACACGCACGTGCCGTGGCAGCGTGTGGTTGGCGGCGTGACTTTCGTGAATACCGGCAGCGTTGGCCGGCCGAAGGACGGTGATGCACGGGCGGCGTATGTCATGCTCGATGTGTCGAGTTCTGGCGTACAAGTCGAGATCGTGCGCGTCGTGTATGACGTCGAGGCGGCGGCGCGCGGTGTGGTCGCGGCCGGGTTGCCGACGGAGTTTGCGGAGTTTCTGCGTAAGGGTGGTGGGTAACGACGGCGCGGATATCGGAAGTCCATCCCGTTCAGACGCGACTCAGAACGACGCGCACATCATCATTCTGACGCGTCGCGCTGCCCACGTGTCACGTCGGCACGACGTTTGCTGGCATTGAGGAGATTATGCGTCCAGACATGTCCGATGTGATTGTGGAGCGTCCGCGCCGCGGTATGCGGAATGCGACACGTCACGCGCCGTGGGAGAAGAATGCAAGCATCGATGATCTGCCGGCTCGGGAAGGTGTCCGCAAGCGGCACACTGGGGCCGGCACCCGACGGGAGCTGAACGAGAATCTCGCGCCGCTGCGTCGTTTCCTGGTGAGTCAGGCGGGACGTCCGTGGAACGTCGTGTATTCTGAGATCTGCGCCAACATCCGGCCGCGGACTGCTGTGCAGCTGCATGTGTTGCAGCACGTATGGGATTTTGTGGAACGGGATGTCGTCATGGCAGACGATGGCGCGGTCTGCAGTGGGCCGGGGCGGAGGTACGTCGCGATGTATCCGCTGCGGGTCGGCGCGCTGTACATCCACCCGGCGAACGGGCTCTTGCTGCGAGTGCGTCGTCGGCGTGGGATGCCGCGGCGGGAGGCGTGAGGTGACGGCACGTGCGTCGCACACGGGGCAGTGTGGCGCCGTGCGCACGGACCTCCGCTGACAGATCGTCTCTGACAGAATTCCGATGCCAGAATGATGTGACGTGCGTGGAATCGGTTATCGGGTAGTCGGCGCAAGTTTTATGTAGTCCTCCGTGACGCCGAAACCGAAACTGCTGCAGACGATGCGGGCTAACATGCGGCTCCGTCACTATTCCCCGCGCACCGAAGAGGCGTACACCGCCTGGACTCGGCGATTCGTCCAGTTTCACGGACTGCGTCATCCGGACGACATGGGTGAGGCCGA
>JANLPZ010000130.1:0-34399 GCA_031367535.1 Gemmatimonadaceae bacterium
CAAGAAGCAATGACACCGTATCACCCCCCCGACCAATAAAACCCAGCCGCGGCCCCGCCCCCCGCACCGCCCCCGCGCTTGTACTGCAGGCGATCAGCTTACTGAACTGTGACCTTCATGATCATGTTCATGGCCTGATGCGGCGTGCAGATCACCGTGTACGTGCCGGCGGCAATCTTGCCCCACGACATCGTCCAGGCATCGCCGTCGGTCACCAGCATCTTGCCCGTCAGCTCGCCCGTGCTTTCCGGCATGTTGGCCGTCAGCTGCGCCGCGGAAGCGCCGGCTGATGCCGGATCGATGGCGACGTTGTGCGGGCCACCCTTGACATCCACGAACTTGATGCCGTCGCCGGCCTTGATCGTGATGGCGGCCGGCTCGAAACGATAGCCCTTCTCGTCGCCGATCATCTTCACTTCATGCGTCGTGCCCGTGATCGGTGCGGCGGCAACTGCGCCAGCTGCCATCGCGCCACCTGCGGCCGGTGCTTCCATCGCCGGTGCCGCAGCGGCAGGAGCCGCAGCCGTGTCAGCCGCCTTCTTCTCACCACCACCACACGCGGCAAGCGCGAATGCGCTCGTTGCGACTACCAGAACCTTGAACTGCATTGAATGACTCCTCGTAACCGGTGATTATCGGACAGACGAACATCACGTCCCGTGACGGCTGCCTCAGTTTCGTGCCTGCTGCTGCCTCGAAACTGCGGGAAGCTTAGGGCCCCAAGCGCCGGGGGCAAGTCCCCGGGCAACGTCTGCCGAAATGGAGACGCGCGTGGGCCTGTAACGAACACAGGGCCAACGACAACACGTTCCCGACAGCAGCGCCTGATCGAGTCACGCGCGCGGCGATTGGTGCGTGTAATCCCGCAGCCAATACCACAGCGTTGACCGTGTCGTTCCGCTCCGCTACTGTACCTGCCATGCATCGCGCAGCCTCGCAGCACCACCACGACCATCATCATGGAAGCCGCCCGACGGGCGTCGTCCGGGTCTGGTGCGTCGCGTAGCTGTTTCACGCTGGCACTATGCATCGCGGCGGCCCGTCCGGTTTCTGGACGGGCCGCCGCTGTTTTTGTCCCCAATCACGACACCACCGCATGCTTCGCATAGCACTTCCCAACAAAGGCCGACTCTCCGAGGATGCGCGGTCCCTGTTCACCGACGCCGGCCTCGAAGTCCGCGGCAAGGGTGACCGCGCCCTGACCGCGTCGCTGGGCGGAGAATTCGAGGCGATTTTCGTGCGCGCCTCGGACATTCCGGAGTTCGTCGCCGACGGTGCCGCACAGGCAGGCATCACCGGCCTCGATCTGGTGCGCGAATCAGGACGGCCCGTCGACGAGCTGCTCGACCTCGAATTCGGACGCTGTCGTCTGGTCGTCGCGGTGCGCGAGGAAGGACGGATCCGGACGCTCGGCGACCTCCAGGGCAAACCACGCGTCGCGACTGTCTTCCCACGCATCACCGCCGACTACTTCGCCAAGGCCGGCATTCCGGTCGATATCGTCCCCGTCTCCGGTGCCGCCGAAATCGCGCCGCACCTTGGCATCGCCGACATCGTCGTCGATCTCACCGAGACCGGATCGACGCTGCGGGTCAACGGGCTGATGGAGATCGCCACCGTGCTCGAGTCCACCGCTCGCGTGATCACGTGTGTGCCAGGGGGCGACGCGCGACGCACGCAGCTCGACGAACTCGTCGACGCGCTGTCCTCCGTGATTCGTGCCCGCGGTCGCCGGTATCTGATGGCGAACGTACCCCGCGCAAAGCTGGAGGAAGTGCAGGCGATCCTGCCCGGCATCAACGGGCCGACCGTGATCGACATCATGGATCATGGCGAAATGGTGGCGGTGCACGCCGTCGTGTCGGCGGCCACGATCTATCGCACCATCGGCCAGCTCAAGTTGCTTGGCGGACAGGGCATTCTCGTCACACGCATCGAGCGATTGATGCCATGAGTGCACGACTGTTCCGATTCACCGGCGCGATTTCAGCGCTCACCGCGGACGATCATCGCACACTCTGTGATCGTTCAACGTCGGCTGACGAGATCGTGCGCGAGCAGACAGCGACCATCATCAAGCGTGTGCAGCAGAGCGGCGATCACGCACTGCGTCGCATGGCGCGCGAGTTCGACGGCGCCACACTCGACGCGCTCGAGGTGCCGCGCAGCGAGTGGGAACGTGCGCGTGACGCGATGGCGCCGGAGCTGCGCGCGGCGCTCGAACGCACCGTGCGCAACGTGCGTGCGGCACACACCGCGTTTCTCCCACAGGCCGTCGAGGTCGAGACGGAGCCGGGCATTCGCATCGGCCGTCGTCCCGATCCGCTGCAGCGCGTGGGTGTGTACGCACCCGGTGGGCGTGCCGCGTATCCCAGTTCGCTGATCATGGGCGTGGTGCCGGCGAAAGTTGCTGGCGTGCAGGACGTGATCGTCTGTTCGCCCGCATCGGTATCGGGACAGCCCTCGGATGTGGTACTGGCCGCCGCCGCGATTGCGAATGCCGATCGTGTGTTCGCGATTGGCGGCGCGGGCGCCATTGCGGCGATGGCGTACGGGACCGAATCCGTGCCACGTGTCGATCGCATCGTCGGACCGGGCAATGCCTGGGTGGCGGAAGCGAAGCTGCAATGCGCCGGTGCCGTCGCAATTGATTCACCTGCCGGGCCGAGCGAGCTGCTGGTGATTGCGGATGCGCAGGCGGACGCACAGATCGTTGCACGCGAGATGCTGGCGCAGGCCGAGCACGACCCGCGTGCGGCCGTGGTGTGTGTGGCGGTCGGCGCAGACGTGGCGGAGCGTGTAGCAGCGGCCGTCAGTGCGCTGGTGCCGTCCGTCGCACGCGGCGAGATCATTCGCGACGCCTTGGCGTTTGCCGGCGGTGTGGTACATGCCGACACGCTCGACGCTGCGATCACATTCGCGAACATGTGGGCCGCGGAACATCTGCTGCTGGCCCTCGCGCCGGCATCGCTCGACGCGGCGTTGGCGGCGCTCCGTGGCGCCGGCACCGTATTCATCGGCGAATCGGCAAGCGTGGCGTTCGGCGACTACATGACGGGCGCCAATCACGTGTTGCCGACCGGTGGGCTGTCACGCTGCTATTCCGGCCTCTCGACGCTCGACTTCATCCGCTGGACATCGTGGCAGCGCGTGACACCCGTCGCTGCCGCATCACTCGCATCCGACGTCGGTCTGTTCGCCGACAGCGAAGGCTTGCCCAATCACGCCGCCACGGCGCGGCAGTGGAGTTCCGCGACATGACCACGCCGGCCACCGACCGCCTCGCGATTGCGCGCGCGGCGTACAACGACGTGCCGCTGTACGATCCAAAACGCACCCCGGTGAAACTCGACCTCACCGACAACACCAATCTGTGGGGCGTGCCGCCGCGTGCGGAACGCGCGATCCGTGACTTCGCGCACAGCACCATCACACGCTACCCGACGCTCTACGGCTCGGAGCTCAAGCGCGCACTCGCCGACCACGCCGGCGTCACACCCGACATGATCGTCACCGGGTGCGGCTCGGACGACATCCTCGACTCGGCGATGCGCGCGTTCGGGAACGAGGGCGACCTCGTCGCCGCAACGGATCCGACGTTCGCGATGGTCCCGATCTTCGCGAAGATGAACACGCTGCGCTCGACACTCGTGACGGAACTGCCGGACCATGATGTGAACGCCGACGCGCTGCTCGCGACCGGTGCGAAGCTGATCTACGTCTGTTCGCCGAACAATCCCACCGGCGCACTCGTCCCACGACGCACGCTCGAGAAGCTGATCGACAATGCACCCGGCGTACTGCTGGTGGACGAGGCGTATGTGGAATTCGCCGGCGTATCGAACATCGACCTGCTCAGGCGCTCGAATCGTGTGCTGCTGATCCGCACGATGTCGAAGGCGTTCGGCCTCGCGGGATTGCGCGTGGGTTACGCGATCGGCGCGCCGGAACTCGTGGCGGAAGTCGAGAAGTCACGCGGCCCCTACAAGGTCAACGCGCTCGCCGAGCAGGTCGCGATCACGGCGCTCCAGTCGGACGTGCAGTGGGTCGAGGAACACATCCAGCTCGCGATCGAAATCCGTGATCGGCTGACCATCGAACTGCTCAAGCTCGATCTCGATCCGATGCCGTCAAGCGCCAACTTCGTCTGTGTGCCCGTGAAGAATTGCGTTGCGGTCGGTATGGCAATGCGCGAGAAGGGCGTTGGTGTGCGCCCGTTCCCGAACCTGCCGCGCGTCGGCGACTGCCTCCGTATTTCCGTCGGGCCGTGGCCGATGGTGGAGCAGTGTGTGAAAGCACTCGCCGGCGCGATGAAGAAGGTCGGGAAGAAGTGAAGCTGAGCATCTTCGATTACGGCGCCGGCAACCTGCATTCCTTGATCAAGACGCTGGAGCGTCCGGGTGTCAGTGTGCAGGTCGACACCGATCCGACCACCGCCGTCTCAGTCGATGCACTCGTCCTGCCTGGCGTCGGTGCGTTTCCCGCCGCGACGAGCGCGCTCGGTGATGCCGGCCGCATGGTCATGCAGCGCGCCATTCGCGCCGGACTGCCGACGCTCGGTATCTGCCTCGGCATGCAGGTGCTGTTTGATGCAAGTGATGAAGGAGGCGGCGAAGGCCTTGGCGTGATCGCTGGTCGAGTCGACAAGCTGCATGCCGCGCGCGTCCCGCAGATCGGATGGAATGCGCTCGAGATGAACGCACGACGCGACACGCTGCTCGACGCCTCAGAGCTGCGCATGGCATACTTCGCCAACAGTTTTGTCTGTCGACCCACTGATCCGTCGACCGTCGTGGCGTGGAGCACGCACGAGCAGGATCGTTTTCCCGCCATGGTTCGCGTCGGACGATGCACTGGCGTGCAGTTCCACCCTGAAAAGAGCAGTGCGGCCGGCGTGAGTTTTGTGCACGCGTGGCTGCGCGAGGTGCAGACATGATTGCCATTCCCGCCGTCGATCTCCGTGACGGTGCCTGCGTGCAGTTGGTAGGCGGCGAATACGCTGCAGAGCGTATCCGCTTGCCCGATCCCGTGGCGGTGGCACTCGACTGGGAAGCGAAAGGGTTTCTGGCGCTGCACATCGTCGATCTCGATGCGGCCACCGGTCGCGGCAACAACAGTCGCGTCATCGAGCGCATCCTCGATCGCACCGATCTGACGGTGCAGGTGGGCGGCGGCGTCCGCGACCGCGACGCCATCGTGCGGCTGATCGACGCCGGCGCCACGTACGTGGTCGTTGGCACACGCGCACTGGAAGATGAAGAATGGCTCGCCGAAGTGGCCGATGATTTTCCGGACCAGCTGATCGTCGCCGCCGACGTGCGCGACCGTAAGATCGTCACGCGCGGCTGGACGAAGACGATGCACCTCGACATCGACGAAGCGATCGAGCGACTGTCGCTGCTGCCGCTGGCCGGCGTGCTGGTGACGGCTGTACACAAGGAAGGATTGATGCAGGGAGCCGACCTGGCGCTGATGGAGGATGTTGTCGACTCGACCGACCTGGCGGTGATTGCGAGCGGTGGGATCGCGACCGATGCCGACATGCGCCTGCTGGCCGATCGCGGAGTGGCCGCGGCGGTGCTGGGCATGGCGCTTTACACGGGCGCGCTGGATGCACGCGCCATCGCCGAGGAATTCCGCGCATGAGCACCGTCGTCCGTGAAACGAAGGAAACGCAGATCCGCGTGACGGTGTCGCGCGGCACCGGCGTCGCGACGGTGGACACGACGCGCCCGTTCCTCGATCACATGCTGGTCACGTTCGCACGCTACAGCGGGCTCGATCTCGTGGTCCACGCCCGCGGCGACCTGCCGCATCACCTGATCGAAGACGTCGCGATCTGTGTCGGCGCCGCGATTGCTGCCGAACTGCCACCGACTGCCGCACGGTATGCCGACCGCACGATTCCGATGGATGATGCGCTGGTGCAGTGTGCCATCGATCTCGGTGGCCGGCCGTACTATCGCGGCACGTTGCCCGTCGCCATCTGGGAACACTGGATGCGAAGTTTCTCCGACAACGCAAAAGCCACGCTGCACATCCGTGTGCTGCGCGGCATGGATTCCCATCACATCGTTGAAGGCGCCTTCAAGGCGCTTGGCCTCTGCATTCGTGATGCCTTCGTGGAGTCGGGCGCGGTGTTCAGCACCAAGGGCAGCGTCGCACTGCAGGTGTCGGAGTGACGCGCACGTGCTGACGCGACGATTGATCGTCTGCCTCGATGTGAAAGGCGGACGTGTCGTGAAAGGCGTGAACTTCGTCGGGCTGCGCGATGTCGGCGATCCGGTCGCGCTGGCGACGCGCTACGAAGCGGAAGGTGCGGACGAAATCACCTTTCTCGACATCTCGGCCAGCGCCGAGGACCGTGCCACGCTGCTCGACGTGGCCAAGCGCACGGCCGAACGGTTGTTCATTCCGCTCACCATTGGTGGCGGCGTGCGGACGGCCGATGATGTCGGTCGCGCGCTGCGCGCCGGCGCCGACAAAGTCTCGCTCAATTCCGCGATGGTGGCCGATCCGTCAGTGCTCACCGCCTGCGCCGACCGATTCGGTGCGCAGTGTGTCGTCGCCAGCATCGACGCGAAGCTCGACGAAACCGGCAGCTGGCGCGTCTGGACGCACGGTGGTCGCACACGGACCGAGCTCGAAGCCGTGGCGTGGGCGCAGGAGTGCGTCGAACGCGGCGCCGGCGAAGTCCTGCTCACGAGCATCGATCGCGATGGCGCGCGCACCGGTTATGATCTGCCACTGATGCGCGCCGTTTCCACGCATGTGGCAGCGCCCGTGATTGCCAGCGGCGGCGCGGGCAATGCGTCGCACATTGTCGACGTGCTCGCCGACGGGCACGCCGACGCAGCGCTCGTTGCCGGCATTCTTCATGACAATCTCACGACCGTCGGCGCATTGAAGGACGCGATGCGCGCCTCAGGCCTGGTGGTTCGATGACTGCAACACTGCTGCACGCCGTGACCGAACTGGCGACACTCGCCGGCAACGAAGCGAATCGGTATTTCCGGACCGGCATCGCCGTCGAGACCAAGGGCGATGGCTCGCCAGTGACTGCGGCCGACCGCGCCGCCGAAACCGTCGCGCGTGAATGGATTCGCGCCCGTTTCCCCGACGACGGTATTCTCGGCGAAGAGTTCGGACTCGAGAAGCCGGACGCACCGCGGCGCTGGGTGCTCGATCCGATCGACGGCACAAAGAGTTTCATTCACGGCGTGCCGCTGTGGGGCACACTGGTCGCGATCGTGGAAGGTGAGACGGTGCTCGCCGGTGCAGTGTACGCGCCGCCAACGCAGGAAATGGTCGCGGCCGCACCGGGGCAGGGCGCGTGGTTCAATGGCACGCGAACGTCTGTGTCGTCGACCGCCGAGTTGAAGGATGCGACGTTGCTCACCACCGACGCGCGTTTTCCTGGACGACCGCAACGGCAGGCGCGCTGGGACACGCTCGCGCGCGCCGCACGCATCGTGCGCACGTGGGGCGATTGCTACGGCTACCTGCTGCTCGCCACCGGTCGCGCGGACATCATGGTCGATGATCAGATGAATCCGTGGGATGCCGCCGCAGTGCAGGTCGTGGTCGAAGAAGCCGGCGGCCGATTCACGGATTTCCGCGGACGCAGCACGGCGTTCGGCGGCGACAGCATCGCCACCAATGGCGCGTTGAGCACACGTGTCCGCGACATCCTTTGCCCGGGCGGAGATCCCGGTCTCGATGCTTGATCTCGACCAGTTGGACTTCGCCAAGGGCGGCGGCCTCGTCTCCGTCGTGGCGCAGGATGCCACCACCGGCGACGTCCTGATGGTGGCGTTCGCCGATCGTGCCGCGCTCGACGCCACACTGCGCACCGGCGAGATGCACTATTACTCGCGGTCACGCGGACTCTGGCACAAAGGCGCGACGAGCGGCAACACGCAGACAGTCGTGACACTCACCGCCGACTGCGACAACGACGCCGTGCTCGCACGCGTGATCCCGGCCGGACCGGCGTGCCATACCGGTGCGATCACCTGTTTCACGACGCCCGGTACCGACGCACCGCCGTCGGACGCATTCGCCGTGCTCGATGCGACGATTGCCGCACGCGCTGCCGACACCGCCACGGACGCGGCGCCGAGTTACACGCGCAAGCTGCTCGAGAATCGCAATCTGCGGATGAAGAAGATCGGCGAAGAAGCGGCCGAACTCGTGCTCGCCTGTGCCGATGCGGATCCGGAGCGCGCCACCAGCGAAGCGGCTGATCTGCTGTACCACACGATGGTCGCATTGCGCGCGCTGGGCATCCGGCTCAGCGACGTCCGCGAGGAACTCTCACGCCGAGGCCGGGAATGAAGGCGTTGCGTATCGTCGCGTGTTGTATGCTCGCGGTCACCACCGCATTCGCGCAGTCCGTACCGGTGAAAGCACCGCCCGTGCCGGTCGTGATGCTGCGCGCGGCACGCCTCATCGACGGACTCGGTGGCACGCCACTCGAACCGGCGATGGTCCGGATCGACGGCGACCGCATCACGGCCGTCGGCAAATCACTGCCTGTGCCTTCCGGCGCGCGCGTGATCGACCTCGGTACGGCAACGCTGCTCCCGGGACTGATCGATCTGCACACCCATCTCACCGGTCGTCGTGGTGTGCACTGGGAAGATGCGCTGGTGAAGACGACACCAGGGCATGACGCGCTGTGGGGTGCGCGCAATGCACTCGTCACGCTCAACGCTGGCTTCACGACCTGCCGCGACATGGGTCCGACATGGCCGTACGTGGACGTGGATCTGCGCAACGCGATCGATGCCGGCGCCGTACCCGGCCCACGACTGATGGTGGCCGGCAACTACGTCTCGTCCACCGGTGGCGCCGGTGACGCGCGCCAGTTCTCCATCTATGTCGACGTACCGATCGTGCGGAATCTCGCCGACGGTCCGCAGGAAGTGCTGAAGGCGGTGCGCACGAACTTCAAGAACGGCGCCGACTTCATCAAGATTCTCGCGTCGGGCGCTGTGCTGTCGAAGGGCATCGAACCGGGCGCGCAGCAATACTCCGACGAAGAAATTCAGGCCGCCGTCACGGAAGCGAACCGCTGGGGACGACAGGTCGCGGCCCACGCGCACGGTGCCGCCGCGATCATGGCCTCGATCAAGGCCGGCGTGCGGACCATCGATCATGGCTCGTACCTGAACGATGAGGCAATCGCGCTGCTGAAGGCAGGCAATCGTCGCACCTTCTACGTGCCGACGCTCTACACCACCGTCGCACTCGAGGAGGAGGGTCTGGCGATCCACATTCCCGAAAGCGAAATGGAACGTGCGCGCCGCATCAAGGACGTCGAGGAAGGCGGGTTCCGGCGCGCCGTGGCAGCTGGTATCCCGATCGGTTTTGCCACCGACGCCGTCGTCATCAACCACGGCGACAATGCGAAGGAATTCGCGCTGCGCGTGTCACTCGGTGAGACACCGATGCACAGCATCGTTTCGGCCACCTCGGTCAACGCCGAGATCATGGGCTGGAGCGATCGCGTCGGTAGCGTGCAGGCCGGTCGCTTCGGTGACATCATCGCGGTGTCGGGCAACCCGCTGCAGGACATCACCGAGCTGCAACGCGTGCGTTTCGTGATGAAGGGCGGGCAGGTCGTCCTCGACGCGAGCGGCCGGAAATAGCGCTGCACGCGATCCACCGCCTGCGCCCAAGCCACCGCGCTCAGGGTGCCAATGAATCGGGGAACGACGCCGTGTAGCTGATCTTCCAGCCACGCGGCGTCTTCACGAAGACGCGTTCGGAAATGCCGATTGCCGCCTTGCCCTGCACAATGCCCCGATACCGGTACATCCCGTACACGACACCCGGTGCCATCGGCGCAACACGCATCTCGTTGACGATCAGCGTATCAGGCCACGACGGGTTGCTGTCGGTGCGTGCCGGCCAGTCCATCCAGCCACGAGACATCCCGCGCAACCCGCCGAGCGTGAGCCCCGGTGTCTGCAGATACGTGCGCAGATACCGCGGATGATCACGTTTGTGAATGGCGTCGATGTTCTCCCGAAACACAGCCAGCGCCGCGGCTGAATCGCTTGCCGCAGTGGCGTGCGCGACGCGCTGCGCCCCGAGTGACGGAAGGGACAGCAGCACGCTGACCGCCGTGAGCAACAGCGCCTGCGATGCTCGCTTCATGCGGATGACCAGTGAGCGTGGATGACTCGTGCGCGCGATCAGAACGGCGTGATACGCGAGGGCGTGATCTTTCGCGGATCGCCGATGTACGCCATTGTGATGCCGGTCAGGTACTGCCGCGACACCCGCTGAATATCCTCCGGCGTCACCTTCCGCAACTCGTCCACGAAACTGCCGGCCAGCTTGTAGTCGCCGCGATACAGCTGCGAACGCGCCAGAAAGGTGGCCTGGTCGGAGTTCGTCTCGTTGTCGAGGAAGAACTCTGTGATGAACTGCTGCACCAGCAGGCGCAATCCTTCAGGGTCGATGTAGCCGCGCTTCATCGCATCGACTTCGCGCCGCATGATGCCGAGCACCGAGTCCGGCGCCGTCGTGGTGACATACAGACCGGGCGCCGTCACGGCGCGGTCCACGAATGGAGCGTTGACGGCATACGTCAGGTTGCGCTTGACGCGCACTTCGGTGAACAGGCGTCCGCCAAGCGCCGCCATCGCGATCCGCATCGGCTGGTAATCCTTGCTGTCCGCCCGCGGGCCGACCCAGTAGCCCTGCAGATAGTTCGTCGGCAGTGCCCGTGCGATCGTGTGCAGGGAGCTGGCGCGCGCCGCCGGCACCAGCGGTGGTGCCCATTTGTATTCACCGCGGGGCAGCGTGCCGAGTGTCGCGCGAATCATCGACTCGAGCTTCGCGCGCGGCACGTCACCCACGACCACCAGCAGCATCCGCGACGTCACCATCTGCGTCTTCTGCCACGCCCGCAGTTCGGCCAGCGTCAGGCCGCGCAGCGTCGCCTCAGTGCCAAGTGGCGACGTACCGTACGGGTGTCCCGCAAACGCGACGCTGTCGGAGAATGAATTGAGCAGTGCTTCCGGATCGTCACCGCGCTGCCGCACACCGCTGATGATCGTCGTGCGCACCGTCTCCACTTCACCGGAATCGAGTCGCGGCTGCATGATGCGATCGGCAAAAATCGCGAACGTCGAATCGAAGGCGGTGACCGTGCTTCGCACACCGACCATTGTCCAGTCGATCGACGGTGAGGCCACGATGGCGCTGCCAAGTCGCGCCATCTTCCGCTCGAGCATCTCGCGCGGGTATTTCTTCGTGCCGCGTTCCGACGCCTCGAGCAACAGCAGTTCGAGCCCCGCCTTGCCGGCCGACACCGCTGACACACCACCGAGGAGATACAGATTCGCCGCCACGACTTCGTTGGCCGTCACGCGGCGATGAATCACGCGCAGTCCGTTGACCTCGAATGATGTCGTCGCAGAATCGGCGAGCCGCTGTGCGTGGCTGGCAACAGGAAACAGCAGTACTGCCGTCAATGCGCGAGCGCAAAACTTCAGCGTGCGGGTCACGGCGTCACCTTCGCACCCTTGACCGGTCCGACCAGCTCGGCGTCCGTCAGTTTGAGCCGCGCGCGGTCCGCGCCGCTGATCAGCACACCCGACACACTCGGCTTGCCGACGATGAACTTTGCGGCGTAGCGCTGCAGGTCCGCCGGCGTCTGTCGCGCCATGTTGTCCACGTATCCCATGAAGTAGTCGAGATCGGCGACGGCCCACCAGAAGCCGATCGTGTGCGTGAGCTCGGAGGTCTTCTCGATGCCGAACTGGTTGTCGGTTCCGCGCTGTGCCTTGACCGATTCCAGTTCACTGACCGTGAAGTAGCCCGGGTCATCCAGCTTCTCGATTTCGCGCCACAACACCGCCAGCGCGTCCTTCAGCCGATCCGGCGTGGTCTGCCCACTGATCGTGATCGGCCCGACCTGATCCAGCGTGTAGTAGTTCACGCCGATGGCCGTCCACAAGCCGCTGTCGGTGAGGAGCCGCTGGAATCGCGAGCCTTTCGTATTCAGCGCATCCGAGAACACATCGGCCGCATACGTGCTCGCGCGGTCGCGACGCACACTCGGTCCCTGCCACTGGATCAGCACCGTGATCGCACCGACTTCCGCTTCACTGATGATCGCCGACGACTGTGTCAGCGCGGGAATCGGCGGAATGGGATCGAGCTGAAAGGGATCCGGACCTTTCGCCCAGTCACCGAGCACCGAGTCGGCGTACGCAAAGATCTGCGCCGGGTTGATGTCGCCGGTGACGATCAGCGCCATGTTGTTCGGCACGTAGTAGCGATTCTGGATGAACTTCATCTTCTCCGGCGTCACAGTCCGCAGCACGTCGCGATTGCCGATCGTATTCTTTCGGCTCGACTGTCCGGGATACAGCGCCGCGCTGAGTTTCTGTGTGATGTCGAAACCGGGTGACGCTTCGTTGCGATCGTATTCGCCGAGGACGACTTCCTTCTCCTGCGCCAGTTCTGTCGGCAGGAAGAGCGGCCCGCGTACCGCGTCGGCGATCAGTGAAATGCCACCGCGCACACTGTCGGACGGCAGGCTGAGGTAGTAGTTGACGCGTTCCTCCTGCGTCGTGCCGTTGTAGCGCGCGCCGAGTTCCGCGGAACGCTGCCCGAACGCTTCCGCATTTGGATATGCCTTGCTCGCCTTGAAGAACATGTGTTCGTACATGTGCGCGAGCCCTTCGTACTCGGGGCGCTGCGTGAACGCGCCGTTCTTCACATTCAATTCGACGGTGGCGATCGGAATGCCGTGATTCTCGACCGCAATCACTTCGAGACCGTTGCGCAGCACGGTGCGCTTGATCACACGCTCGAGTTCCGTGCGCTGCGCCACGAGCGACGACGCCAGGGTGAGCAGGCCCGCGATAAACGGCGCGACGATGGCGGTACGACAGGAGCGTGTGCGAGTCACTGACAGTAGGGAAGCGTGGTGGGCGCGCGACGTGTGCATCGACAACTGGCACGCAGCGCGGGGGCCGTGTTGTTTGGAGCAATGACGACTGCAACCAACCGTGGCACCAGACCGGTGCCTGCTGCGGCGCTCGATGCGGTGGCCGAACGCCTCACGTCGACGCGTCTCACGCGCGCCGATCCGATTGCGCCATACACCACGTTTCGAATCGGGGGTCCGGCGGATCTCCTGTACGATGCAGACTCGGGCGACGATCTGGCAGAGGCAATTGATAGCGCCGAGTCAGCCGGAGTGGACTGGTTCGTGCTCGGGCTCGGGGCGAACGTGCTGGTTGGCGACGGCGGCTTCCGCGGTCTCGTGATCCGGAATCGCGCCCGTCACGTGACATGGCATGCCGATGGACGATGCATCGCGGAAAGTGGCACGGTCATGGCCGACCTGATTCGCGAGGCCGTCAGTGCCGGCTGGTCAGGCCTCGAACACTATGTCGGCATCCCGAGCACGGTCGGCGGTGCGATCTGGCAGAACCTGCACTTCCTCTCGCCAGCGCCAGAGCGTGAACGCACGATGTTCATCGCCGAAGTGTTCGAGTCCTGCCGCATCCGCAAGGAAACCGGTGAGCGGACGACGGTGGATGCGAGCTACGTCGGCTTCGGCTACGACGATACCGTTTTCCACCACACACGAGATGTCGTGCTCGACGTGACCTTCCGGCTGACGGCGGGCAATGTGTTCGACATGCATCGCGTGCTGCAGGAGAATCTGAGCTGGCGCGGCGCTCGGCATCCCTGGCTGGAACATCACCCGAGTGCCGGCTCGATCTTCAAGAAGATCGAGGGCATCGGCGCCGGCCGCCTGGTGGACCAGTGCGGTCTGAAGGGGTTCCGCATCGGCGACGCCCAGATCTCACACATCCACGCCAACATCATGGTGAATCTTGGCCATGCCACGGCAGTGGATGTTCGGGCCCTGATCGCGCACGCGCAGGCGACGGTATTTGAAAAGTTCGGACATCGGTTGGAGCCCGAGATTGGTTTTATCGGCTGTTTCGAGACGGCCTGAGCTGCGAGGGTCGCCGGCGCAGCGGCGGGAAGCATGTCCGTCGTCGGCCTACGATCGCGATCGACCACACTCCCAGCCGAAACAGTGACGTATACGAAGTGCTTTAATTCGTGTACGCATTACAGTAGTTCTGACGCGAACTACTCCAACGTGTTGCAAAGCAAGACGTTCATCGTGAATGCTTCATCTGCTTCGTGAACGATTGAACGGCAACGTTCACACGTCACGTGAGCAGCAGTCGGGCAAGATCGCGTACCAGCAGCTGGATGTGCGCTGACCGGGAGCCACGCCGATGACCACCAGCAGCACCGCACCGCTCCTCGCGGCCCGCGATCAGTCGCCGGCCACCGCGCGTGGCGCGCTCCTCGAACGGGTCGCGACGCACTGGCTGCTCGAGTTGCGGGCCGCGCTCGCCCCGCTCGAGCTGACGCCGGCACAGTTTCGACTGCTGGTGGCCACCGCGTGGTTGACGGCAAAAGGATCGGGCGTGCGGCAGTCGGACATTTCCGCGCATGCGAACGCCGATCCCGTGATGACCTCCGAGGTCCTGCGCACACTCGAAAGCCGAGGACTGCTGACGCGCACCGCGCATCCCACGGACAAACGCGCACGGTCGGTCGCGCTGACGGCCACTGGCGGTGCGCTGGCTGACCGGGCGATGCGCCTCGTCGACACGATCGACGCCCGATTCTTCGAGTCCGGCATGCCGGAGTTTCGCGCGCTTGCGAAGGCCCTGAAGAAGGGCGGCCGAGGCTCGGCGTAACGAAGAATGCTTCGGAGAGCGACGGGCTGCGGTGTCTGTCGCGACGCGTTCCCGATGATGCTCTTAAGCTGTCGCAAAAAGTGTCAGACACTGTCGTTGCGCACAACGCGGAGCGGGCCGACAGGATCGCCCGATCCGCGTTGCCATACAGATAGTTGCCGGACAACTCGAGCGATCGCACCCAGATCAGCGGTGACGCCTGCGCTATCACCGTTCGCGGCACATTTGCACTCAGCATCACCGAAATCAGCCCGACCCACCGCCTCCCGTCGCGCAGCGTACGCCTCACTTGATACCCTCGGCTACCCACACCTTCCATTCAGCGTCACTGTCGCCAATGCTCAGCTTGTTGGCGCTGCGAACCAGCGGCTGGACCAGCAGAAACGGTTCATCCTGCAGAATGTCCAGCCAGCGATCGGGACCATATCGCGCAGGCCCAAGGCCCAGCTCCTGAAACCGACGACTCTCGCGATCGATCAGTGCATCGACACCAAATTTCTGCACGAATCGCTGCAGCTCACCCTTCGACGCCGCACGCTCCGCCAGATCCACGAAATGGACCGGGACCCGTCGCTCGGCGAAAAAGCGTTGGGCCTTACGTGTGGCTGCACTTTTCTTCGTGCCGAAAATCTGGACGGGCATCGTTCACTTGCAGAATGGATTTGACTTGCAGCCCGCGACTTCGTGGAAGCACTCCGAGCATCGGACACTTTTCGCGGCTGACTGCGGTACGGGGGCGTGCCGTGATCAATGCCCAGATATGTTGCAGTCCAAAGGTTCGAACGCGCGCTCCGATTATTCCGTAGTGTGTCCGGTGACGCTCGGTCGGCGACCCCAACCAATGTAGGACGTCCAGAACCGGATGACAGGCACATCGACTTTCCGCGCGCCCTGGTTCGCTCGCAATCCACATATCCAGACGCTCTGGGGCAAATTCGTCGCGCCGGAATCGCCAGTCGTTGCACACCGTGAAACGTGGCAGACACCCGACGGCGACGAGGTCGTGGTGGTGCGCGCCAATCCGGACCTCACCGATGCGCCACGATTCGTGCTGTTTCACGGACTCGAGGGCACGGAACGCTCGCATTACGTACCGTCGCTGTTTCGCGCCGTGGGCCAGCGCGGCTGGGCCGCCGATATGCTGCTGTGGCGTTCGTGCGGCGGCGTCAACAATCGCGCCGCTCGCTTCTACCACTCCGGCGAGACCGACGACGCGTCGTGGTTCCTGCATCGCCTGGCTGAGCTGTATCCGTCGGCGCCGTTGATCGCGTGCGGCGTGTCGCTCGGCGGCAATGTTCTCACCAAGCTCATCGGCGATGCCTCGCTGCCTCTGCCAGCCAATCTGCGCGCCGCCGCGGCCGTCTCGGTCCCATTCGATCTTGAACGCGGCTCGCGACACATCAGCCTCGGCGTCACGAGCATGTATGAAAAGTGGTTCCTGCGTTCACTGCGGGTGAAGGCGCTCGAGAAGGCGTCGCGGTATCCCGAACAGTTTCCGCGACCGGAAATCATTGCGCGCATTCGCACACTCTGGGAATTCGACGATCTGATCACCGGCCCGCTGCATGGTTTTGATGGCGCAACGGACTATTACACCCGCTCGAGCGCCAAACACTTCGTGGAAACGGCGCGGATTCCGCTGCTGCTGCTGAGCGCCGCCGACGATCCGTTTCTGCCGCACGACGTCCTCGACGAAGTCAGGCAGCGCGCGCTGGCGAACGCGCTCGTGTTTACCGAGTTCGTTCCACATGGCGGGCATGTCGGCTTCATCACTGGCGAGTCGCCGCGACGCTCGCGATCGTATCTCAGCGAGCGTATCCCGGCGTTTCTGTCGCAGTTCGTGGATCAGCCCAGCTCAGGCCATCGTCTGCAGCTCGACACGCGATGCAGCGGATCGGCGCGCTGAGACGTACCCGACCGCCGGCGCCACGCCGTTTCTGCTGAAATTCTGCACGTCACACTTCACCGGGACCGATCGATGTCACTCCCACGCACCGCGACGCGCGTCGCGGCCATGTTCGGCCTCGCTAGTGTCGCGGCCTGCACCACGCGCGCGGTCCAGCAGGGTCGCGAGCATGATGAGCACATGGCACATGCGACCGACGGCGTCGCGGCGGCGAGCGGCGCACAGCAGCCTGACGACGCGAATCTGCCCGCCGGTGCACAAACGGTGGCGGCGCGACTGGCCGCGTCACCGCGACACGGTGAGTACGTCATGATCGCGCGCACACCAGGCGGCGCGGATTCGCTGCGGGCGTGGGTGGTATATCCGCAGCGCAAGGACAAGGCGCCGGTCGTGGTCGTGCTGCATGAAATCTTCGGACTCAGCACGTGGGTGCGCGGTGTGGCCGATCAGCTCGCAGCCGATGGATTCATCGCGGTTGCACCCGATCTGCTGACGGGGAAATATACACTCGCCGCGGGCGACACGATCACTCAGGCACAGGCATCGGCGCTCATTCGCTCGCTCGCGCCGGACAGCGTGCAGCGCGACATCGCACGCAGCGCGGAGTACGGCATGTCGCTGCCGGCAGCAAAGCAGAGTTTTGGAGTGGTCGGTTTCTGCTGGGGCGGTTCGACGTCGTTCAACACCGCGGTGCGTGCACACCCGAAGCTCAAGGGTGCGGTGGTCTACTATGGCACGGCACCAGCTTCGACCGAGTTGACGAACGTGCGGGCGCCCGTGCTCGGCCTGTACGGTGAAAACGACGCGCGCGTGAATGCCACGATCCCTGGCGCGGACTCGGCGATGAAGGCGCTCAAGAAGCCATACGAGCCCGTCATTCTGACCGGTGCCGGTCATGGATTCCTGCGTCAGCAGGACGGACAGAGCGGCGCCAATCTCACGGCCTCACGTGCCGCGTGGCCGAAGACGATTGCGTTCTTTCAGCGCACACTTCGCTGATTATTCATGACGCTGCTGCGACGTTGCGTGTGTGCGATCAGAGTGTGCGATGAGTGATGTGATCAGTGGTGTGTGATCGCGCGGCGCGATCGGCTTCACGTATTTGACAGTTGCGACAAGGAGCATGTGCGTGGGCGGTTTCAGTCTGTTTAACCTCGTCTTTGTCGCGGGCCTGCTGATGTCGGTCCGTGTCATGGTGGCCGGTGTCGAGCGCATTCGCGGTGATGCCGGTGCGATTGTACGGACACGGTGGGCGATGCTTGCCGGCGCATTTACACTGACGGGGTTTGTCGGTTCACTGTTTGCGCGACTCCACGTATCGGGTGGCGTCACCGCCGTCACCTCGATTGCGGCCGTTGCCATTGGCGTGCTGAGTGCGCGCGTGCTGGTGCATCGCGCGGTCGCGATGCCGGTGACTGATCACGAGTTCGATCCGCGGTTCGCGATGCAGGGTGTGCCCGCTGTCGTGGTTGACGCGATTCCAGCATTCGGCACCGGACGGGTGCGGCTGCCGGCGCGCAGCGGCGAGGGCGCGGTGGTCGCGGCGCGCAGTCTTGATGGCACCTCTATTGGTCGCGATGTGGACGTCGGCGTGGAACGCATCGACGACGGCGTGGCCTTTGTGGAAGTGTGGTCCGCGATTGAGGCTCGCCTCTGACGCGTTGCTCGAACAGCCAACGCCCGTGCGCTGCATGACCTGATCGACGAACGCCTGTGGAGTGACCCGATGTCTGACGCTGCGCTGTTCGTGCTGGTCTTTGGCGGCCTGTTCATTCTGCGCGGCATTGCCGCGACGATTGTGTTTCTCTGGATTCTGCCCGATGGCATCCGCTGTCCGCAGTGTGACGCCGAGACGATGCGGGTGGAATCTGGGGGCGCCTTGCGGTGGTTGCGGCAGTTTCGTTCGAGCTGGTGTCTGGTATGTGGCTGGCGTGGTGTACATCGCATTGTGAAGACACCACCACCCTCGGCGTCATCGCGCGCGGACACATCGGATTCGAGTGCGACGCCGGTTCGGCGACCGTAACGCACCACGGCCCGCGATGCTCAGCGATGGCGCGCGAAAAGTTCGAGCCAGTCGGGAAATCCGCCCGGAATTTCTATAAAGTCATCGAAGTACACTAAACCAGCCTCTTCGAAGCGGTCGATGAGGTTTGGCACGTCGTCGGGCGCGGGGAGTGGGCCGATGGCGATGAGCGCGCCTTCGACGCGGAACTCGTCGTCGGTGAGGTTGAGGACGCGATCGATGGTTTCGCGCGTGAGTCCGGCGGTTTCGAAGGCGGCTCGACGGACGGCGAGTGTGGAGCCGCTGGACGGCAGGGAGATGGGCATGTGATGGTGGTGGTGTGGAGGTGGGGCAAATTGGTATGCTGGCGGCTGCGCGGTAGGGCCGTGTGCGCGTCACGGTGGCGGCTGAGCTCACGGCCTTGCGCTGGGCACCCGAGTGTGTCGCACGTTGCCATCACCATAAAGCCATACACCGCAATAGCTTATATGATTCCTTATGCCACCATGGCACATGTTTCACGTGAAACACAGCGCGGCGCTCAGCCCGTTTCACGTGGAACACTGGCTCGGCACCCGGCAGCGGGTCGCGGAGTATATTCGGCGCAGGTCAATCTCCTCCCCCGCCGCACATACCAGTGGCTCGAGTCATAGCGATCGCGAATCAGAAGGGCGGGGTCGGCAAAACCACGACCGCCGTCAACCTCGCCGCCAGCCTGGCGGTGGCCGAACAGCGCACCCTGCTGATCGACGGAGACCCGCAGGGCAACGCGACGTCCGGCATCGGACTCTCCCGCGACGTCGTCACTCAGACCACCTACGACGTCCTGATCGGCGAAAGCTCCATCGCCGCCGCCAGACATCGCCAGGTCCAGTTCCCGACCCTCGACGTCCTCCCCGCCACCGCTGACCTCGCAGGCGCCGAAGTCGAACTCGTCGACCGCGAATCGCGCGAAGCCATGATGCGGAACGCCGTCGCCGAAATCCGCGACGAGTACGACTACATCCTCATCGATTGCCCGCCATCGCTCGGCCTGATCACCGTCAATATGCTGGCCGCCGCCGACGCGCTCCTGATCCCGGTCCAGTGCGAGTACTACGCGCTCGAAGGCCTCTCACAGCTCCTCAATACGGTCCATCTCGTCCAGCGCAGCGTGAACCCCGCGCTTGGCATCGACGGTGTGCTCCTCACGATGTACGACGCGCGACTCAACCTTTCTCGCCAGGTCGCCACCGACGCCCGCGAATATTTCGGCCCCAAAGTCTTCGAAAGCGTCATCCCGCGAAACGTCCGGCTCGCCGAAGCCCCCAGCTTCGGCAAACCGATCATCCTCTACGACCTCGCCTCCGTTGGCGCGCAAGCGTATATGGCCGTCGCCAAGGAATTGATCGCCCGACACCGCCACGCCCCCGCCGACCCGAACGGATCCGCCCGACGCGCCGATCGCTGACCCGCGCTCACTCGCTCTACCTCCACCGATCGCGATAGCCACTCGACGTACACCGGATCTGATCCATGCCCCCTGAACAGCCCCGACGCCTGGGACGAGGTCTCGAAGCACTCCTCGCCATGAAGGCTCCGGAACCGCGAAATCCGACCGCCGCCAACATCGACGCGACACCCGGTGCCGGTCTCCAGCAGGTCCGTCTGAGCGAGATCCGGCCCAACCCGTATCAGCCGCGAAAAGAGTTCAAGCTCGAGGAACTCGCCGAACTGCAGGCGTCGCTCAAGGCGTCCGGCCTGCTGCAACCGATCACGCTCCGCCCATCGCCCACCGGAATGGGATTCGAACTGATCGCCGGCGAGCGCCGATTCCGCGCCGCATCAGCATTGGGATGGACGGATATTCCGGCCGTCGTTCGTACCATCGACGACAAGACGCTCCTCACGCTCGCGCTGATCGAAAACCTCCAGCGCAGCGACCTCAACCCGCTCGAGGAAGCCGAAGGGTACAAGCGCCTCGTCGACGAGTTCGCACTCTCCCACTCGCAGGTCGGAGACGTCGTCGGCAAGGATCGAACGACCGTCGCCAACCTGTTGCGCCTCCTCCAGCTCCCGGCCGCGGTCCGACGCCTCCTCGCCGACGGCGCCATTTCGCTCGGACATGCCCGCGCACTCCTCGGCCTCGGCGACGACCGCGCCATGATCGAGCTCGCTCGTGAAGCCGCCAGTCAGGGCCTGAGCGTCCGCGATGTCGAACGACGCGTCCAGACTGCGCCCGGGAGTAAGCACAGCGCCAAGGCTGCCACCTCCAAAGCTCGCACGCCGGCCGCCGCCGAAGCCCGCAGTATCGAAGATCGACTCCGTCGACACCTTCAGACCGATGTCAGCGTTCACCTCGCGAAGGGCAAGAACACGAGGGGCGAGCTCCGCATTCATTTCTACTCGAACGATGATCTGGCCCGCGTGCTCGATCTCGTGCTGGGCAGCGATTCACCGGACTGACACACCGCCGGTCCTAATTTCCGAAACGCAGCGATACTTCTGCTGTGTAGAGAACCACTGGGTTCTACACAACGGCGTAACTCATTAACCGACAATGACTTACAAGCAGCAAACCGTGTTCGCAGCCCGGTTTTCCACATTTGTGGCACTGATTCTCGCACTGTCGCTTACTGCGTGCGGAGCATCGAAGTCCAAACCGTCCGACTCCGCCGGCGCAGCAACAAGCGGCCTCCGCGTAGCACTCCTCACGCCAGGACCAGTGTCTGATCAGGCGTGGAATGGTGGCGCCTATGCCGGTCTCCAGCGCATCAAGGATTCCCTCGGCGCCCGCGTCAGTCACATCCAGACCAAAACGCCCGCGGAGTTCGACGAAAACTTCCGACTCTACGGCGAGCAGGGCTACAGCATCGTCTTCGGCCACGGCTTCGAATACCAGGAGGCCGCGAAACGCATCGCGCCCGACTTCCCCAAAACGATCTATGTGACCACGTCAGGCACCACGACCGGCCCCAACATCGCCGGGCTCGAGTTCGCGTTCGAAGACGGCGCCTACCTGGCCGGCATCGTCGCCGGCGCCACGACAAAATCCGGCACCATCGGCGTCATCGGCGGTCAGGAGATCCCGCCCGTGAAACGCAGCTTCTATGCGTTTGAGGCCGGCGCGAAATCCGTCAATCCAAAAGTGACGGTGATCACGTCCTACATCGGCAACTGGGACGACGCCAGCGCCGGTAAGGAACAAGCCATCGCCCAGATCGGTCGCGGCGTCGATGTGATCTTCCAGAATGCCGATGCCGCCGGACTCGGCGTCTTTCAAGCCGCACGCGAATCGAAGGGTGTCCGGATATTCGGCGCGAATAGTGACCAGAACGGCCTTGCACCTGAAGTTGTCCTCGGCAGCGTTGTCATCGATCTGCCACACGCGTTCCTGCTCGTTGCCAAAGAAGTGCAGGCGGGCACGTTCACGCCGCGCGTGATCTCACTCGGCATGAAGACCGATGTCGTGCGACTGGTGATCAATCCCGTCCTGCGATCCACCATTCCGCCCTCGGCCCTGACGGCTGTCGACTCCGTGACGAAGCTCCTGGTCGCAGGGACGTTCTCGGCGCCGGTTCCTCCTGTCGCTGCCGTCACGAAGTGAGCGCGACGGTGACATTGGCCGAGCTGAGCGCGATCGTACCGTGGCTCGACGAGCTGCTGCAGACGGACGCGACTCCGGACTACTCGGGTGCGATGAATGGCCTGCAGCTTGATCATGCGGGACCGGTGCGACGCGTCGCGGCGGCCGTCGACGCATCACTTCGAACCGTGGAACACGCGGTGGCGTGCGGCGCCAATCTGCTGATCGTGCATCACGGAATGTTCTGGGCCGGCGCACAGCCGATTCGTGGGTCGGTGCATCGCAAACTGAAGCTGCTGATGGACAACGACATCGCCGTCTACAGTTCACATCTTCCGCTCGATCGGCATGCAGACCTTGGCAACAACACGCTGCTCGCGCGCGCGCTGGATCTCACGCCGATATCCACGTGGTACGCGTACAAGGGTGTGCCGATTGGCGTCGTCGCCACGGCAATCGACACGACCCGCGAACTCGCTGAGCGCGTGCGACAGTTTTCTGCGGCCCACGATCATCATGCGGTGATCACACCGCATGATGCGGCGCGTCGTTCGCACATCGTCGCCATTTGCAGTGGCGGCGGCGCGTCGACGGAATCCATTCGTGAAGCGCGACGCCTTGGCGCTGACACGCTGATCGTCGGCGAAGGCCCGCATCACACCGCCGTGGACGCCGAAGAGGCGGGCATTGTGGTGATGTATGCCGGTCACTATGCGACGGAAACGCTGGGTGTGCAGGCGCTCGCATCGAAAGTCGGCGCGCAGTGGAACGTGCCATGGTCATTCCTGCCGGCACCGACCGGACTGTGAGCACCGCAGCGCCCCGTCTGGCGCTCGATTCGATCCGACGGTCGTATGGCTCAGTCCTCGCGCTCGACGACGCGAACCTGTCAGTCGCTGCCGGCGAGGTGCACGCCTTGCTCGGTGAAAATGGCGCGGGCAAGTCGACGATGATGAAGATCGCATACGGACTCGATCAAGCGAACGCCGGTACGATCCGCGTCGATGGCGTCGTCGCGACGCTGCGTTCGCCACGCGATGCAATGGCGCGTGGCATTGGCATGGTACAGCAGCACTTCGCGCTCGTCGATGCGATGACGGTGGCCGAGAATGTCGCGCTCGCCGGAGTCGATATGTTCTCACTCGATGCCACTGCGGCCATGATTCGTCGGATTGGTGAAGCGTCGGGGCTGTCGCTTGATCCCGATGCAATCGTGCGCGACTTGCCGATCGGCGCACAGCAGCGGCTCGAAATCGTGAAGGCACTCGCCCGACGCACGACGACGTTGATTCTCGATGAACCCACCGCGGTGTTGTCGCCGCAGGAATCGGCGGAGCTGCTGGAGTGGATCCGACGCTTTGCGGATAGCGGCGGTACGGTGATCCTGATTGCGCACAAACTGCGCGAAGTACTGAGCGTGGCAGACCGTGTCACCGTATTGCGCCGCGGTCGGACCGTGTTGACGGCCGCCGCATCGGACGTCACGGAGTCTTCCCTCGCGAATGCGATGCTCGGCGAGGCTGCAGTGCGCGCCACCGTGACGGAGCAGGCACGTAGCTCAACGCCGCCTGGCGCAACGGTACTGTCGCTGCACGGCGTCAGCGTCGTCGATGCGGCTGGGGTCGAGCGACTGCGAGGCGCCACTCTCGACGTGCGCAGCGGCGAAATGGTCGGCGTTGCCGCGATCGAAGGTGCGGGACAGCGCGAGTTGTTGCGCGTGCTCGCAGGTCGCATGGCACCAACACGCGGAACGGTGCAGTTGCCCGACGCGATCGGGTTCGCGCCGGAGGATCGGCATCGCGACGCCGTCATACTGGATGCGACGCTGACCGAAAACGTCGCGCTGCGCGGTGCCGGTCAGCGTCGAGGGATCGTGGCGTGGAATCGACTGCGCGCGACGACCACGGCCATGATGCGAGCGCGCGACGTGCGCGCTGACAGCGAAGGCGCCACGATGCGCACATTGTCCGGTGGCAACCAGCAGAAGCTGGTGCTCGGTCGAGAGCTCGCCGATGCGCCGGCGGCGTTGGTGGTGGAGAACCCGACGCGTGGCCTCGATATCCGCGCCACCGCCGATATGCATGCGGCACTGCGCGCCGCTCGCGATGCGGGCACAGCGGTCGTGGTGTACTCGAGTGATCTCGACGAAGTCCTGCTGTTGGCCGATCGCATCGTTGTGGTTGCGGCAGGTCGAGTGCGTGACGTGCCATCTGATCGTGACGCGGTGGGGCGCGCGATGCTGGCGGGGATCGCATGAACACACTCGTCAACACGCGCATGAACACTCGCGCTACGCTGCGTGCGATTCTCGAGCCGCTCCTGGCGGGTGTGCTGGCGCTACTGGTGTTATGCGGGCTGCTGGCCGTGAGTGGGTATCCAGTGCGTGACTCACTCACGGCGCTGTGGCAGGGCGCGTTCGGTTCCTGGTCCGTGCTTGCGTCCGGAACGCTCGTGCGCGCGACGCCGCTGCTGTTCACCGGTCTCGCGGTGGCAGTCGCATTCCGCGCAGGCATTCTGAACATCGGCGCAGAAGGCCAGTTGCTGATCGGTGCGGCCGCGGCGACGGCTGTAGCGGTGCATCTGTCCCCGGCATTCGGCGTGGCGGGGCTGTTGCTCGCCTTGTTCGCCGGTGTCTGCTGCGGAGGCCTGTGGGCAGCGATCGCCGCTGTACTGCGACTCCGATTTGGCGTGCTGGAAGTGATCAGCACGATCATGCTGAACGTGATTGCGCTCAACATTACGGGCATGCTTGTGCGCGGTCCACTGCAGGAGCCGACGCACACGTTTCCGCAGTCCGCGCTGATCGATCAGGCCTTGCGACTGCCGCGCGTCATTCCAGGTACACGACTGCACGCGGGCGTCGTGCTGGCCGTCGTCACCGCGCTGACGATCGCCTGGTTTCTGCGCGCCACAGCGTCGGGATTTCGCCTGCGCATGACGGGCGCGAACCCACCTGCTGCCGCGAGCGCGGGGAAGATCGATGTCGCACGCGTGACCTGGCTGGCCTTCGTCGCCAGCGGTGCAATTGCCGGACTGGGCGGTGCGGTGGAGGTGACGGGTGTGACCTATGCGCTCTACGAAAACTTGTCGCCGGGGTACGGCTACACGGCGATCGCAGTCGCGCTGTTGGCGCGATTGAATCCGGCAAGGGCGATCGGGTCGGCTGTGATTTTCGGCGCGCTGGAGGCGGGGGCGAGCGCGATGCAGCGTGACGCGCAGGTGCCGGCGGGAATGGTGGGGGTGGCGGAGGCGTGCGTGATTCTGGTGTTGGTGGCGTCGGAATGGATTGGACCGCGGGCGGGGAAGGGAGGACGTTTGATTCGGGGGGGGACCCCACGCCCCGGACCGACCACCACCGCACCCGCCACATGAGCGCACACACCGCTGCCGACTTCCTCGACGCCTCAGTCCGCAATGCCACCCCGCTCCTTTTCGCCGCTCTCGGTGAGACTGTCGCGGAACGCAGCGGAGTCATCAACGTCGGCGTCGAAGGCGCGATCATCGTGGGATGTCTCGCCGGACTGGCCGGCGCCACCGCCTTCGGTCCCACCGTCGGCCTCGCCATCGCCGGCGCAGCAGGTCTGACGATCGCGGCCATCTTCGCCGTCGTTGCCATCGCACTCGTCGCGGACCAGATCATCACCGGCACGGCCATCACGATGCTCGGTCTTGGACTGACGAGCACGCTATATCGGGTCATGTACGGCGACGGCGGCGCCGCACTCCGGACGCCGACCCTGGCGCCAATCGGAATCCCGCTGCTGAGCAGAATTCCGCTGATCGGTGGTGCGCTCTTCGATCAGCCGCTCCCGACCTATCTGGCGATGCTACTCGTGCCGGCGGTGTGGTGGACACTGTATCGCACTCGGTTCGGACTGTCGCTGCGCGCCACCGGCGAAAATCCGGCCGCCGCGCGCGCGTCCGGCACTTCCCCGCGCCGCATGCAAACCATCGGAGTGCTCTTCGGCGGCCTCTGCGGTGGGCTGGCGGGCGGTACACTGGTACTGGCGCAGGTCGGGACATTCGCCGAGGGTATGTCGGCGGGCCGAGGGTTCGTGGCGATCGCGATCGTCGCACTCGGGCGCTGGCATCCCGTTGGTGTCGCGTTGGCAGCGCTAGTTTTCGGCATGGCGAGCGCCTTACAGTTTCTCTTTCAGGCGCTCGACCTCAAGCTCCCATATCAGCTCTTCCTCGCGTTGCCGTATGCGCTGACGCTGGTTGCGCTCGCATTTGCCACGGGTCGATACCGCGCGCCGCAGTCGCTCGGCGTTCGACTCACCGCGACCGACTGAGCGGCCGCAGCATTCAGCAGCCGGTGTAGGCGCTCGACCAGTAGAGTGTCCAGATGCCGCTGTCCGACCGCTGCAGCATCTGCACGCGCGAGCCATCACCGAAATCCAGACCAAGGAAGACAGTGGGGCGCTTTCCATCGTGCAGCATGGCGACGGCGAGCAGGTCTACCGCGATCAGATCGTCTTCGGTGGCATACTGCGTGTCACGCCACACCGCGCTGAGCTGCCTGGCCTTCGGCGCGCGCTCGAGGACCAGGACGGTGCGTTCGACGCGCGGCGACGCCTCCATGTTCAGGCGTCGCTCGACGACAGCGATGACGGTCTCCACGTCACCAGCGAGCCGAAGCCGGTACGCCCGTGTGACGCCGAACGGCACGCGCCGAAGCACGCCGGCACTGTCGAGCGGTAGCAACGCGGCGGCCCGGTTGATCTCCACCACGAGCTTTGCCGAGTCGCTGCGCGACATCGCGCCGATGGAGTCCGCATGCACCGCCTCAGCAATGCCAGCCTGGAGCGCAATCCGCCAACCCTGCGTGGGGATGCCTGTCGTCTCACGCAGCGGTACAACAGGCCACGCGTCGCATCCTTCGCCGACCTCGGGTTGCGTGGAGGGGGCGAACTCGCCGACTGATACTGTCCCGATCTTTCCGAACGGCGCGAACAGATCCACCGACGCGGGGGCCGCGCCGACCGGCATGGTGGCACTGGCCGGTTTCGGGACACTGTCATCCATCACCGGTGGCAGGATCACTTGTGCGGCGCCGCCCTCGCTGGGGATGTAGATCGCCGTGCCATCGGCCGGATTCCACCGCGCCGCGACGACCGTCGAGGTGGAATCGGCGGGCTTCGTCATCGGCGCAACCGGGTGTTCGCCGGACACGACGCGCGGCTCAGGCTGATCCTTCGTGCAGGCACCGAGAACCGCAGCCGTCGCGGTGACGAGCAGCAGCGCACGGAGGCCGCGCGTGATCATCGCAGCGTGCAGACCCGGAGAATTCGGCAACATGACTCCAAAGATACGGTGAGCATCACCTGCGGCAACGCGATGCCGAACCCGACGCGGGCGATTACCGTACCCGACGCGACCATCGTTCATGTCACCGCCGAGGATTCGTGCCGACCGATTCACCAGCCGGACGCAGGACCGCTGACAGCACCGGGCCGAAGTGGCTGCGCGCACTTGGCCTGCACCGCACGGAACTGCGCGCGTGGGCGATGTATGACTGGGGCATCTCCGGCATGCAGACCATCATCATGACGGCGGTGTTTCCTATCTTCTTCGTGAAAGTGGCGGCCACCAGGATGGACGCAGAGCATGCGTCAGCCTGGTGGGGCTACGTGAATACCATCGGCGCCGTGTTGATCGCAGTCCTTGCACCGATTCTTGGCGCACTGGCCGACTTCAAGGCGGCGAAAAAGAAATTCCTGGTCGCGTTCATGCTGATCGGCGCCGGAGCAACGGCGGCGATGTTCTTCATTCAGCGCGGCGACATGGTGTTCGCGTCGGTGACGTTCATCCTGTCATTGGCCGGCGCCACCGGCAGCATGACATTTTATGAATCGCTGTTGCCGCACATCGCTGACGAATCAGAAATCGATCGTGTCTCGACGGCGGGGTACGCGCTTGGCTACATCGGCGGCGGTGTCCTGCTGGCGCTCTCGCTGCTGGTCATTCAGAAGCCGGAACTCATCGGCCTGCCGCACGGCCCGGGTCTGACGTCCGCCGAATCGACATTGCCGGTACGACTGAGCTTCATCGCCGTCGCGGTATGGTGGGTCGCATTTGCCATTCCGGTGTTGCGTGCCGTGGCAGAACCACCGCGCGCACTCGAGCCGGATGAAGCAACCAAGGCCGCGCCGATCCGTGCATCCATTCACCGGCTGGGCACCACCCTGCGCGAACTGCGCGACTACAAGCAGGCGTTCCTGATGATGTTGGCGTTCACCATCTACAACGACGGTATTCAGACCATCATCAAGATGGCCAGCGTGTACGGGACGGAGCTGAAGATCGACCAGGGTCAGTTGATCGCCGCAATTCTGCTCGTGCAGTTCATCGGTATCCCCGCAGCATTTGCTTTCGGGTCGATTGCCGGAAAGATCGGCGCCAAGCGCTCGATCTTTTTCGGCCTGCTGGTCTACACGGGGATCTGCATCTTCGGGTACTTCCTGCGCACGGCACGCGATTTCTGGATTCTCGCCGTCGTGGTCGGCCTAGTGCAGGGTGGCACGCAGGCGCTCAGCCGATCCTTGTTCGCGACGCTCGTACCGAAGCACAAGAGCGGCGAGTTCTTCGGCTTTTTCAGCGTGTTCGAAAAATTCGGCGGCATTCTTGGACCACTCGCGTTTGCGGTGGCCGCGCAACTGGCTGGCAGCAGTCGCGTGGCGATCCTGTCGGTGATCGTCTTCTTCGTCGTCGGAGCGTGGCTGCTGACGATGGTGGACGAGAAGGCCGGTGCGGCCGCAGCGCGCGCAGCCGACGACGCCACGATTCAGCCGGGCAGCAGTGCAGCCTGACCGTGAGACGCTTTCGTACAAGCTGCTGACCGGCATCGCTCGGCTGGCGGTGCGGTGGTACTATCGCGATGCGGAATTCGATGGTGCTGATCGCATTCCGCGCGTCGGCCCGGTGCTGCTGGTGGTGAATCATCCGAATGAATTGATGGACGCGATCTTCGCCGGCCTGGTGGCGCCACGACAGCTGACGTTCACCGGCAAGGCGACGCTGTTCGAAAGTCCGATCGCCAACGCGTTTCTCAGGCACATGCGCGTCGTCCCGCTGCGTCGCACGCAGGATGAGCGCGCGGTGGCCGACACGGCACCGGTCAGTGCCGCACGCAACGCCGACGCCTTCGCCGCCATCCACGCCGCGCTCGCCGGCGGCCAGATGGTCCTGATTTTTCCGGAAGGCCGGAGTTGGGACGAACCGCGGCTCGCGCCGATCAAGACCGGCGCGGCACGCATTGCACTCTCGGCGCGCGACGCCGGTATCCGCGACGTGACCGTCGTGCCGATCGGTATCAACTACGAACGCAAGGACGGACTCCGCTCACGCGTGCTGGTGGAAGTCGGGCAGGCGATCGCACTCGATGGCCTGTCGGCCGAACAGTCGCAGGTCGATGCGCTGACTCATGACATCGCGAAGCGACTGCACGCCGTCACGCTCAATTTCGACGACGACACCGACGCCGATGAAGTGCTCGACCTCGCGACGGTGCTCGCCGCAACCACCGAAGACATTCGCCCGCTCGGTGATCCAGACGCACCACTGGCAGCGAAGGTCGGCGTTGCGCGTCGCGCCGACGAGATCCGTCAGCGCCTCGATCGGGGCGAGCTGCCACCCGAGGCGGACGACCGGGTGCGACATCTCCAGCGCCGCCTCTTCGCTTTGCGCCGGACCGCGACGAAGCTTGGCATCCGGCTGGACGACGTCGCACTCGACACGCGATTGCCGGCGGCAGGACGATTCGTGGTCCGAGAGCTCCTGCTTGCCGCCGTCGGTGTGCCATTCGCAGTGTGGGGACGACTCAACCACTTGCTGCCTTTCACGCTCGCGACATGGCTCGGTGTGAAGACCTCCACGGCGCGCTCGCAACTGGCGATGCACACCATCGTGCTCGGTGTGGTGCTGATTCCGTTGTTTTATGTCGTGCAAACGGCGATTGTCTGGCGCCTGATGGGTCCATGGTGGGCCGCACTGTACGCCGCGTCGCTGGTGCCGAGCGCCTCGTGGGACCTGCGTTACACCGAGCGCCTCCGACAGATGCGACAGCGGGCAATGGCCTGGCGGCATTTCCGGGAGGATCCGGGACTGCAGGCGAAGTTGCGTAGTGAGCTGTTCAGTCTGCGCGACGAAGCGGCGAGTATCGCGTCCGCGCTGTCCACGTTGTAGCGTGGTGGCGAATTCGCGGCGTGCGGCACCGATGAGTTGTGCCGGATGACGGCGTCTGAAGCAGGTCGCTGAGTCGTTATTCTTCCTTCGTTGGAGTTCCGCATGATCAAGCAGCTGCTGATCGTCCTCGTCATCATCATTGCGATCGTCTGCATTCGCGCCGCCACTCGGCCCGACAGCTTTCGCGTCGAGCGCAGCATCACGATCAAAGCGCCGCCGGAAAAGATCTTCGGCTTGATCAACGACTTCCACAACTTCGGCACCTGGTCGCCGTGGGAGCATCTCGATCCGAACATGGAGCGCTCGATCACTGGCCCCGCCACCGGCAAGGGTGCGGTGTACGAATGGAGCGGCAACTCCAAGGCCGGTGCGGGGCGCATGGCGATTCTCGAATCCACGCCATCGACGCGCGTGCTGATGAGCCTTGATTTCCTGAAGCCGATCAAGAGCAGCAGTCAGGCCGAATACACGCTGGTACCGCAGGGCGATTCGACGAAGGTGACATGGGCAATGTACGGCCCGTCACCGTTCATCTCGAAGATCATGCAGGTCTTCGTCACGATGGACAAAATGATCGGCGGCGATTTCGAGAAAGGTCTCGCGGCGATGAAAACCGCGGCCGAAAAAGCCTGACGCGTGCTTCACAACGCCGCTGCGCTACGGCAGCGGCGGCAGGTACCGGCCGACGAGATCCCAGTGCCACGCCTCGCGCCGTTCGCCCGTGCGCGGATCCTTGAGCGGCTTGACCTGCAACCGGTGGACGGGCAGTCCGACCGACGCACCGTAGGCCAGCAGCAGGGCACGATCGGTGCTCACCAGGTGCGCCATCGGCGTGCCGAACCAGACGTGGCGATGGAGCCAGAGCCCGCCGTCCATCGCATGAATCATCCCGTCACGACGCAGTACAAACTCCCGCCAGCGCAGCCGGTCGAGCGCTGCGTCAGCCTCGACGTCGTCCGCGGTCATTTCGCATCGAGCCAGTTGTCGCCGAACCCGGTGGCCACCACCAGCGGCACGCTCAATTCGGCCGCGTGCTCCATCTCGTACACCACCAGTTCGCGTACCGCGTCGAACTCCGCCTCCGGCACTTCGAACACCAGTTCGTCGTGCACCTGCAGCAGCATGCGCGCGCCATGACCGTCCGCGGGCAGTCGGTCGGCAATCTTCAGCATCGCAATCTTGATCAGGTCCGCCGCTGAGCCCTGCAGCGGCGAATTCTGCGCCATCCGTTCGCCGAAGGCGCGGATGTTGAAGTTGCGATCCTGCACTTCCGGAATGAATCGCTTCCGGCCGAAGATGGTCTGCACGTAGCCCTGCTCGCGCGCCAGTGCCACCTGCGAATCGAGGAACGCGCGGATGCCGGCGAAGCGCTCGAAGTACGTCGTGATGAATTCCTTCGCTTCCGCAAAACTGATCTTGAGCTGCAGGCTCAGAGCGCGTGCACCCTGACCGTAGATCGTCGCGAAGTTGATCGTCTTGGCGCGTGCGCGCATCTCGCTCGTGACCGCGTCCACCGGCACGCCGAAGATGATGCTGGCGGTCTGCTTGTGAATGTCGCCGCCAGCGCGGAACGCCGACACGAAGGCCGGATCCTGCGACAGGTGTGCGAGCAGGCGCAGCTCGATCTGCGAATAGTCCGCGGCGAGCAGCTTCGTACCTGGCGCCGCGACGAACCCGCGCCGGATCAATCGGCCGAGTTCACGACGGATCGGAATGTTCTGCAGGTTCGGATCGGTCGACGACAGGCGTCCCGTACCCGCGACCGTCTGGTTGAATGTCGTGTGCACACGCCCATCGCGCGGATCGACCAGCGTCGGCAACGAGTCGATGTAGGTGCCCTCGAGCTTGAAGATCTCGCGGTATTCCATCAGCAGCGCCGGCAACTCGTGCCCTTCATCAGCGAACTCCTGCAGCACGCTGGCATCGGTGGACGGACCTGTCGCCGTCTTCTTCTTCACCGGCAGTCCGAGCTTCTCGAACAGGATCACGCGCAGCTGCTGATTCGAATTGATGTTGAAGGTCTCGCCGGCCGAAGCATAAATCTGCTGCTCCACGCGCTGTCGTTCGGCCGTGAAGCGTTCCTTGAGCGAAGCGAACCAGGCGAGATCGATCGACATACCGGCCCATTCCATGTCCGCCAGCACACTCACCAGCGGCAACTCGATGCCTTCGAGCAGCGGCCGAGCGCCGGCCTGCTCGATCAGTGGATCGAAGTGTTCATAGAGGCGCAGCGTGAAGTCCGCGTCTTCGGCGGAGTAGGTGGTCGCGACGTCCACCGGCACACGATCGAACCCGATCTGGTTGCGGCCCTTTCCAGTCACTTCGTCGTACGGAATCATCCGGTGCTGGAATATCTCGAGTGCCAGTGCATCGAGACCGTGTGACCGGCGCCCGGGATCGAGCACATAGCTGGCGAGCATTGGATCGAAGATCAGGCCGCGCAGCGTGATGCCGGCGCGCCGCAGCACGAGCATGTCGTACTTCACATTCTGCGCGATCTTCTTCACCGACGCATCTTCAAGCAACGCGACAAGAGGTTTGCACTCCTCGCTGTCGAGCGGTGGCAGATTTTCCGTCACCGGCGAGATCACATGCGCCTCGGGATCGAGCAGATCACCCTGCGCCGCGCCGGCGCGCACGTGGGCAAACGGCAGGTAGAACGCTTCACCCGGTGCCGTCGCAATTGCAAAACCCACCACACTCGATCGCATGGCGTTGATGGCGATCGGACAATCCGCATCGATCACCGTTTCGGTGTCGAACGCAATCGCCTTCACCTCACGACAGCGCGCGATGAGCGCGGTCAGCTGATCGATTGTACTGACGGTGTTGTATGCCACGGGCATCGCCGGCGGCGCGTCTTCCTGCGCCACGACATCGAGCGGCGCCGCGTCACTCGCGACCGGCGCAGCTTTCGGCGCCGGCGCCTCATCACTCAGCTGGCGCGCGAGTGACGTGAACTCGAGATCCACATACACCTGACGCAGGACCGACTTGTGCGGCTCGTGAAAACGGAGGCGATCGAGATCGAGGCTCACCGGACAGTCGGTGCGGATCGTCACCAGCGCCTTCGACAGTCGCGCCTCGGCCTCGTACTGCTCGAGCGCTTCGCGCGGCCGCTTCTTGCTGATTTTCGCCACGTTCGCGAGAATCGATTCGAGGTCGCCGAACTCGCTGATCAGTTCCTGCGCGCCCTTTTCGCCGATGCCTTTCACACCGGGCACGTTGTCGGACGCGTCGCCCACCAGCGCGAGAAAGTCGATGGTCCGATCGGGTGCCACGCCGAGTCGTTCGCTGCCGTTTTCCACACCAACCCAGTGTTCATCCACACTCGCCGGTCCACCACGACCTGGGTTCAGCAACCAGACACCGGGCCGCACCAGCTGGTGAAAATCCTTGTCGCCCGACACCACCACCACGTTCAAGCCGGCGTCGACACCGAGCCGCGCCAGGGTGCCGATCACGTCATCGGCTTCGAAGCCATCCTGCTTGATGATCGGCGTGTCATAGGCATCGAGCAGTGCGCGAACATGTTCGAGGCCCAGATCGAAATCGGCCTGCAGATCATCCGTCAGTTTCTCGCGCGTCGCCTTGTAGTCGGCATACATCTCGTCGCGAAACGTGGCACCGGAGTCATGAATCCAGCACAGGTATTCCGGCCGGTGTGTCTTCACGAGCCGATTCAGGAAGTTCGCGATGCCCCACGCGATGGACGTGTTCTGCCCATGGCTCGTTTTCAGCGGACGGTTGATCAGGGCGAAGAACGCGCGATAGATCAGCGCGTAGCCGTCCACCAGAAAGAGGCGGGGCGAGGTGGGTTCGGTAGGCGCGGTCATCCGCCGAATCTAGCAATGGCGGAGCAGTGATTCCGGCCATTAGATCCAGAGAAACACCGCCGCCACGACCGCCACCGACACGGTCACGCGCACGTTGTCGTCCAACGCCACACTCGGCCTTTCGACCGCGGCGGCCACCAGGCC
>JANLPZ010000142.1:0-88833 GCA_031367535.1 Gemmatimonadaceae bacterium
CAGGATATCAATCTCCAGACGCGTCAGTCGATGATCGCCATCGGCGCCGGCAAGATGTTCGGCGTCGGCTTTGGCGAGGGCAGGCAACAGAGCGGATTTCTGCCGTTTCAGTACACCGACTTCATCGGCAGTAATATCGGCGAGGAGTGGGGCTTCGTCGGGATTTTCACTGTCGTTGCCCTGTTCGGCGGCTATGCCTGGCTTGGCTTCCGGATCGCCCGGGATGCGCGAACACAATTCCTGCAACTCGTCGCCGTTGGTCTGACGCTGACCACGGTCACGACCGCGTTCGTGCATCTGGCCGTGATCACAGGCCTCTTTCCGAACACCGGTCTGACGCTGCCATTCATGTCATATGGGCGCAGCAATCTGCTCATCTCGCTCGCGATGACCGGAATTCTCGTCAACATCGGCAGCACGCGAGAGCGCGTGTACAGCGATGCGGTGCCCGACCCGATTCTGGGGCTCGGCGTCCGCTGATGGCTGGCGCCGGCACTTTCTATATCGCGGGCGGTGGCACCGGCGGCCACTTGTATCCGGGCCTCGCCATCGCCGATGCGCTGGTCGCCGCTCGGCCTGAGCTGGACATGATGTTCATTGGCGCGCACCGCGGCATCGAGCGGATTGTGCTGCCCACGACACGCTGGCGCCATACGCTGCTCGATCTGCACCCGCTCTATCGCAGTGCGCCGTGGCAGAACTGGAAGACGGTGCGCGGCCTGGCTTCAGCCTTCAGTCAAATTGGTGAGCTCGCGAAACAGAGTCGGCCGATCGGCGCGCTCGGCACCGGTGGATACGCCGCCGGTGCACTGCTCGGCTACGCCCGGATGAACGGCGTACCGTATTTCCTGCAGGAACAGAACGCGGCCGCCGGTCTGACGGTCCGAATGTTCAGCTCGAGTGCACGCGCGACCTATCTCGGATTTCCGGAGGCCGCGCAGACGCTGCCAGCATCGGCCAGAGATCGGGCACTCGTGACGGGCAACCCCATCGCGCCGCCGCCCAGCCCACTCCCCGAGCGCGCGACGGCGCGCACGCAGTGGGGCTTTCCGCAAGCGATCGAGCGTGTGCTGCTGGTGTTCGGCGGGAGTCAGGGTTCGCGTGCCGTGAACGATGCGTTCGCCAGCTGGCTTCCCGAGCACCTTCCGCCGGCCTGGGGCATCGTCTGGGTCACCGGTAGAGCGGAGTTCGAACGTCTCGCGCATCACGCATCCGACAGGGTGAAAGTGATTGCGTATCAGCAGCCCATGTCCGATGCGTACGCGGTGGCGGATCTTGCCGTCGCCCGGGCCGGTGCGATGTCGACCGCCGAGCTCTGTGCGTGGGGCATTCCGATGGTTTTGATTCCGCTGCCGACGGCAGCGGCTGATCATCAGACGCGGAATGCCGAAGCGCTCGCAAGCGCAAACGCCGCGCGAATGATTCTGCAGAGCACACTGTCGAATGGTGGATTGTCGCGTACACTGAATGCCATCTGTGCTGATCCGACGACTCTCGTGGAGATGGGTCGAGCGGCGCGAGTCAGAGCGCGAGTTGACGCTGCTCAAGTAATTGCACGACATATTCTTGTCTCACTGAACCTCCAGTAGTTTCGACCAATCTGCCATGGCCGTTGATTCTGCAACCAGTGCCCGTATGCGCGACGCCGCGCTGCGCCTCTTCCGCGAACCGGACCCGAGGCCAGTGCACTTCGTCGGAATCGCGGGAGCGGGAATGAGTGCGCTCGCGGAACTGTTCGTGCGCCGCGGCGTGACCGTGACCGGCAGCGACATGAGCGCCAGCGGGAACGCCGATCTCGAAGCGCTCGGTGTCACCGTGGATCGCGGACATGACGCGGCGTTTGTGACCGGCGCTCGCGCCGTCGTGGCATCGTCGGCGATTCCCGCAGACCACGTCGAGATCGCCGCCGCGACGGCGCTCGGGTTGCCGGTCATCCGACGCGCGGAAGCGCTTGGCGCGGCGGTCGATGGCATGCAGATCGTTGGGATCGCTGGCACGCATGGCAAGACGACCACGACGGTCATGACCACCGAAGCACTCGCGGGTACCAGCGCGTCGCCAACCGGCATTGTCGGTGGTCGCGTGCAACGGTGGGGCGGCAATCTGCGGTGGGGCGGTGGCAACACCGTCGTCGTCGAAGCCGATGAATACGATCGCTCCTTTCTCGCGCTGCATCCGACCATCGCCGTCGTCACGAACGTCGAAGCCGATCACCTCGACATCTACACCGACCTCGCGGACATCGTCGGCGCGTTCGAGCAGTACCTCTCCGGTGCGACCGGGATCGTGATCTGCGCCGATGACGCGGGTGCTGATTCGCTCACGGTGCCGGACTCCGCCAACGTGATCCGGTACGGCCTCGACCATCCGGACGCCCGTCTGGTCGGTATCACGCACGGCGATTCGATGCGCATCATCTTCGACGGTGCGCCGCTGGGAAGTCTGCATCTGCTGGTGCCGGGCGAGCACAACCGTCGAAATGCGCTCGCAGCGCTCGGTGCCGGCCTGCTTCTCGGGTACGCCTTCGAGGAGCTGCGCACCGGGCTCGAAGCGTTCAGCGGTGTCGAGCGACGGTTCGAGCGCAAAGGCGAAGAGTGCCAGGTGCTCGTCATCGATGATTACGCGCATCATCCGACCGAAGTGCGCGCCACGCTCGAAGCCGCCCGCGCCGCGTACCCGAATCGTCGTATCGTCGCGCTCTTTCAGCCACACCTCTTCACACGCACACGCGACTTCGCCGAAGAGTTCGGCGCGGCGCTCGCGGAAGGGGCGGACGTGGTAGCGCTGACGGAGATCTACAAGGCACGCGAGCAGCCCATGGCCGGAGTGACAGCGCAGCTCATCGCCGACGCTGCCGCTCGCGCCGGCCGCGCACCGGAATGGTTCGGGGCGCGCGCCGACGCGACCGACGCGGTGCTCGGTGTCATTCTGCCTGGCGACGTGGTGATCACCATGGGCGCTGGTGATGTCACGCTGGTCGGACCCGAGCTGCTCTCCGCGCTCCGCGGTGTGCCGCGATGACAACGGCGGCGCGCGTTCCCACCGAAGGGGTCGCAGACAGCAGCACAACATGGAAGAAATTTGCGGGTCGCGGCGGTGCCGCGCTCGTCGTTGCGGCAATGCTCCTCTGGGTGCTGCCCAAGGCGCTGCGTGGACTCGACTATTTCCACGTGCAGACGGTGCAGCTTGAAGGGGCCCGGTTTCTTACGCCGACCTCGATCATCGCGGCCCTCGGCGCAGATACCGCCGCCAGTGTCTTCGACGACGGCGATCGTTTTGTGGCGAAGGTTGAAAGCATCCCGCTCGTCGCCAGAGCGATGGTGCGCCGCCGACTGCCCGGCACGCTGATCGTGACGATCGTTGAACGGACGCCAGTGGCGCTGATTGCGACGCCCAATGGATTCCGGGGCGTGGATTCGGCTGGAACGAGATTGCCCATCGATCCCGCGGTGTCCGCGTTCGATGCACCCGTCGTCCTTCCGCCCGCCGGCGCGCGTGACTCCGTCGCCGATCGCCGACTCTACAACTTGCTCGGCACCCTGCGCGCGAAAGATCCGGCGTTGTTCGACGCCATCGAGGAGGCGCGTCGGGTGTCGCCCGATGAATGGCAGCTTCGCACAGCGCGCCAGATTGTGCGCGTCACGCCACAGGTGACGCTGGCTCGGCTGGCAGACATCTTTCCGATCGAGCAGGATCTCGCTCGTCGGCACATTCGCGCGGCCGAACTCGACCTGCGCTTCCGAAACCTCGTCATCGCCCGACTGCCATGAGTTCAGTTCGTCTTGTCGCCGCGCTCGACATCGGCTCCGCGAACACCACCGCCGTCATCGCGGAGGTGACGGGCGAGTTGCCGCGACGGCCGACGCTCAGAGTGCTTGGTGTGGGCACTGCGAAAACCGCGGGCTTCCGTCGTGGCATCATCTCCGACATCGAGGAGACCACACGCTCGATCGCGCAGGCGCTCGGTGAGGCAGAGCGCATGGCCGGGCAGAAGGTGGAGTCGCTCTATGTGGGCATCGCCGGCGAGCACGTCCAGACGATGACGAGCCAAGGCATCGTCGCCGTGAGCGGCGATGAAATCACACGCGCCGATGTCGATCGGGCGAACGAAGTGGCACGGGCCCAATCCATCCCGCGCGACCGGGAGCTGCTCCACTCGATCCCACAGGAGTACACCGTCGACAAGAATCTCGGTGTCCGCGACCCGGTCGGGATGGTCGGGACTCGACTGGAAACCGAGATGTATCTGGTCACAGTCGGTTCGTCACCGGCAAACAATATCCGGAAGGCCGTCGAAAAGGCCGGTTACAAGACGAAAGATCTCGTGCTCTCTCCGCTCGCCAGCGCACTCGCGACGCTTTCCGAAGACGAGAAGGAACTCGGCGTCGTGCTGGTCGAGATGGGGTCGGGGACTACCGACGTCGCGGTCTTTCTCGAAGGCAAGATTCGCCACGTCGCGACGATCAATCTGGGCGGCCATAATGTCACCGCCGACATCATTCACGGACTCGGCGTGTCGCCGGCGGACGCCGATCGCCTGAAGGAGGAGTACGGCTGCGCGTATGAGCCGATGATCCAGCCGGGCCAGTTCATCACCCTACCCAGCACCGTCACCCAGGGTGACCGCCAGATTCCGTACGAACTGCTCGCGCACATCATCCAACAGCGCACCGACGAGATCTTCGATCATGTGCAGCGCGACCTCGAACGTGCCGGCTTCGCGAAGCAGCTGAATGCGGGGGTGGTGGTGACCGGCGGCGCGTCGGTGACTGCGGGCATCGCCGAACTCGCCTCCGATCTGTTCGGACAGACCGTCCGTATCGGCAGTCCGACCAACATCGATGGCCTGGTCGAGGCGGTCAGCGCACCACGATTCACCTGTGCCGTCGGCCTCGCGCAGTTCGGCGCGGGCAAGGTCGCGATCGCTGCGATGCTCCAACCGGTGGTGGCGGGGAAGCGCAATTCATCCGCGACGCCGGCCAGCGTCAATCAGATCGTCGGCAAGCTGAAGGAGTGGTTTCAGGACTTCTTCTAGCACCACGTTTGGTTCAAAACGGGCGCGATCCTTTCAGGGTCGCGCCCGTTTTGTCGTTTCTCGGGATTCCATATACAGCTTGAGAATTCTGACACGCGAGTCCAGACAAGCGACAAATCCTGGACATCCCCGGTTCGTGTGTCGCAGCAACAGCGGGAATTGGCTCCAGTGATTCGAGGCAAAGGGCTGTCGATGGCCTCGTGTGAGAGCGCCAGGCGCATGACGGCGTCAGAGATGTGGAGCTACACGAGGCATCGCGCGCTAAGTGTCGTGGCGTGCGGATGTTGCGTCAGGCACGATGAGGCGCATGCTGAGTGCAATCGCGATGCATCACACCTCTTGACGTGTCACGCGCAGGACATAGCGTTGCGATGAGCTGTTTGCTATACTCTCAGCCTGTCCGCGCCGTCGCGGGGGATCGTGTCTCCGGGCCAGCGTATTTTTCTCTTTGTTCGCCAGCCGGCCGCCCGGTCTCCCTTCAGTCCTTCCGCGGAGCGCAGCGCCTCATGTCCGCCATGATCGTCGAATTCGAAGAACGCAATTCGTCCAATGCCGTCATCAAGGTGATCGGCGTTGGCGGTGGTGGTGGCAACGCGGTCAACCGCATGATCGAAGAGCACCTCAGCGGTGTGGAGTTCATCTCCGTCAACACTGACGCGCAGGCGCTCCATAATTCGCGCGCCAACATCAAGATCCAAATCGGGCGCAAGCTGACGAATGGATTGGGTGCCGGCGCCCGACCTGACGTCGGCCGCCAGTCGATCGAAGAGAATCGGGAAGAGGTGAGCCGGATCGTCGCCGGTGCCGATCTCGTCTTCGTGACCTGCGGCATGGGAGGTGGCACCGGAACTGGCGCCGCACCGGTCATCGCTGAGCTCGCACGCGAAGCCGGCGCACTCACCGTCGGCATCGTCACCAAGCCCTTCCTCTTCGAAGGGCGCAAACGCATGCGTCAAGCCGAACTCGGAATCAGCGAGCTCCGCAAGCACGTCGATACGATGATCGTCGTACCGAACGAACGTCTCCTTGCCGTGGTCGGGCGAGGCATGCCGTTTCAGGATGCGCTCAAGAAAGCCGACGAAGTGTTGCTCCAGGCGACCTCGGGCATTTCTGGCATCATCAACACGTCGAGCACCATCAACGTCGACTTCGCCGACGTCCGCACCGTGATGCAGAACGGCGGCTCGGCTCTCATGGGCTCCGGCGTCGGTCGCGGTGAGAACCGCGCCATGGAAGCGGCGCAGCAGGCCATCGCCAGCCCGTTGCTCGACAGCGTGTCGATCTCTGGCGCCCAGTCGGTGCTCATCAACATCGTCGGCGGCCCGGACCTCCAGCTCGGCGAAGTGCAGCAGATTGCCGAACTCGTCCAGGAGTCGGTCGGTGATGACGCAGAAATTATTTTTGGCGGTGACTCGAGCAATCCGGCCATGGAAGGCGAAATCCGCGTCACGCTGATCGCCACCGGCTTCGACCGGGCCCTCGGACACGCCACCCCGGAGTTCCGCCCCGGTATCGTGGCGTCGGCCGGCCAGCCGCGTGCCATGCCGAACCAGCTGATCGTGCCGAAGCCCAGCAGCATCGTGCGGCCAGGGCAGGGGCCGGGACCGTCAGGTCAGACTGCCCCGGTGCCTCAGAACCCGTCTGGCCCGCGCTCGACTACTGGCGCCGCCCGCCCGATGCGCCCCATCAGCCAGGACGACCTCGAAATTCCGACCTTCATGCGGCGCCAGATGGATTGAGTACTGAGGCGCATCGGGCGATCATCCTTGGATGCCCGACGCACCGCGCGTGGAAGAAGGTTACCGGACGCGACGGCAGCGCGCGCTCGAACGCCAGGCTCGGCGTCGAGCGCGCGCTGTGGTTTTGTTGACCGGCCTCGGCGGAGCCGCTCTCGCGATCTGGCAGCTCCCCCAGCGTATGCCGCCGCTGCCACGCGATTCGGCGGACGCCGCCATCGCCTTGCCGGTCGCGCGCCGAGATACGATCCACAAAGGTGAAGACGCCATCGTCGCGCTGATGCGCGCCGGCCTGACGCGTGAAGTCGCACGCGCGGTGCTCATCGCGTCGGAGACCCGCACGACGTCGAAACGCGACGTGCCGATTTCCCTCTTTGCCGACAGTGCACCAGCGCCGTTCCGCGAAGTCGAATTCCAGGTCGCCGACGATCGCAGCATCCGTGTCCTGCGCATCAGCGACTCCTCGTGGGTGGCGACCGAACGGCGCGAAGTCTGGCGCATCGACACCGTCGCCGTGCGGGCTGCTGTCGCCGGGTCGCTCGTTGAATCGCTGCGCAACGCCGGCCGCGGATTCCTGAGCGTGCGCGGACGACTCGAGGCTGCGTACGAACTGGCGGAAGCCTTCGAATACAAGCTCGATGTCAGCCGGGATCTCAGTCGCGGCGACTCGATCGTGACGGTCGTCGAGCGGAAGCGAACCGCCTTCGGCGCGGAGGAGATCGGACCGTTGCTCGCGGGCGCAATTTTTCACGACGGCAGCTGGATGCACGCCATTCGATTCACAACCCCGAGGGGCACCTCGGAGTATTACGATGTGGATGGTCGCCCGATGCGGACGTCGTTTCTCGCGGCACCGGTCGAGTATCGTCGGATGTCGAGCGCGTTCGGCCTTCGGTTTCATCCGCTGCTCGGCATTCTGCGACGGCACGCCGGCATCGACTTCTCGGCGCCGCTCGGGACGCCGGTGCGATCCGTTGGCGACGGGGCGGTGATTCGCGCGGGCTACTCCGGTGGTTTCGGAAATCTCGTCGAGATTCGTCATCGCGACGGCATGGTGACGCGGTACGGTCACCTGCGCGCGTTTGCACCCTCGCTGTCCGAAGGAAGAGTTGTTGTGCTCGGGCAGGTCATTGGCTTCGTCGGGTCTACCGGATTATCCACGGGCCCTCATTTGCACTTCGAGACCCTGGTGAACGGTGTGTCCAAGGAACCAACACGAACCTTGCGCGAAGCGAGCGGCATACCGTTGAACGGCCCGGCGCTTGGTGAGTTTGCGGCGGCGCGCGACGCCATCGCCACGCGACTCGGCATCGCACGCGCGACGGCCGCGATTGCGCCGCGTGCGGCAGACGCGCCGGTACCTGCACGCGCAGTGCAGGTCACGCCAGCACCGACGAGCGCGGGAACGCCGAAGTGAGTCCTGTGATCGGCTGGGGGCTCGCGCTCGGTACAGGGTTGGTCGTGGCGTGGATCGCGTATCCCTCGGGAGGCATCTCGAGGATCCGGCCGCTCCTGATGCTGCTTCGTCTGCTCGCGGTCGCGACCGTGCTGGCACTGCTGCTCGATCTGCCGGTTGGTGAGGCGCGTGCGCCGGCACCGCTGGTCGCCCTTGATGTCTCGTCGAGCTGGACGCGTGGCGCCGACTCTGCGACCTGGCGCATGGCGCGCGACTCGGCGTCGTCAGCCAGCGGCTCCGGCCAGGTCATCGTCTTCGGTGATTCGGTTCGACGTGGCACAATCCCATCCCAGCCAAACGATCTGGCGTCACTGGTCGCGCCGGTCATTCAGCGCGCGGCGACGACGGGCCAGCGTGTCGTGGTCATCACGGACGGCGGTCTCGACGATCCCGATGCGTTGCAGCAGGCCGTCGCCGGGTCACGCGTTGTCGTGTTGCCGCTGCGACTGGCGGCCGATCGTGCGATCGCGGACATCAGCGTGCCAGGTGAAGGTCGGGTCGGCGATACCATCACGGTGCAGGCGCGGATCGTTGCTGATGCCGCGACGGCGACGGCAACGGCAGTACGTTGGTCGCTCGACGCAGCGGCGCTCGCTGAAGCGCCGGTGCCGGCATTGGTCGCGGGAGGCGAGGCCGTGGTCGAGAGCCGTATCGTCATTCCCCCAGGCGATTCCATCGCGGTGTTGCGCGCCGCGCTCGTCGCCGGCGACATGCAGCCGCGCAACGATACGCTGGCGGCGACGTTCCGTCGTGGCGCGCGTCAACGCGTGGTGATCGTATCGACCGCGCCGGACGCGGACGTGCGCGACGTTGCGACGGCGCTGCGTGCCAATGTTGCGTTGCCGACAGACGCGTATTTCCGCATCGCTGCGGGCCGGTGGGTACGCGACAACACCTTCGCGCCGGTCGAAGAATCGGTGGTGCGGGCAGCTGTGCGCGGAGCGACGCTGGCGGTGCTGCACGGCGACACGACCGTAATGGGCTCACCCGCGGCACTTGGTACGCGCGCCCTGCTGCTGCTCTCACCACCCGACGGCGACGCGCCGGAGCTGATGGTGCGTGCGGCGCCGGCGTCGCCATTGCAGGCGGCGTTGTCCGGGATCGTGGTCGAGTCGCTGCCGCCGCTGATGGCAACGTCGCCGGCGCGTGGTGGTGTCGCAGCGTTGAACGCAGCGCCGGGCGCGTCCGCAAGCGGTGCACTGTCGGTCGTATCGGCAATCGATGGCGATGTGCGTCGTGTCGTCATTACGGCGGCAGGCTACAGTCGCTGGCGCGCCCGCGGTGGTGTGAGCGAGGCGGCGTTCCAGGCATTGGTCGGCGCATCGACGGACTGGCTGCTCGGCGCGCGTGGGCGCGCGGCGGTGCCGGTGCTTGCGAACCAGGTCGTGCGTGCTGGCGCCGCGGTGCGCTGGCGACGTGGAGCGCAACCACGTTCCACCATTCTCCTGACGCGCGATGGCGATCGAGCCGTGCGACGTGACTCGCTCGTGTTCGGCGCGCTCGTCGAAGCCACGATGCCTGCACTTGGCGGCGGCGTGTGGCGTGGCACGGTGGACGGCGTGCCGGTCGTGATCGCCGTCAGTGCGTCGCGCGAGTGGTTGCCACGTGTGCCGTCGGTTCGCAGCGGCGCGCTCAATGGCGCCGCGATTGCCATGCGGCGTGGTGCGCGCTCGATCAGCTGGCTCTACCTTGCCACCGTCCTGCTGCTGGCGACGGAATGGCTGCTTCGCCGACGTGCCGGGCTCCGCTGAACGGCGGACCTCCTCCTCGTTGTATCCTCTCCAATCCATCGCATGGCGCGTCTCTTTCGTCGCGACGGCGACCTCCCGAAGAAGTCATTCTGGCAGAAGGTCAAGTCGGTCGTCACTACCAACTGGCGCGTCGCACTTCGTGGTGGCGTCGATCAGGGTTCGCTCGAACAACTCGAACAGGTGCTGCTCGAATCGGACTTCGGTCCGGCGGTGACACTGAAGCTTGTTGCCGCCGTTGAAGATCGGGCGCGTCGCGGTCAGGTGCGCACCGAGGACGAGTTCGCGACGGCGCTGCAGGAGGAAATTGCGGCCGCGCTCCGTACGGGCAACGCTGATCCGACACTGCATCTGCAGGAATCGGGGCCAACGGTGATTCTGGTGCTGGGGGTGAATGGCGCCGGCAAGACCACGTTCATCGGCAAACTCGCATCACAATTGAAGAAAGACGGCAAGCGCGTCCTTGTTGCCGCTGGTGACACGTTTCGCGCCGGTGCCATCGAGCAGTTGCGCGTGTGGGCGACTCGCACTGGTGCCGATTTCGTCAGCGCGTCGGCTGGCTCGGATCCGGCCGCCGTGGCATTCAATGCGATTGACGCCGGTGTGACGCGCGGTGTTGATGTGGTGATCGTGGATACCGCCGGCCGATTGCATACCAGTGATTCGCTCATGGACGAACTGCGGAAAGTCGTGCGCGTGATCGCCAAGCGCCTGCCGGGTGCGCCGCATGAAGCGTTGCTGGTGCTGGACGGCACCATCGGCCAGAACGCGGTGCAGCAGGCGCGCACGTTCGCAGCGGCGGTGCCAGTCACAGGCCTCGTGGTGACGAAGCTCGATGGCACGGCGCGCGGTGGTGTCGTCGTGGCCGTTCACGAGGCGCTCGATGTCCCGGTGAAGTTCATCGGTACGGGAGAAGCCGCGGATGATCTCCACCGCTTCGATGCCGCGGAATTTGCCGAGGCGCTGTTCGAGCAATGACAGGTGACGCGTCGGCGCGGCGTGATCGGCGCGGTGGTGGAGTCGCGCCACCGGTCACGCTGCTGACGCCCGTCACGTATCTGAAGGGTGTCGGACCGCGTCGCGCGGAGCTGCTGGCGAAGCTCGGGATCACCACCGCCGGCGATCTGCTGATGCATGTGCCGCGACGCTACGAAGATGCAACGACCGTGTTGCCGGTGGCGCGCGCGCAGCCAGGGCAGGACGTCACCGTGCTCGGTCGCGTGATTTCCAAGGGCATCATCCCGACGCGACGCGGCCTGCGGATTTTTCAGGCTGTGATTCAGGATGCGAGCGGTCTACTCGAAGTCGGCTGGCCAGGACAGCCGCATCTCGATCGCACGATCAACGTTGGCGATGTGCTGCTGCTGAGCGGGCCGGTGCGAATCTTTCACGGTCGTCAGCTCGCTCCGCGTGAGTTCGTGAATCTCGGTGCGGACGACGCAGGCACCGCAGGCGGTCGCGTGCTGGCGGTGTATCCCGCCACCGATGGATTGCCCACCAAGCTGCTGCGGCAACTCGTCGACGCGCAGCTCGACGTACTGCTGCCGCAGATCGCGGATCCACTGCCGGCAAATATTCTGATGGTCGCCGGTGTGCCGGCGTTGCCGGACGCGCTGCGTCTGGTGCATCGGCCCACGAGCGTGAAGGATGCTGAACGCGGACGCGCACGCCTGGCGTTCGAGGAGCTGTTCTGCGTGCAGCTGCTGCATCGTCGTGCGAATCAGCTCGAACGCTCGGCGCGCGACGGCATCACGTTTGTGAATCGGCGGAAATTCACCACTGCCCTCAAGTCGCAGCTGCCGTTCACACTGACGGGCGCGCAGGTCCGCGTGCTGCGTGAGATCGTCGCCGACATGACCAGTCCGATGCGTATGCATCGCTTGCTGCAAGGCGACGTCGGGAGTGGCAAGACGATCGTCGCGCTGTTCGCCGCGATGGTCGCACTCGAGAATGACTGGCAGGCCGCGTTGATGGCGCCGACCGAACTGCTCGCCGAGCAACATCTACGAACGTTCACGCGGCTCCTCGCGCCGCTCGGCATCACGCCGGCGCTGCTGACAGGTCGCATGGGCGCTGCCGAACGGCGCACCGTTGCGACGCGACTCGCGTCATACGAGCCGCTGCTCGTGGTCGGCACACACGCCCTGGTGCAGGATGCCACGTCGTTCGGCAAGCTGGGCCTCGTGATTGTGGACGAGCAGCATCGCTTCGGCGTCGAACAGCGCAAGGCGTTGCAGGCGAAGGGAGCGACGCCGGACGTGCTGCTCATGAGTGCAACGCCGATCCCGCGTTCGCTCGCGCTCACGATCTACGGTGACCTCGACGTAAGCGTGCTCGATGAAAAACCGCCGGGTCGGATCCCGATCGTGACCACGATGCGGCCCGAGTCGGCGCGTGATCGCGTGATGTCGTTCGTCAACGCGCAGATCGACGCCGGGCGACAGGCCTACGTGGTGTATCCGGTGATCGAGGAGTCGGAGCGCAGCGATCTGCGCGCGGCGACACAGATGGCGGAGGAACTGGCCGCGACTGTGTTCGCGTCACGCCGGCTAGGCCTGCTGCACGGGCGTCTCAAGAGCGACGAGAAGGACGCGGTCATGCGCGCATTTCTCGCGCGTGAGATCGACGTCCTGGTCGCGACGACAGTGATCGAAGTCGGTATAGATGTACCGAACGCGTCGGTAATGCTCATCGAACATCCCGAGCGATTCGGATTGTCACAGTTGCATCAGCTGCGAGGCCGCGTCGGTCGTGGTGCGGACGACAGCTATTGCATTCTGCTTGGCGATGTCAGTCCCGAATCCGCCGAGCGGCTCGATGTGTTCGTGAGCACGGAAGATGGATTCGAGATTGCGCGCGCGGACATGCGCATGCGCGGCATGGGCGACCTGTTCGGCGAGCGGCAGAGTGGGCTGCCGAGTTTCCGCGTTGCGGATCCGCTGCGTGATGAAGCGCTGATTCCGGTAGCGCGTGCGGCGGCGGAGCAAGTGCTGCAATCCGATCCAACGCTGGGCAAGCCGGAGCATCAGGCCCTGCGTGAATTGCTCACCGGCCGGTACCGACGCGCGCTGGAGCTCTTTCGCGTCGGGTGACCGGCGAAGTCGTCAGTTCGCGCTGAGCCGGCGTTTGAGGCGATTGATTTCAGCGTTCAGCTTGGCCATCGAATCCCGCGCAGTCTTCAGTTCATCGAGGCGATCGGTGGCGAGCTGCGTGGCCTGCACCCGTCGCCGCACCTCGGCTCGGCGGAGCGAGTCGATCGCGTTGATGTTGCGGCGCATGAAGGTCGCTTCGGCCCGCACTTCCATCGCCACCGAGTCGGCGAGAAGGGAGTCGATCTGGGCCAGAGCGACGGTGGCGTCGCCCGAGTTCGCGCGCTGGTCGACGCGCATCAGCGTCCGCCACCAGCGGGCCCGGTCGCCTTCGGGCGTCCGCGGATTCTCCCGTGAGAACTGCGTCAGCGATGAGTCCGCTTGTGTGGCCTTGTTCTCGTTGACGTACGCCAGCACCGCGGTCTGCGTCGCCATCCATTGCGCCGAGACGCTGGGTGTTGGCAGGGTCGGCGGCGGCAAGACAGCTGGGGCGATCGGCGCGCTTCCTCGGCAGGAGGCGACGACGGCAGTCGCGACGAGCAGGAGACCGGTATGTCGGGCAGAGAGCGTCATATCGTGGTGCTCGGAATTGCAGCTGGCGCCAGTGGTGCGGCCGGAGCGGCCGCCGCGGGCAGACGCCGGGAGGCGGGCGCGCGCTGAGGAAGCAGGATGGTGAACGTCGTGCCTACGCCGACTTCGGATGACACGTGCACCGAGCCGCCATGAGCCTCGACAATCCCTCTGACGATCGCAAGGCCGAGTCCGGTACCCGCGACGCTCGCGGCGTCCTGGTTGCCGGCCTGAAAGAACTTTCGGAAGACGTGGGGCAGTTCCGGCGCCGGAATGCCGACGCCGGAGTCGCGGACCTCAATCCGGACGGCCCCGGGCTCGCCGTCGCCGTGCAGGGCGACGACGCCGCCACGCGCGGTGAATTTGCACGCGTTCGTGACCAGATTGCCGATCGCCTCGGTCATCCGGTCATGATCCCACCACACTTCCGCCGGCATCCCGTCAGCGGCCGTCACACTGAAGGTCACGCCACGCTGGTGCGCGATCACCACCAGCGAGTTCTCGAGCTCCGCGAAAAAGGCGCGTGTGTTGAGCGGCTGCAGATTGAGCGTTGCACCACCCGCGTCGTACTTGGACACGTCGAGCAGCTGCCGCACGAGGCGGTTCAGCGAATGACTCTGCCGCTCGAGCGTGTGCACCACGTCGCGCTGCTTGTCGTTCAGTGAGCCGTACACGCCGTCGTCGAGCAGGGTCAGATAGCCGAGGATCACATTGAGCGGCGTTTTCAGCTCGTGCGACGCCATCGACACGAATTCGGCCTTCAGGCGATCGAGCTCGCCAAGCCGCTGCGCCATCGCCGCATAACTCTCGGCGAGGCGGCCGAATTCATCACGGCGGCGTGACGCGACGGCCAGCTTGTGATCGAACTGTCCCGCCGCAACACGTTCCATGCCGTATTGCAGATCGGCGACCGGGCGCGAGATGCTGAAAATGATCCATGCCGCAACGATCGTGGCGAACGCCAGCGCCATCCATAGCGCGAGCAGAGAGACACGTCGCGCCTGCTCCGTTTCATCGCGCGCGTCGCTGACGCGCTTCGCCGTCTCTTCGCGCAGCGAATATTCGGCCGTCGCCACCGCATCGATGAGCCCCTGCAGCCCAGGACGTACATCGCTGGTCGAGAGCGAATCCACGAGCTCGAATTGGCCGCGCGCCATCGCGTCGAGACTGCGACTCGTGAGATGTTCAACGACAGCGACCGCGGTGTCGATTTTTGCGTACGATGAGCCTTCGGTCAGAAGGCGGAGTGAATCGGCCAGCGTGCGCAGCGTGCCAACGGCATTGCGCAGGGCCGGCGCGCCGGAACTGTCCCGCAGACCACCAATCTGGTCATCGCCGCGACGCACCAGATCCGATGTGGCGCGCAACCGACCAAGCAGCAGAGACGCGCGGAAGTCCTGACTCTGCAGCTGCTCGATCTCGCGGATCAGATTCTTCAGCGAATACCGCGTGACCACCAGCGGCGCGGTCAGGATCGCTGCCAGCACGACCATGCCGAGGATCAGTCGCGCGCGCAGCGGCACACCACGGCGGTGTGTCACGAGTTCGAGCGTGGGTTTCGGACGGCTGAAGACAGGGCTCACAAAAGTGGCGTAGGCGTCGGTGCTGCAATGCGTTGACTCACATTACAGCGATCGGTACGTTGCCCCCAATCTTGCGAGCGGAGCCGTTCAGAACAATGACAGGTCAGATGGAATACATCGCCGCACTGCCGGCTGCGGCAGGCGCCACCGTCACTGTACGAGGGTGGGTTCAGCACGTGCGCACCCAGGGCAAAGTTGCGTTTCTGGTGGTGCGTGATGGCACCGGTGTGGTGCAGTGTGTCTTCGTGAAGAGTCAGGTGACACCCGAAGTGTGGGAGCGTTTTGGCACGCTCACGCTGGAGACCGCCGTGTCGGTCAGCGGCGACGTGCGCCTCGAACCACGCGCACCGGGCGGCGCTGAACTCGGCGCCACCGAACTGACCGTGCTCGGCGCAAGCCCGATCGACTATCCGATTCAGCCGAAGGAGCATGGCGTCGATTTCCTGATGGATAATCGGCACCTCTGGTTGCGTGCACCGCGGCAGGTCGCGTTGATGCGCGTGCGCCATGAGATCGAACAGGCGATTCACGATTTCTTCTATGCACGCGATTTCATCCACTGTGATACACCGATCCTGACCGCCGCGATCGGTGAACGCTCGGGATTGTTCAGCACCGAATACTTCGACGAAGGCAGCGCGTATCTCGCCCAGACGGGCCAGCTCTACGGTGAAGCGTTGGCCGCGGCCCTCGGACGGATCTACACCTTTGGTCCGACTTTTCGCGCCGAGAAATCCAAGACGCGCCGTCATCTGACGGAGTTCTGGATGATCGAGCCCGAAATGGCGTTCTACGACGTGCACGACAGTATGCAACTGCAGGAAGAGCTGCTGGTGTACATCGCTCAGCGCGTCCTCGAGCGTCGTCGTCCGGAACTGGACGTGCTCGAACGTGACGTGAAACATCTCGAGGCGATCGTCGGTCCATTCCCGCGCATTTCGTACACGGACGCCGTTGCCACCCTTCAGCAGAAGGGCAGTGCCACGACGTGGGGGGAGGATCTCGGCGCCGAGGATGAAGCGCTGCTCGTCGCGGACTACACGACGCCGATTTTCATCTGCAACTACCCGAAGGAAGCGAAAGCCTTCTACATGAAGGAGAATCCGGACGATCCGCGCACGGTGCTGTGTGCCGATTGTCTCGCGCCTGAAGGCTACGGCGAAATCATTGGCGGATCGCAGCGCGAAGACGACTACGACAAGCTGCTGCAGCGCATTCAGGAAGAAGGCCTCGAAGTCGACGCGTACGGCTGGTATCTGGATCTCCGCAAGTACGGCACCTTCGTGCACAGCGGATTCGGGCTCGGTCTCGAGCGTACCGTGGCGTGGCTCTGTGGAACGCCGCACATCCGCGAGTGCATCCCGTTCCCGCGTTTGATGAATCGCCTGCGGCCGTGACGGCGAGCTGACGTTCAGTCAGGTCGCGGAAAGCCGGCGGATTTGCGGACCACCGTCGCCTGCCAGAGATGGCGGCGCTCGTGTGCAAGGATCAGCGCGAGCACGGTACCGAGCGCGAATCGCAGGCGCTTGATGGTCGGCAGTCGCACACTGATGTGTGCGAGATCCAGCCCGGCGGCGCGTTCCAGACGGAGTTCGAACGCGCCCTGCGCCGCGCGATAGAGTTGCCGTGATTCCAGCGGATCCTGCGAGGCGTTCGGCAACAGCATCTTCAGCGTGCGCTGACGCACGCGCACGGGCGGCTCCATGCTCCACACCAGCGTGCGACTGACGACGTTACCGCGAAACGGCCGGTCGCTGTACGCCGCGTCGGCGTGACCGCGCTCAATCGCATCGTCGAGTGCCGGCAGATACAGCGTCGTGATCGTCGCCAGGTGTGAACAGATTTCTGCCAGTCCCCACTGCGCTTCGTTCGGTCGCCAGGCGAGCTGCGATGCATCGAGACCGTCGAGCAGTGCCAGCGCGGTTTCCCGGTTCACGGCCAGCTCGCGAAAGAATGGCTGCATGGTCGTGAGTGACCGCGGTGGTGCCACCGTGTTCGTTGCGCTCATCCGCCGCTCCGCTTCACGTCATCCCAGAGTTCGTCGAGTTCAGCCAGCGTTGCCGTTCCCACGTGCACGCCTCGTTCTGCGGCGAGCTGTTCCACCGCAGTGAATCGGCGGACGAATTTCATGTTCGCGCGATCGAGTGCGACCGTGGCATGTACGTTCGCCTTGCGGCACAGATTCACGACCGCGAACAGCAAATCACCCAGTTCCCCCTCGAGCGCGTCCTGCGCGGCGGCCGCGTCGGGCTTCGGCGTGTCGATTTCTGCCGCCACCTCGTCGATTTCTTCGCGGACTTTCGCCAGCGGACCCTGCACGTCGTCCCAGTCGAAGCCCACACCGGCGGCGCGATCCTGCAGCCGATGCGCGCGATGCAGCGCCGGGAGGTCCACGGGCAGGCCGTCGGCCAGTGAGTCACGCGCCTTCGCTTTCTGGCGTTCCCACGGCACCGGAACGCCATCGCCGTAGAGGTGAGGGTGACGCGTTTTCATCTTGGCGATCAGCGCGCCGGCCACATCGTGCAGGTCGAACGCCCCGCGCTCCTCCGCAATCACGCTATGGAACAGCACCTGAAGCAGCAGGTCGCCGAGTTCGTCCCGAAGCAGTCCGTCCTGACCGAGCCGGAGGGCATCGTCGACCTCGTGGGCCTCTTCGATCAGGTACGGGCGCAACGACTGGTGTGTCTGCGCGGCGTCCCAGTCGCACCGGGAGCGGAGATCGCGCATCACTGCGAGGGTATCTTCAAGACTGGCTTTCGCTTGCATCGTTGAACCTGCTCCCGGTAACTTCCTAGGCTGTGACCGCCACATCCGCCGACGCCCGCGCCATGAGCGCCATGCTCACCGTGGACCTCGCCGCGGTGCGGGAGAATTATCGCCTCCTCGCGCGCCGCGCAGCGGTCCCGCTGCTGCCGATGGTCAAGGGAGACGCGTACGGCCTTGGTGCGGTCGAGGTCGCCAAGACCCTCGAGCCGGAGTCGCCCGTCGCGTTCGGCGTCGCCAGTGTCGCGGAAGGGCGCGAGCTGCGGGCCGCTGGCATCGCGCGGCCAATCGTGGTGTTCACGCCGGTGTCGCCGCGTGAGTTTCCGTCGGCGCGCGCTTCCAATCTCACACTCACGCTCTCGAATCCGGCGCACGTCGCCAGCTGGACGTCGATCTCGGGTCGCTGGCAGTTGCCCGTTGATACGGGCATGAACCGGGCAGGCATTCACTGGCGCGACGCCGCACAGCTACGCGCGGTGCTCGATGCCGGCGGTCAGCCGGATGGTGTCTTCACGCACTTTCATTCCGCCGATTCGGATCCGGCGTCGATGGTGGTGCAGGAGGAGCGATTCGCGGGCGTGATCGCGGCAATGCCGATGCGGCCCGCGTCGGTACACGCCGAGAACAGCGCCGCCTTGCTGCAACGCGGCGCGTCGAAGTTCGATTGCGCGCGGCCGGGTATCGCGCTGTACGGCGTGTCGGTTGGCCCCGCGTCGTGGACGCCGCGCGCCGTCGTGACGCTGACGGCCAATGTCGTCGAGGTGAACCAAGTCGAGGCGGGCGACACGGTCAGTTACGGTGCCACCTGGCGTGCCTCCGGGCCCCGGCGGATCGCTACCGTCGCGATCGGGTATGCGGACGGATATCCGCGTGGGGCAGGGAATCGGGCGACCGCGACGATCAACGAACGGCTGGTGCCGGTCGTGGGTCTCGTGACCATGGACATGACGATGTGCGATGTAACCGACATTCCGTGCGAGGTAGGTGACAGCGTGATGCTGATCGGCGGTGACGCCGAGTCGAGCGTCGCGTCGGTGGCGTCGCACACGGGTCGATCGCCGTACGAAGTGTTGACCGGCTTGAAGGCTCGCGCCGCGCGCGCGCACGCAAATTCGGCAATCGAGGCCGCGGCGTGACGGGGCGTGTGGCGGTGATCGTGCTCGATGGCGTGGGATGCGGCGCGGCGTCTGATGCCGGTGCGTACGGCGATGTGGGCAGCAACACCCTCGGTCATGTGCTCGAGCAGAGCCCGTCGCTGGCCCTGCCGGCGATGGAGCGACTTGGCCTGGGACATGTCGGTGTCCTGCGCGGTGTCCGTGCGGTGCCTGCGCCGACCGGCGTCGTGACTGTGCTCGAGCCGATGAGCGCCGGCAAGGATTCGACGACCGGGCACTGGGAGATTGCCGGTGTCGTACTTGATCAGCCGTTTCCGACGTTTCCGCACGGCTTTCCGAGCGACGTGCTGGACGCATTTGCTCGCGCCACGGGCCGCGCCGTGATCGGCAATTGCGTCGCCAGCGGCACAGCGATCCTCGATGCGCTGGGTGCGGAGCATGTCGCAACCGGCGCCTGGATCGTGTACACCTCCGCTGACTCGGTTTTTCAGATTGCGGCACATGAGGGCGTCGTACCGCTCGATGAGTTGTATCGCGCGTGTGATCTGGCGCGTGCGATGCTCGTCGCGCCGCACAATGTGTCGCGCGTGATTGCGCGACCGTTCGTCGGCGAACATGGCGTGTGGCAGCGCACGGCGAACCGTCGCGATTATTCGCTGGCGCCGATTGCCGACACGCTGCTCGATGCGCTGGCGGCCGCCGGCGTGTCGCGCACCGGTGTCGGCAAAGTCGATGACCTGTTCGCGTCACGCGCGATCACATCGACGCACACGGTCAACAACGCCGAGGGGATCGAACTGATCCAGCACTGGCTCGATTCGGCCGACGATGGTTTCCTGTTCGCAAATCTGGTGGACTTCGATCAGTCGTTCGGACATCGCAACGACGTGCCTGGTTTCGCTGGCGCACTGGCGGAGTTCGACCTGGCGCTGCCGTCGCTGCTCGGTGCATTGCGACGCGACGATCTGTTGTTCATTACCGCCGATCACGGCAACGATCCGACGACACCGACCACCGATCATGCGCGTGAGCGTGTGCCGCTGCTCGTGGCCGGGCCATCGGTGACGCCCGGTGTTCTGCCTCCACGTCAGACTTTTGCCGATCTGGGTGCAACCGTCGCCGATGCTTTTGGACTGTCATGGCGCGGGCGTGGCACGAGTTTTCTCGCGCGGCTGTCGGCCGCATGAGCGGCGACGTGACGGGTGAACTCGAGCGCGAGGCGGACGCGGTGATGCGGCGAGCGTATGCACCGTACTCGAACTTTCGCGTCGGTGCGGCGTTGCGTGGTGCGGACGGCAGCGTGCACGCGGGGTGCAACGTCGAGAACTCATCGTACCCGGCCGGCATCTGTGCCGAACGCACCGCGGTGTCGCGTGCGGTTGCCGATGGCGTGCGGACGTTCACGGAGATGGTGATCTGTACGGAGGCTGCTGTGCCGACACCTCCCTGCGGCATCTGCCGGCAGGTGTTGCACGAGTTTGCCCCGATGCTCGAGATCACAAGTATCACGACCGGCGGTGCGCGACAGACCTGGCGTCTCGACGCACTGCTTCCCGCTGCATTCGCGGCGAATCTGATGGCCGTATCCTAACGGCGATCCCTCGCCTCACTCCGTCCAGTTTCCGTGTCTCCTCGCCAGTTTCTCCGCTGCCTGCCGTTCGCTGCGATCGTCATCGCGGCTGCGTGTTCGGAACGTCTCGATACGAGCAAGAACTGTCCGCTGCTCTGCGCCGACAATACGCTTGTGTTCAAGGACACCACGATCGACGTCGTCACGTTCGATTCCGCCTTTCCGGGATTCACGAATGTCGGCGAGCGGTGGCCCGCGCCGGGTCTCGCCACGTCGAATGGCGTGGGCTACCTCTACGAAACGTTCGTGCCGGTCGTGAGTCGCGGCGACTCGGTGGATATTCGTCAGGTCTTCCGCTTCGACACGCTGCCGCGCACGCTGTCGTCGTCGGACACTACCGCGATCACGGCCGTCACGGACAGCAAGTTGCTGCTGGTTCTCGACACGTCACGCACGACGATCCCGGTATCCGGCACGACCGTTTCGCTGTACGACATCGACGACTCCACCGTCACCGATGACACCTCGGCGACGATTCTCGGTGCACGTTTCACCGCGAACCGGCTGATCGCATCCCGCACGTTCACGCGCACTGAAGCGTTTGCGGACACCATCAACGGCTTCGGCAGCCAACCGACGATCCGCGCGTTCGCCGTGACGATCCCCGACTCGGTCATGCTCAAGTACATCAAGGGCCCGCACCGTCTTCGCATCGGCATGCGTATCACGTCGGCGGCGTCGTCCGCGCTGCGGTTCGTGGCACCGAGCGTGAATTCGGATGGCCTCGTGCCGCGCCTGACGTATGATCCGTCACCGGATACGGCGATCAAGGCGTGGGCCGTCTCGACGCAATACAACGGCAGCGTCACGGAGCCGTCGCGCTTGCGCGCGCAGTCACTCGTCCTGCGCGACCGGACGACGATGCAGAACGACGGTTCACTGGAAGTCGGCGGACTGGTTGCCGTGCGCAGCCTGATCAAGGTGAAGGTGCCTCGCAGCTTCCTCGACACCATCACCATCGTCCGTGCGTCGCTCGATCTGACGCAACGACCATTGCGCACTGTGCCTGGCGCCGGCGATGGCGTACGGGTGCGCGCGCGCGTGGCGATCGCCGGTCCGGCGCTTGGTACCGATCCGAGACGATTGGTCGAGTTCCTCGATCCGACGCTGGAAGGCGTGGCGCTGCCGTCACTGAGCATCGTGCCGCGCGACAGTGGTGTTCGATCGTTCGATGTCGGCGCGGCCCTGCGGTTGTGGATCACGCAGGACAGCACGCTGCCGACCGGCTTTGTGATGTACTCGGAAGGCGAAGGCTTTCAGGAGCAGCGGCCCGCGTTCTTCTCATCGCGCGCGGCAAATCCCGCGATAAGACCGAAGCTCCGCATTTCGTATGTGACCCGTCGTGAGGGAGCGATTCCATGACCAGCGCCAATGTTCGACGCGCGCTCGCCGCGGCTTCGCTGCTGTGTGCCACTCAGCTCTCCGCGCAGGGCGCCGTTGCGCTGCAGGGGTATGGCTATCCGCCGGGCCAATTGACCGTGCGTGCCGCAACCAGCGGTGGCGGCCTCGGTGAGTTCGATCAGGCGGCGTCGCTCAATCCGGCATCGCTGCTGAACTGGGGTGTCGCGGGTGCCTACGTGCAGTATTCGCCGGAACGTCGCACGACGTCTGTCGCCGGGGTGAATTCCACGGCCACCGTCGCGCGTTTTCCGCTGTTCTCGATCGGTCTTCCAGCCGGCGCGAAATATTCATTCGGAATTTCGAGCTCCACGCTGCTCGAGCGCAACTATTCGACCACGATCACTGCGCGCCAGGTGATCCGCGCGGACTCCGTCACCACGACCTCGGCGACGACCGCGCGTGGCGCCGTGAACCTGATTCAGTTCGGCGGTGCGATGCAGGTCACGTCGTGGCTGCGCGTCGGCACGGCGCTCGGGATTGTGACGGGTGAAAATCGCCTCAAGACGGTGCGGAGCATCGCGGCGGATACCGGTGTGCGCGTCGACACCGTCAGCTACGGCACGATCACGGAGCAGAGCACCGCAACCTTTGGTGGCAATGCGCTCTCCCTCGGTGTCGAGCTGTTCCCCGCGAAAAAACTGAGCGTCGCCGCATCGGCGCGTATCGGATTCCGGATGCGCGCGGACTTCAATGACTCGACGGAATTGCGTGGTGATGTGCCGAACCGCGCCGGTGCTGCCGCACGCTGGGAAGTCGGCGGCAGCAACATCGCCGTGCGCTACAACTGGGAAGGCTGGTCATCGATGAAGGGACTCGGCGGATCCACGGCTGGCGTCTTCGACACGCAGGAGATCGGCCTCGGCGCCGAAGTCCCAGGTCCGAAAGTGCCCGGTGGCCAGATGTTGATCCGTCTCGGCGTGCGTAATCGCGATCTGCCGTACGGCGTCTCGGGCCGTCAGCCGAAAGAGAACATTTTTGGCGGCGGGCTCGGCTTCCCGATCGGGTTTGGTCGCGCGCAGATCGATCTCGGCCTCGAGCGCGCGTCACGCAAAGTGCCAGGTCTGCCGAGCGTCAAGGAGAATGGCACGATCGTGTCGTTCGGTTTCCGTCTGCGCACATAGCGCAGTGGCGGTCCGCGTCTACCTTCGCACGTTCGGCTGTCGCGCGAACCAGTACGACTCGGAGGCCGTCGCAGCGATGGTCGCGTCCGGCGGCGGCGTGCTGGTGGACACGCCGGAAGACGCGGATGTCGCAGTATTCAACAGCTGCGCTGTGACGAGTGCGGCGGAGTCCGACCTGCGTCAGCAGGTGCGACGCGCAGCGCGCCGAAAGCCCGACCTGCGCACGGTCGTGATGGGCTGTGCAGCGGCGCGCTCTTCCGTGCAGATCGCCGCACTGCCGACGGTCCGCAATGTCGTCCCTGGGGCTGACTTCGCCGCCATCAGCGCCGCCATCGGCCTCGAGCCGGGCAGCGCCACATCACCGCCCGGTGCCCAGCGCGGAACACGCGGGCTGCTGCGAATTCAGGACGGGTGTGATGAACATTGCACCTTCTGCGCGACGACGCTCGCTCGTGGCGCCAATATCTCGCGACCGGTCGACGCACTGGTCGCGGAGGCCGCACGCCTCGCCGAGAGTCACGCGGAAATTGTGCTGACCGGCATTCATATCGGAACGTATGGTGCCGATATCGACTCGACGCTCGGCGCGTTACTGTCAAAACTCGTTGATCGCGTGCCCGCGGTACGCTTCAGACTGTCGAGCGTCGAGGCGACGGAGGTCGATGCGCAGCTCGCCGAGCTGCTCACGGGCGATGCGCATCGCGTCGCACCGTACCTGCACGCGCCGCTGCAGTCCGGCAGCAATGCGGTCTTGCGTCGCATGGGGCGGCATTGGTATTCCGCCGAGTCGTATGCGGAAGCGGTCGAGCGCCTGGTGGCGCGGTCGACGGTGTTCGGCCTGGGCGCGGATGTGATCACCGGTTTCCCTGGCGAAACGGACGCCGATCACGCGGCAACGGTTGCACTCGTCGACCGGTTGCCGTTCACCGGCCTCCATGTCTTTCCGTATTCCGCGCGCCCGGGCACGTCCGCTGAGCGTCTCGGTGGCGTTGTGGCGGACTCCGTGAGTCGTGCGCGGGCTGCAGAATTGCGGGCAATCGCTGCCAGGAAACTGGCGGCGTATTGTGACCGCCGAGCCGGCGGGTTGGCGGACGTGGTGGTGATCGGGCACGACGATGGCCAACGGGACGGGCTGACCGGCGACTATCTTCAGGTTGACCTGCCTGATCCGGCGCCGCCTCGTGGCGCGCGCGTGACCGCCCGACTGGAACGCATTGCCGGCCACCAGCGCCTGCGCGCGCTTCCGCTTGCCTGACTCCACGCCCATGTCGCCCCGACCAACCGTCTTCATCGAAACGTACGGCTGCCAGATGAACGTCAGCGACACTGAGCTGATGCTCGGCAAAATGGCGGACGCCGGCTACGACGCGGTCGATGTGCCGGACGGCGCCGATGTAATTCTGCTGAACACGTGTGCAATCCGTGACCACGCCGAGCAGCGTGTCATCGGGAGACTGGGTGAGCTGAAGCGACATATGAAGCCGGACTCGGTGATGGGCGTCACCGGCTGCATGGCACAGCGTCTTGGACCTCGGCTGCTCGAGTCGGCGAAACATGTGTCGCTCGTGATCGGGCCGGACGGCTACCGCTCGCTGCCGTCGCTTGTGGAGGGGGCGCGACAGGGTCAACGCGTCGCCGCGACCACGTTCGATCTCGAGGAACACTACGAGGATTTCACGCCGCGCCGCTTCGACAAGGTGAAGGCGTGGATCCCGGTACAGCGCGGCTGCGACTACAAATGCACGTACTGTATCGTGCCGACGACGCGTGGCAGCGAACGCAGTCGCAAGCTGGCGGACGTCGTGCGCGAAACCGAGCAGGTGGTGTCCGAAGGAATCACGGAAGTCGTGCTGCTTGGCCAGACCGTCAACAGCTATTTCGACGGGACGCATGATTTCGCGGAACTGCTGCGCGCCATTGGCACCGTGCCAGGCATCCGGCGGCTTCGCTACACCAGCCCGCATCCGAACGATTTCAGTGATCGCGTGATCGCGGCCATGGCGGAAACGCCGACGGTGTGCGAACACGTGCATCTGCCGATGCAGAGTGGGTCGACGCGCACGCTCAAGCGCATGCTGCGTCGCTACACGCGCGAAGGGTTCATGGACTGCGTTTCGCGGCTGCGTGCGGCGATTCCGTCGATCGTGCTCACCACCGATATCATCGTCGGCTTCCCCGGCGAAACCGACGAGGATTTCGAGGAGACGCTCAGCGCGTGCCGGGAAATCGGATTCATGGACGCGTTCACGTTCAAGTTTTCGGCGCGCGAAGGTACACCGGCAACACGTATGCCGGAGAGTGAAACGGTCAGCGACGCGGTGGCCGGCGAACGCCTGCAACGCCTCGTGGATACCGTGCGTGCGCAGAGCCGGGATGTGAATCTGGGACTGCTCGGCACCCGGCACGAGATTCTCATCGAGAAGCCGGCCAAGCGCGGCGACCTGTTGCAGGGCCGAACGCGCGACTTCCGCACGATCCTGGTGCCCGGCGATGCGTCGCTGATCGGCACATACATGCACGTCGAAATCACGGGCACCACCGGTCATACCTTCACCGGTGCGCCGATCGGCACGCGCGCGGCGTTGCCGATGGCGGGCTGACGGAACTCTGCACGCAGCAGGCAAGCCTCAGAACGATTGTGCGTGCGTGAATCCGGTGGGCGCAATTCGATGCGCCACCGGATTTTGTCGTCGTGCCCACGGTCTCCTGGATTCTGCTCTGCACTATCGTCGGCTCCGCAGCCGGCGCAACCGACTCGCGACTGGTCGCAGTCGCGTGCACGTGCCTCATCGCACTCGTCTGCGTGCGACTGCGGAAACACGGCGTACTCGCCGTGACCGCCGCATGCGCGCTTGGCCTCGCCGCTGCGGCGCGCGCCACCGCGGATCGCTGGCGCGACGCACACTGCCGCAGCGCACTCGTACGAAGTCGCGTCGTGGAGTTCGTCGCCGACTTCGATCTCAATCCGGGGGATGCCGGACCAGCTTTGCTGCAAACACCATCAGCAACCTGCGACGCCAATGGACTGGTCCGGGCCCGCACACCGATCGAGGGCGGCCGATGGTATCGCACCACCGCGTCGACCGAACCTGGTGAACGCCAGGTCTCCGTCACCGTCGTGACCGCGCAACGACTCGACGCAACGTCGCTGCGCCCCGCACTGCGCGCCGCCGGCGTCCGACGCGTCGATTCGATTTTCACGTTCGACGCAGCAATGGCGCGGGCGCTGCTCCTCGCGGACATGCACCTCATCGCGCCAGACATGCGCACGCGCTGGGCGCGTGCAGGTCTCGTGCACCTGCTCTCCGTCTCCGGCGTGCACGTCGCGATCATTGCTGCCGCTCTTCTCATGCTCGGCACCGCCGCTCGTCTGCCACATCGCCACGCGACTGGCGTCGCCCTGTTGATCACCACCAGCTACGTCGTGATACTCGGCTTGCCACCTCCTGCAGTGCGAGCCGGGGTCATGTTCGGCAGCCTCCTCATTGCGAAGCTCAGGCAACGACCGGCATCACAGTGGTCAGTGCTCACGCTCGGTGCGCTCCTGCCCACACTGGTCGATACCGACGCCCCGTTGGATCTGGGCTGGCAACTTTCCGTACTCGGCGTTGTCTCCCTCGCGGCCAGCGGACGCCTCACGCAGCGACTTGGATGGTGCGGCGGTGGATGGGTGAAGGCGTTGCGTCGCGAACTCGTCACGAGTCTCGTCGCCAGCGCAGCGTCGATGCCGCTGATCGCCTGGTACTTCGGCACCATCAGCGTCATCGCGCCGGTGGCGAACCTGGCGGCGGCGCCCCTCGTCGCGATGCTGCAGCCGACGTTGTTTCTCGCGCTCGTCTGCGCACCCGTGCCAGCGCTGGCGCGATTCGTGGCCAGCGCGGCGCATCCGATTTTGGCACTCCTGGATGGCGTTGCCCTTGTCGCGGCCCGACCGGCGTGGGCGGCGGTGACTGTCGCGCCCACAGTGGATCAGGTGCTGATCGGTGGCGCAGGAATGTTCGCCCTGTTGGCAGCAATGGTGCTGCGAGATCCGGCGACACCGCTGATCGTGGCCGCAGTGAGCGGCGCGGCGCTGACGTGGATTGATCTCTTGCCAAGTCGTGGTTCAGGGTTGATGGAATTGCACATGATGGACGTGGGGCAGGGTGACGCGCTGGCGATTCGCACGCCACGCGGGCACTGGATTGTCATCGATGCGGGCGGTGGCGCGCCGGGCGTGGATCGAGGACGGCGCGTGGTGCTGCCCTATCTGCGACAACGCGGCGGACCAGTGGATGCATTTGTGCTCTCGCATCCGCACCTCGATCATGTCGGCGGCGCACCGTCGCTCATCGGTGCGTCACATCCAGCCCGCTACTTCGACGGCGCGTTCGCGGGAGGCACCGATGCGTATCGCGCGTCTCTCGAAAGCGCCGCGGTGCATAACGTTCGCTGGCAGCGTGTGCACCCCGGCGACACGACGCGCATCGACGGCGTCCTGCTGCGATTTCTTGCACCGGACTCCACCTGGACCGCGCGTCTCACCGACGCCAATCTGGCAAGCACGATTCTGCGCATCGAATACGGTGCCGTCTCGATGCTGCTCGTTGGAGACGCCGAACGTCCCGAAGAGGAGTGGTTGCTTGACCACACGCCGCCGGCGCTGCTGAAGGCGAACGTGCTCAAGGTCGGGCACCATGGCAGCCGCACCAGCTCGAGTCAGGCGTTTCTCGACGCCGTGGCACCGCAACTCGCACTCGTATCAGTCGGTCGCGGTAACAGTTACGGCTTACCGTCGCCCGACGTCCTCGTGGAGTACGCGCGGCGTCGAATTCCGCTCTTGCGGACGGATGTTGTCGGTACGACTGTCGTGTTGACGGACGGTCGCAGTCTGACCGTACGTACCGCCGCTCGCCAATGGAGTCTGCCGTTTCCCGCACCCTCGCCTGGTTCCGGACCCATCTCATCGTCCCCCTGATCGGGACGCCCGAGGTGCTGCCCGACACTCTCGTGTCGCGATGGCCGGAACTTGCAAGTGTGCGTTGGCGTCGAGGCGGGTTTCCGCTTCGGGTGGGGGGCTGGTGCCTCGGTCAGCGAACCGTGCAGGGCATCACCCTCTGGCAGACCGTCTTTCTCGCGCCGGGCATCGTGTGGGACCCCACGTTACTCTTGCACGAGCATCGACACGCCGAGCAGTTTGCAAGCTCGGCCGTATTCCCGTTTCTGTATGTATGGGAATCGCTGACACGCGGGTACTCGCGCAACCGCTTCGAAGCGGATGCCAACGCGTGGGCGGCACGACGCTTCCAACGGCCTCAGCCTACCAACCTTTCTCCGGGCGCGTGAACGTGGTCAACCACACCCCCGTTTCAGTCGTGACGATCGAGCGGTTCATCATCGAGCAGGAGCGCCTCTATCCCGAGGCCAGCGGTGAACTGAGCGGCATTCTGTACGACATCGCGCTCGCCGCGAAGATGATCTCCAACAAGGTCCGCATGGCGGGACTGGTGGATATCCTCGGCGCGACCGACAACGAAAACGTGCAGGGCGAGACACAACAGAAACTCGATGTGCTCTCCAACGATATCATGATCAAGGCCATGGATCATGGTGGTCGACTCTGCGCGATGGCGTCGGAGGAAGAACCCGACATCATCCCGATCCCCGATCGATTCCGGATGGGGAAGTATGTGCTGATGTTCGATCCGCTCGATGGCTCATCGAACATCGATGTGAATGTGCCCGTCGGAACGATCTTCTCGGTCGTTCGGAAGATCACCAACGGTCGGCAAGGTGAGCTGGAAGACTTCCTGCAGCCCGGCCGTCGGCAGGTCGCGGCCGGCTACATCATCTACGGTTCCAGCACGATGATGGTGTACTCGACAGGTCAGGGCGTGCACGGCTTCACGCTCGATCCGTCGATCGGCGAATTCCTGCTCTCGCATCCGAATATCCGGACGCCGCATCGCGGGAAGTTCCTGTCCGTGAACGACTCGTATGAGCAGTTCTGGGACGAGCAGGTGAAGGCGCTGATGCGACGCTACCGCGGTCTCGATGGTGTGCAGCAGGCGCACAGCGTTCGGTATGTGGGCTCGCTGGTGGCCGACTTTCATCGCAACCTGCTCGCCGGTGGTGTGTTCGTGTATCCCGCGAACACGATGTCGCCGCGCGGCAAGCTGCGGCTGCTCTACGAAGCGAATCCGCTGGCGTTCATCTGCGAGCAGGCCGGCGGTGCCGGATCGGATGGGAAGATCCGCATTCTCGACGTGCAGCCGACGGAATTGCATCAGCGCACGCCGCTGTATCTCGGCAGCAAGGGTGATGTCGAGACGGCGATTGAAATGCTTGCGCCGCCGGTCGGAGCCACTTTGTGAGTGCAGCGTCATCGAAGCCACGGGCGGGCGATGCAAAGACATCGCCGTCCGGGCTCGAGATCAAGGCAGTGTATCGGGCGGACGACGCAGCAGGCGCTGAATTCGGCGAACCGGGACAGTTTCCGTACACGCGCGGCATACAACCGTCGATGTATCGCGGCCGACTCTGGACCATGCGGCAGTACGCAGGATTCGGCACCGCCGCAGAATCGAACACGCGGTACAAGATGCTGCTCGACGCGGGGCAGACCGGACTCTCGGTCGCGTTCGACCTGCCCACGCAGATGGGCATCGATTCCGACGCGCCACGCGCACTCGGGGAAGTCGGCCGGGTCGGCGTTGCGATCGACACGGTCGAAGACATGCACACCCTGCTGGATGGCATTCCGCTCGACAAGGTGTCGACGTCGATGACCATCAACGCGACGGCCAGCACGCTGCTCGCGATGTACATCGTGGTGGCCGAGGAACGTGGCATCAGTCGCACGGCACTCAGCGGCACGACGCAGAACGACATTCTGAAGGAGTACATCGCACGCGGCACGTACGTCTATCCGCCGGTGCCGTCGTTGGCGCTGGTGGCCGAGACGTTCCGGTTCTGCGCCACTGAAGTACCGAACTGGAATCCCATCTCGATCAGCGGGTATCACATCCGTGAGGCCGGCGCCACGGCCGTGCAGGAACTCGCGTTCACCTTCGCGAACACGGTCGAGTATGTGCAGCGTGCGATCGCAGCGGGACTGAAGGTCGATGACTTCGCGCCGCGGTTGTCATTCTTCTTCGCCTGCCACAACGACCTGTTCGAGGAAGTCGCGAAGTTCCGCGCCGCGCGGCGGATCTATGCGCACCTGATGCGTGAGCGATTCGGCGCCAGCGACGCGAGTGCCAGATTGCGCTTCCACACGCAGACCGGTGGCGTGACGCTTACAGCGCAACAGCCGCTCAACAATGTGGTACGGGTCACTGTGCAGGCACTCGCGGCGGCGCTCGGTGGCACGCAGTCGCTGCACACGAACGGTTATGACGAAGCGCTCGCATTGCCGACCGCCGAAGCCGCCACACTCGCGCTGCGCACGCAACAGATCGTGGCCTACGAAAGTGGCGTGGCGCAGACCGTCGATCCGCTGGCCGGCAGTTATTACGTCGAGGCGCTCACCAGTGAACTCGAGACGCGTGCGCTGGCACTGATGGAGCAGGTCGAGGCACTCGGCGGCAGCGCCGCGGCGATCGAGAAAGGATTCTTTCAGGACGAAATCGCGCGCTCGGCGTACGAATATCAGCTGCGCGTCGAAGCGGGTGACACGGTTATCGTGGGCGTTAACAAGTTCGGTGACGGTCAGGATCCGCCCGTGATTGCGACACCAAATTTTTCCATTCTCGAACGTGGACAGGTGGAGCAGCTGTGCGCCGTGCGCGCGGCGCGTGATGGCGCACGGGTTGAAGCCGCGCTCGCGGCACTCGCTTCCGCCGCCGCTGCGTACGCCATGGCGGGCGAGGTGCGCGAACCGCTGATGCCGATGATCATCGAGGCCGTGCGTGCGCGGGCCAGCGTCGGTGAAATTTCTGATACGTTCGCGAGCGTCTGGGGCGCGTACCGGCCGGCCTGACTCGATACGGTGTCGTCGGGCGCCGACGGTTCCATGCGCCCGACGACACACGCGGTCACACTACCACGCCGGATACAAGTGGCAGCCGTCAACACCGCGGCGATCGAAATAGTGCTGGTGATATCCTTCGCCCTTCCAGAACGTCGTCGCCGGAAGAATTTCCGTCGCTACCGGCTTTCGCAGCTTGCCGCTGGCATTGATCGCATCCCGTGTGGCGCGCGCGATCTCGGCCTGCTCGTCGTCGTACGTGAACACGGCGCTGCGATACTGGCGTCCGACGTCGGGACCTTGGCGGTCGACCTGCGTCGGGTCGTGCAGGTGCCAGAACACGTCGATCAGTGCCGCATACGAGGTCTTCGACGGATCCCAGGTGACCTGGACCACCTCGGCGTGCTCCGTGGTATCCGTGCAGACCTGTTCGTAGGTGGGGCGGTCGACGCGGCCGCCCATGTAGCCGACCGCAGTGCCGATGACGCCGGGCTGGCGGGAAAGGATCTGCTCGACACCCCAGAAGCAGCCGGCGCCGAACGTGGCGAGGCGGGTTTCGGTGGCAGCGGCCGTCGCTTCGGCGTCGTGTCTGGTGTTCAATGGAGCGGACATGTCTCGGGACAGGCTAGTGGTTCGTGGTTCGCCGGCTGAGGCGGCACCAATGGTGATCCGACCGGATCACCCCGCGCGCGGAACGACAATAATTCCCGCGCCTCTCTTCTATGTACCCGCGGGGGTTCCGGATCGTGCGCAGACGCATGCCGTACACCGTTGAATGCCCGGGGCGGCCCGGCTAACTTGCACGGCTGTCGTCTCTTCCAAGTGTCGGAATCATGCCAACTTACGAGTTCCGTCTGCCAGACGGCACGATCATCGAGAAGATCTTCAAGATCTCCGAGGTCCCTGATGAAATTCCCAATCCGAAGGGTGAGGGAGCAGCCGTGCGCATCATTTCTGGCGGTGCCGCGCTCGTGTTCAAGGGCTCGGGATTCTATCTGACGGATTACGGTCGCAACGCCCACCGCACGCAGGGCGACGCACCGAAGCCCTCGGAATCGGCGACGACCGCCTCGGACACCTCCGCATCCAAGAGCAAGTCGGAGTCAGCGGGATCGTCGTCCTCGGAGTCCAAGCCGGCGGCGGCTCCCGCGCCTGCGCCGAAGAGTGACTCCAAGCCGTCCTCCGGCAGCGGCCCGGCCACGCCGTGAGCTCGCCGGACACGCTGCGGACCGAAATCGGTCGTGCGGCGCAGACGCTTGGCGCCGCGGCAGACTTCACGGCGCTCGTCGAGCGGCCACGCGATCCGACGTTCGGCGAGTGGTCGACGAACGCGGCCATGATGCTCGCCAAGCCGCTCAAGCAGTCGCCGCGGGATGTCGCGACGAAACTGATCGCTGCGATGCGGCTCGATGCGGTCGGCATCAGCGCGGCCGAAATCGCCGGTCCGGGTTTCATCAACTTCCGGGTCGACACCGGCGCACTGACGCGTGTGCTGCCCGAGATCATCCGTCGCGGCGCGAGTTACGGCCGGTGTGATATCGGTGCCCAGCAGCCGGTCGTGGTGGAGTTCGTGTCCGCCAATCCGACCGGCCCGCTGCATGTCGGTCACGGCCGTCAGGCTGCGCTCGGCGACGCCATCAGCACGCTGCTGGGCTGGACCGGCTGGAAGGTGAGTCGTGAGTTCTACTACAACGACGGTGGCGGCCAGATCAACAACCTGCAGAGGAGCGTGCAGGTACGTGCGCAACAGCAGGCGGGCCAGGACGTCGTGTTTCCTGAGAACGGCTACCACGGCGACTACATCGGCGAGATCGCGACGGAGTATCGCGCGCAGCACCCCGCCGATACGACGCTCTCTGCGGCTGACGACATCCGTCGCTTTGCCGTCGCCGCGTTGCGTGCGGAGCAGGATCTCGACCTGAAGGCATTCGGCGTCGTGTTCGACACCTACTTCCTCGAGAGTTCGCTCTACACCGACGGCAACGTCGACAAGACTGTCACGGCGTTGATCGCGAGCGGATTCACCTACGAGAAAGATGGCGCGCTCTGGTTGCGCACGACCGACTTCGGTGACGATCAGGATCGCGTGATGAAGCGTTCCGCCGAGAAGGGCGGGGAGTACACGTACTTCGTGCCGGATGTAGCGTACCACGTGACGAAATGGGAGCGTGGCTTCGCACGCGCGATCAACGTGCAAGGCAGCGACCACCACTCGACTGTCACCCGTGTGCGCGCCGGGCTTCAGGCACTTGGCATCGGTATTCCGGTGGGGTACCCGGACTATGTCCTGCACCAGCTGGTGACGGTGATGCGTGCCGGCGAGGAAGTGAAAATCTCCAAGCGCGCCGGCAGCTACGTGACCGTCCGGGATCTGGTGGAGGAAGTCGGACGCGATGCGGTGCGCTTCTTCTTCGTGATGCGGAAGGGCGATTCGCAACTCGTCTTCGACATCGATCTGGCGCGTGCGCAGTCCGAGGAAAATCCGGTCTACTACATCCAGATGGCGCATGCGCGGCTGTGCGGCATCTTCCGTGTCGGTGGCATCGACATGGCCGCGATCGATGGTGCCGCGACGGATCTATCCGTGCTCGTCGAACCCGAGGAGCGCGAACTGATCAAGGCGCTGGCCGATTTCCCGTCAATGCTCGCTGGTGCCGCGACGGCGCTCGAACCGCACCGCGTCGCGAACTGGCTCGAACGGACCGCGGGTCTCGTGCACACCTGGTATCACAAGCATCACGTGCTCAACGAACCTGAGCCGATCATGCAGGCGCGCCTTGTACTGGCGAATGCCGCACGACTCGTGCTTGCGAATGCGTTGTCGGTGCTCGGGCTGTCCGCACCGGAACGCATGTAGCCTCACGCGCGCGACCCTCTCTCCCTCCTGCAACTTCCCAGCAATGTCCGTCCTCGTCGTCGGTTCCGTCGCGCTCGATTCTGTGGAGACTCCATTCGGCAAGGCCGAGGAAGTCCTGGGCGGTTCGGCCAACATGTTCGCGTCGGCGGCGTGTCACTTCGCGCCGGTCCGCATGGTTGGTGTGATCGGCACTGACTATCCGATGGAGAAGCTGGAGCCGCTCAAGGCGCACGGCGTCGACATGAGTGGCGTCGAGGTCGCGGAAGGCGAGAGTTTCCGCTGGCGCGCGCGCTATCGGCACGATCTCAATTCGGCGGAAACGCTCGAGACGCGCCTCGGGGTGTTCTCGCATTTCCGGCCGAAGATTCCTGCGGCGTTCGTCGATTCTCCGTTCGTGTTCCTTGGCAACATCGATCCGCGACTGCAGCTCGATGTGCTCAATCAGGTCAAGCGCCCGCGCCTCGTTGCGTGCGACACGATGAACTTCTGGATCGAGAGTCGGCGTCCCGACCTGCTCGAACTGCTCAAGCACGTCGACCTGATCACGATCAACGATGCGGAAGCGCGCCAGCTGACCGAGGAATCGAATCTGGTCAAGGCGGCGCGATGGATCATGGCGCGTGGACCGAAACACGTCGTGATCAAGAAGGGTGAACATGGCGCGTTCCTGTTTTCCGGTGGCACGGTGTTCTTCGCACCGGCGTATCCGCTCGAGTCAGTGTTCGATCCGACCGGCGCCGGCGATTCGTTCGCAGGCGGCTTCATCGGCTATCTCGCCGCCACCGGCGATCTGAGCGAGGAGAACATGCGGAAAGCGGTCGTGTATGGCTCAGCGCTCGGTTCGTTCGCGGTCGAGAAATTTTCCAACGAACGCACGATCGAGCTGACGCGTGCGGAGATCGAATCGCGTGTGCGTGAATTCCACCGTCTGGTCGCGTTCGAGGCGCCGCTTCCGGCGTGAGCGCACCACTTGACTATCGCAGCGCCGGCGTCGATCTCGAGAAGGCCGACGACGCCAAGGGGCGCATCAAGGCGCTCGTCGAATCGACGCTGACCGCCGGTGCGCGCGGGAGCTTCGGCGGCTTCGGCGGCATGTTCCGCATTCCATCGGGATATCGTGCGCCCGTGCTCGTGTCCAGCGCGGACGGCGTCGGCACGAAGTTGAAGGTCGCCATCGAGGCCGGCGTGCACGATACCGTCGGTCGCGATCTGGTGAATCACTGCGTGAACGACATCCTCGTCCTGGGTGCGATTCCGCTCTACTTCCTCGACTACATCGCATTCGGCAAGCTCGTGCCCGAGGTCGCGGAAGGCATCGTTGCTGGCGTCGCATTCGGTTGTCGCGAGAACGCGTGCGCGTTGCTTGGCGGTGAGACTGCGGAAATGCCCGGGGTCTACACGCCGCCCGACTATGATCTGGCCGGCTTCATCACCGGGATCATGGAAGAGGATGCGGTGCTTGGGGCGGGCCGCATGCGCAATGGCGACGTCCTGATCGGGCTCGCCAGCGCGGGACTGCACACGAACGGCTACTCGCTGGCGCGGAAGATCGTCGCCGAGTCGATGGCGCTTGGTGCGCACGATCCGTTTCCCGGCGAGAATGGCGAGACGGTTGCGCAGGTGCTGCTGCGGCCGCACGTGACCTACCTGCCCGCGCTGCGCCCGGTACTCGGACGCGTGCACGGCATGGCGCACATCACCGGCGGTGGCCTGCCGGGCAACGTGAACCGGATGCTGCCGCCGGATCTGGACGCGGCGATCGATCTCAAGTCGTGGACGATTCCGAACGTCTACGTGCAGCTGCAGGCGGCTGCGCAGGTCGGGGTGCGGGAAATGTTTCGGGCGTTCAACATGGGCGTCGGTATGGTGATCGCCTGCGCCCCGGAGGACGTCACCGAGGTTCAGGCCGCCGCGGCGGCGTCCGACACTCCGTCGTGGATACTTGGTGCCATCGTTCCCGGATCGGGAGCGGTGCAACTCCTCTCACACGACCAGTGACTATGACCGTTCGTTCCTTCATCGCTATCGCGCTCTGCGCGAGCGCTGCTGCTCTTCCGCTCGCGGGACAGTCCTCACAGTGCACCGCGCAGGCGACTGCGCTGCGCGATGCCTGTCAAAAAGGAACGGATATTTTCACGATGCTCGCACCGCAGGTGAACGGCGCCTTGACCGGGGGTGGCCCGGTTCTCGGCTCGTCGCGTGCGGTGCGTGGCCTGTCGATCGGCATCCGCGTCAACGCGGTTGACGGTCGTGTCCCGGACCTCGCCAACGTGCGACTGTCCACCACCGGTATCGTGCGCAGCACGCTGCCGACGAAGAAGGTGCCCGTGCCGGCACCGACGCTCGATGTCGCGCTCGGACTCTTCCCCGGCGTGAATGTCGGCGTGCAGCGCCTGTTCTCGATCGAAGCACTTGTGAACGTCGCCTACATCCCCAACAAGGATATCGAGGACTTCAGCGTCAAGACGACGAATGGCTCCCTCAAGCTCGGCTACGGTGCGCGCGTTGGTTTGCTCGCCGATCGCATGCTGATGCCTGCAGTCGCGGTCAGTTACTTCCGGCGCTCGCTGCCGACGGCGGCGTTCAGCACCAGCTTCACGTCGAATGTCTCCGGCGTCACCACGCAGGACAGCATCTCGCTCACGCAGCTCAGCATTCGCAACGACGCGCTGCGACTCTCCGCATCGAAGAAGCTTGGATTCATCGAGATCGGTGGCGGTGTTGGCCAGGATCGCTATCGCACGTTCACCTCGCTCACCGCCAGTGTGTCGCCGTCGATCGGCGCCCCACAGAAGGGCACGGTCGCGCTGACGCAGGAGCTCAAGCGCAACGCCGCCTACGGGTCGTTCGCGATCAACTTCTTCAAGCTGCGTCTTGGCGCTGAAGCGGGCAGCACCTTCGGCGGTGACAGCATCGCGACCTACAACACGTTCACCGACGGCAAGTTGAACGAGCAGCGCCTGTTCGGCTCCGTCGGGCTGCGCCTGAGCTTCTGATCGCATGAGGACGGCGCCGCGGTGAGCGACCGCACCACCGACCGTCGCTTCATCCGGCGCGCGCTGGCCTTGGCGCTCCGTGGCCGTGGCACGACGGCGCCGAACCCGATGGTCGGCGCCGTCGTCGTTCTGGGTGGTCGCGTGGTCGGCGAGGGGTTCACGCAGCCGTTCGGCGGTGCGCACGCGGAAGTCGTGGCGCTTCGTGCTGCGGGCGATGCGAGTCGGAATGCGACCGTCTACGTGACGCTCGAACCGTGCGCGAGCCATGGCAAGACGCCGCCCTGTGTGGACGCACTGATCGCAGCCGGCGTGTCGCGTGTGGTCTTCGCCGCGAGCGACCCGAACCCGGCGATGCGTGGTGGCGCCGATCGCCTGCGGGCTGCCGGCATCGACGTGCTGGCTGGTGTCGAAGGACAAGCGGCCCGCGATCAAAACCCAGCGTTTTTTCATCGCTTCGGCAGTGACCGGCCCTTCGTCACTCTCAAGCTCGCGAGGTCGATCGATGGCGCCATTGCGGATGCGCGGCGCGTCGGTGGCTGGCTCACCGGACCGGCGGCACGCCGGGTCGTGCATCTGCAGCGCGCGGATCACGACGCGGTCGCGGTGGGCGTGGGCACGGTGATCGCCGACGATCCCCAACTGACTGTGCGTGGCGTGCCGATGCCACGGGTGGCGCCGACGCGAGTGGTGTTCGACCGGAGCGCCCGCATTCCGCTCGACAGTGCGCTGGTGCGCACAGCACGCGAGACACCAGTGATCGTCGTGGCGGCGGAGCCTGACGCGGCACGACGGGATGCGCTGGAAGCGGCCGGGGTACGGGTGCTGGAGGCCGTCGGACTCACCGCGCAGCTCCAGGCGCTCAAGGACGCGGGTGTACTCTCGGTCTACTGCGAGGGTGGGGCGACCCTTGCAGACGCCCTCCTCGCCGAAGGATTGGTGGACTGGCTGGTTATCTTCACCGCTCCGGTTCGATTGGGCGCAGATGCCGTGCGCCCGCTCCTCACCGGTCCTCCCGTGCTCGTCGAGCAGGCCACGCGACATCGTCTGATTGCACATCGCCGGTTGGGAGACGATCTCATGGCCATCTACGACCTTACGCACAGTGTTCACCGGACTCGTTGACGACATCGGCGTCATCGAGCAGGTCAGTGTGACAGATGCCGGACGCGAGTTCCGCGTGCGCTGTCGCTACACCGATCTGCTGGATGGCGAGAGTATCGCGCTTGATGGCGCGTGCCTGACCGTGCGCGAGAAAGGCGACGGCTGGTTCACGGTGGCCGCGGTCGTGACCACGCTCGAGCGCACGGGCATCGGCGCCTGGCAGGCCGGACGCCGCCTGAATCTGGAGCGCGCCATGCGCCCGATCGATCGACTCGGCGGCCACATCGTGCAGGGACACGTCGATGGTGTCGGGACGATTCGCGCGATGCGCAAACTCGACGACGCGTGGATCATCGAAGTGCGCGTGCCCGATGACGTCGCGGCACTCCTCGTGCCGCACGGCTCGGTCTGTGTCGACGGCATCAGCCTGACGGTCAATGACCTGCCCGAACCCGGTGTGCTCGGGTTGTCGATCATCGAGTACACGTGGCTGCACACCACACTGTCGGATCGTGCGCGTGGCGATCACGTGCATCTCGAATCCGATGTGATCGGCAAGTTTGTGCGACACCTCGTGCAGCCGTACTTCAAGACGCAGGCGACCGCACCGGGCGCCGCGATTTCACCACAAGTTCTCGGAACCGCGCTCGGCGTGTTCCGCAGCCTCGGCCAGTAGAGTTCATCATGCCATTCGGCAGTATTGCGCAAGCCATTGAAGATCTGAAGCAGGGCAAGGTCATCGTCGTCGCGGATGATGAGGATCGCGAAAACGAGGGAGATCTGATCTGCGCGGCGGAGATGATCACGCCAGAAGTGATCAACTTCATGCTGAAGGCGAAAGGCATGATCTGCCTCGCCCTGACCCCGGAACGTGTCGCCGCCCTTGAACTCGGCCCGCAGGGCAAGGAAAACACCGACGCGTTCCGCACCGCGTTCACGGTCAGCATCGATGCCGACGAACGCTTCGGCGTCACGACAGGCATCAGTGCCAAGGATCGCGCGCAGACGATTCGTGTCGCGGTCGATCCGCGCACGCAGCCGTCAGACCTGCGGCGCCCCGGGCACATCCATCCGCTGCGCGCGCGCGAAGGTGGAGTGCTCAAGCGCGTCGGGCACACCGAAGCCGCCGTCGATCTGGCGCGGTTGGCCGGGCTCACGCCAGCCGGTGTCATCTGCGAAATCCTCAACGATGATGGCACGACCGCGAAGCGTGATCAGCTCGACGCGTTCGCCACCACGCATGGGCTGACGTTCATCACCGTCGCGCAACTTGTCGCACATCGGTTGCAGACTGAACGCCTCGTGCATCGCGTCGCCACCGCGCGACTGCCCACCGAGTATGGTGAATTCCGCATCGTCGGGTTCAGGAATGAGCTCGACACCGCCGAACATGTCGCGCTCGTCTATGGCGACATCACCAGCGGCGAGGATGTACTCGTCCGCATGCACTCCAAGTGTCTCACTGGCGACACATTTCATTCCCTGCGCTGCGATTGCGGATGGCAGCTCGAGACCACGATGGAGATGGTCGTGCACGAAGGACGCGGCGTGATCGTGTATCTCGATCAGGAAGGGCGGGGCATCGGACTGCTCAACAAGCTGCGTGCCTATGAGTTGCAGGACGCCGGTGCGGATACTGTCGAAGCGAACGAGCGTCTGGGCTTCGGTCCCGACCTGCGCAACTATGGTGTCGGTGCACAGATTCTCCTCGACCTCGGTCTCAAGTCGATCCGGGTCATCACGAACAATCCGAAGAAAATCGTCGGACTCGAAGGGTACGGATTGCGCGTGGCGGGCAAGGTCAGTCTCGAAGCGCCGCTCAACAGCGAGAACGCGAACTACCTGAACGTGAAGCGCTCCAAGCTCGGACATCTGCCATTCACTGCAACACCCAATGCCTGAGTTCATCGGATCACCGGACGGGACGGGCCGCCGTGTCGCCGTCATCGTCAGTCGCTTCAACGAAACCGTGACGCAGGCACTCGGTGAAGGTGCCGTTGCAACACTCGTCGAGTGTGGCGTGACGTTCGCCGACATCGATGTGGTGGTCGTGCCGGGCGCGTGGGAATTACCGACAGCTGCGCGCGCATTGCTCGGCACGGGGCGATACGACTGCCTCGTGGTTGTCGGCGCCATCGTGCGCGGGGGCACGCCGCATTTCGAGTTCGTTGCCGGCGAAACCTCGCGCGCAATCATGCATCTTGGCACGGAGTTCGAAGTCCCGATCGGATTTGGCCTCCTCACGACGGATACCATGGCGCAGGCTGAAGCGCGCGCCGGCGGTGAATACGGCAACAAGGGCCGTGACGCCGCACTTGCTGCGCTCGAAATGGCCGACCTGCTGGCGCGCCTGGACACCATCGATGAGGGGGAACGCGATGGCGAAGCCGAGGCTTGAAACCCGTGCGCGCTCGCGCGCGCTGCAGGCCGTGTATGCGTGGGATGTGCGCGGCCGTACCGACGCGTTGACGACCGTCGCGCGCACGGTGTGGGACGACATCGGAATTCCACGCGATGAACGCATGTTCGCGTCGCTGATCGTGGCTGCCGTCGAAAAGGATCTCGGCCCGATCGATCTCGACCTCGAAGCGATCACGACGAACTGGCGCCTCGACCGACTGGGTGCAATCGAGCGCTGTGTGCTGCGTATCGCCGCGGCGGAACTGCGGCAGATGGATACGCCGGCGAAGGTGGTGCTGCAGGAGGCGGTGCGGCTCGCCGAACGGTTCGGCTCCGAGCAGAGCGCAAAGTTCGTCAACGGCGTGCTCGATGCGCTGGCGCGACGACTCGACAAGCTCTGATCCGTGCGCCTGCTCGTCATCAACTGGCTCGATCGGGAGAATCCGCAGTCGGGTGGCGCGGAGACACACCTGCACGAGATCTATGGCCGGCTCGCACAGCGCGGCCATGACGTCACGCTGCTCTGCAGCGGGTGGCCTGGATGCGCGCCCGAGACGATGCTCGACGGCATCCACGTGCGTCGTGTCGGTGGCCGCTGGGATTTCGCGCTGCACGTCATCGGCGCCTATCGCCGACTGCACCGGACCGCGCCGTTCGACATCGTGGTCGAGGACATCAACAAGCTGCCACTCTTCACGCCGCTGTGGGTGAAGGAACCAGTGGTCGTGGTCGTCCCGCACCTCTTTGGCTGGACGGCCTTTCGCGAGGCGGGATGGGCCGTGGCCAGCACCGTGGTGGCAGCCGAGCGTGCGATCCCGATCGTGTATCGGCGCTGTGACTTCACGGCGATCAGCGAGAGCACCAGAAGCGATCTGCTGGCCCGCGGTGTGCCAGTAGAGAAGACCGGGGTGATCTATTGCGGGATCGACAGTCAGGCGTTTACGCCGGCGGCTGACCAGCGCTCGGCGACCCCGACCATCGCCTACGTGGGGAGGCTCCGACGATACAAGCGTGTCGAGCTCATCCTGGAAGCGGTGGCGCGAATGGAGAACCGCGGGGTAGAAGTGGAGATTGCTGGAACAGGGGAGGATCGTCCCCGCCTTGAGGCGCTCGCGACGTCGCTTGACCTCGGACGACGCGTGCGGTTTCTTGGATTCGTGAGTGAGGCGGAGAAGTCCGCCCTGCTCCGACGAGCGTGGATCGTGAGTCTGACCTCCCCGAAGGAGGGGTGGGGCATCACGAACCTGGAGGCGGCGGCGTGCGGGACGCCAGTGGTGGCGTCCGACTCCCCGGGCCTGCGCGAATCAGTGCTGGATGGACGGACCGGATTCCTCGTGACGCATGGCGATGTCAGTGCTCTCGCTGCTGCCTACGATCGAATCGTCGCCGATCCGGCATTGGTCACCCGACTCGGGACGGCCGGACGAGCTTTCGCTGAGTCCTTCACCTGGGAGTCCGCTGCCGATCACACCGAGGCGCATCTGTACCAACGGCTGCGCAAAGGAGGACACACTGGTGGAGATCATTTTTCACGCGCACCACGCAACAATTCCTGAGCCCCTCAAGGGACGCGCCGAACGCGCTGTCCTGAAGTTCGGGCGCCGTCTGCAGCGGGCCGTTGACGCTGTCGTGCGATTCGAGGACGATGGCCCGACGCGACGCGTCGAGATCGTGCTTCACGCACCGAAACAGCGAAACCTTGTCGCGGAAGGCCGCGCGCGGTCCTATTCCACAGCGCTCACTGACGCCCTCTCCCGGCTGCAAGCGCAAATCCCGAAGAAGAATCCCATGCGCACGCGCGTGCGGGTCGCCGCCCTGGCGACGCGGAGCGCGTGACGACAACTCTTTCGGTCGGCCGGCTCTTCGAGCGGCTGAAGGACATCCTGGAACTGGAACCAATCGGTGAGGCCTACGGCCTCGACCGGCCTGTGACGAGCCCGGAGGTTTCAAGCCCCGGGCTCGTTCTGGCTGGATACACCGAGCGTTTCGTCCCCGATCGCTGTCAGATCGTCGGCGAAACGGAAATCACCTATATCAGCTCGCTGGAACAGGCGCGCCGGATCGACGTGCTGCGTGAGTTCTTCCGGCTCCCCTTTCCGTGCTGCTTCATCACGAAAGGGCTGACGCTCAGCGAGGAGTTTCTGCGGGAAGCGTCGGACGCCGGCATGCCGTTGTTCCGCTCTCCGCTCAAGACCAACGAGTTCTATCGCCGCATCAAACCGGCGATGGAGGAAGAGTTCGCGCCGCGCACGACGCTGCATGGTTCGCTGGCGGACGTCTACGGTGTCGGCTTGCTGCTCGTCGGTCAGAGTGGCATCGGGAAATCGGAATGTGTCCTCGACCTCGTCGAACGCGGCCATCGCATGGTGGCCGACGACATGGTGATCGTGCTCAAGCGCGGCAACGACATCCTGATCGGCAAGGGCCATGAGTTGCAGCGCCATCACATGGAAATCCGTGGCGTCGGGCTGGTGGACATTCCGGCGTTGTTCGGCATCCGAGCCGTGCGGCAGCAGAAGCGCATCGAAGTCGCCGTCGAGCTGGAACTCTGGCGCGGTGACGCACATCTCGATCGCACGGGCCTCGACCTCGAGACAACCGATATTCTCGGTGTGCCGATTCCACGCATCCGGGTGCCGCTCAATCCGGGTAAGAACATCACCGTGATCCTCGAAGTGCTGGCGATGAACCATCTTCTGCGCTACGCTGGCGTCAATCCGGCCGAGCAGTTCAACGAACGGCTGATTGCACGCATGCGGAATGCGACCGAGGCGCGCAACAACAGCAGCAACATCACGCGCGACGTCGAAGTGCGACGATATCTGCAGGAAGACAACGAATGAGTGACAGTGTCGCGCGACCGCAGGCTCTCGTCATCGGCCACAAGGATTTCGCGATCGGTATCGTGTCGGCCGTCACCGCCATCACGGGGCGCGACGACGTGTTTCGCACGGCCAGCAACTACGGACTGGATACCCGCGCAATGGAAGCCATCGTTCGCGATGCGATTGCCGATGGTGTGACGATGATCTTCTCCGATCTTCCGGCCGGATCGACGACGATGGCCGCGCGCCGCGCGCAGCGTGATTTTCCGGAGGTGACGGTCGTGACGGGCGTCAACCTTCCGGCTCTGCTGGACTACGCCTTCGCGGCGCCCGACGCCGCCCGCGCTGCCGACGCCGCAGTGGAAAAGGGGCGCGCCGCAATGATGGTTGCACGAGGAATTGTCCGTGCCGATTGAATTGCATCGCATCGATGATCGCCTGATCCACGGGCAAGTCGTCGTCGGCTGGGGACAGCCGCTCGAGTTGCGCTTCCTTGTGCTGGTGGATGACGAAGTCGCCGCCAGCGAATGGGAACAGGAGCTCTATCGCATGGGCGTGCCGCCCGATATGCGCGTGGAATTCGTGTCGGTGGCGCAGGCGGTTGAACGGTACGCGAAGTTCGCGGCCGATCCCAAACCGGGCATGCTCCTCACCGGCGACATCGACACGATGGCGCGACTCTGCGCAGCGATTCCTGCACTGCGGCGTGTGAACCTCGGCGGCGTGCATCATCGCGCCGGACGTGCGCAGAAGCTGCGCTACATCTTCCTCACCGGCGCTGAAGAAGCCGAGCTGCGCGCGATGGCCGCCAGTGGTGTCGAGATTTCGGCGCAGGATCTGCCGGCGGCCCGCGTCATACCGCTCGACAGTATTCTCACGGGTGAGGCGATTGCGTGATCGTCGATGTGTTGGTGCTCGGCATGCTGGGTGCAATCCTCGGTCTCGATATCGTGAGCTTTCCGCAGGCGCAGATCTCGCGCCCGATCGTGTCGGCCACGCTCGGTGGTGCGTTCATGGGCAACGCTGGCGTTGGGATGTTGTGCGGCGTGCTGCTCGAACTGTTCGCGCATGAAACGCTGCCGTTCGGAGCGTCGCGCTATCCGGAGTGGGGGTCGTCATCGCCGGTCGCTGGTGCGGCGGCCGCGGCCGGAGCAGCGGTGGGCAACGTGCCGATGGCGTTGTTGTTCGCTGTGCCGTTCGGACTCCTCACGGCGAGCATCGGCGGATGGTCGATGGTGCAATTGCGGCAACTCAACGCGCGGATGGCACGCAAGCGACTCGACGCGCTCGCGCGTGGATCTGCGCGCACGGTGGCCGGACTGCAGGTTGCCGGTGGCACAGCCGATCTGGCGCGCTCCGCCATGATCTCGCTCATCGCGGCCAGTGTTGCACTGCCGACGGTGCGATGGATTGCGGTTCAACCGACGCCACTCGCGCCGTATGCGGTGCCGATGCTCGCGTCACTCGGCGGAGCCGTCGCTGCGGGTGCGGCGTGGAAGATGTTTCATTCGACGTCCGGCACACGCTGGTTCGGACTCGTCGGCCTGATCATCGGGACGGTCCTTGTGATCGTGATGGCCCGATGACCGCCGGCGCCGTGCCGCCGTCCGCGCCGATGTCGGCGACCACGATCAGCGATGCCTCGCTGCCGTTCGCGACGCGCCTCACGATCGTCACGCGCTTGTTCGCGATCCAGGCGTCGTGGAACTACGAGATCATGATCGGTAACGGCATCGGCTTCTGTGTGGAACCAGCGCTGCGGCTGTTGCCCGGTGGCAAAGGTGGCGAGGCATATCGCGAGGCGCTCGCGCGACAGAGCCGGTATTTCAACGCACATCCGTATCTCTCGAGTTTTGCCGTCGGTGCACTGGCGCGTGCAGAGCTCGAGCAGCAGCCTCCCGCGCGTATCGAACGATTCCGCACGGCATTGTGTCCGCCGCTTGGCAGTGTCGGTGATCGACTGGTGTGGGTTGGCCTGCTACCGAACTGTTCATTTGCATCACTGTTCCTGTTCGGCATCGGTGCATCGCCACTCGTGTGCGTGCTCGTGTTCCTTCTGTTGTACAATGCGGGGCACGTGGCGCTGCGGCTCTGGGGCTTGCAGATGGGCTGGGAAAAGGGGCTCGCCGTCGCGTCGGCGCTTGCGCATCCGATCCTGCGCGAGGGACCGGTGTGGCTGGCGCGCAGCGGAACGCTCCTCGCCGGGGCTGCCGTACCACTGACGGTGATGCGACTTGTCGATGGCGGCGGGTTGCCGCGCACGGGCATCACGCTCCTGACTGCCGCAGCGGGTGCCGGTGCGCTGGTGTGGTTCCATGGTCGCGTCGAAGGATGGCGACTCGCTTTGCTCGCCGGGTTTGCCGCGCTTGTCCTCTTCCTTCTCCGTCATGCCTGAGCGCACTGTCGAAATCCTGAACCGCAACGGGCTGCACGCGCGCCCTGCCGCTGAAGTCGTCAAGACGGCAGCGCGCTTTCAGGCGGCCATCACCATCGTGCGTGACGATGTCGAGGTGAACGGCAAGAGCATCATGGGCGTGATGATGCTGGCCGCGGAATGTGGCGCTGCAATCACGATCCGTGCCGATGGACCGGACGCGGACGCCGCGCTCGACGCACTCGCGACACTCGTCGCGGGTCGGTTCGGAGAGCACTGATGGAGCGAATGTTGCGCGGACTCCCGGCATCGCCGGGCATCGTTGCCGGCCCGGTGCATCTGCTGCGCTGGGAAGTGCCCGATGTGCCGCCGCGCACCGTGACGGAAGCAGAAATCCCGAATGAGCTGACGCGTTTTCACGAAGCCGTCGCACGTGCGCAGGATCGTCTGCGACACGTGCGCGATCGCGCGGCACATCAGGCCGGCCCCGAAGAGGCGATGATCTTCGAAGTGCAGATCTCGATGCTCGATGATCGTGCGCTGAACTCGGAGGTCGAAGGATTCATCCGTGAACGTCGCGCCGCGGAACATGCGTTCGATCTGGTGATGCTCGAATGGCGTCGGCGCTTTGGTCGCGCTTCGGCACCCATGCTGCGCGAACGCGTCGGCGACCTGATGGATCTGCACATCCGCGTGCTCGGCATTCTGCTCGCGCTGCCGGACAGCGACCCGGTCGATCTGCCGAAGGGCAGCAACGCGATTCTCGTCACGCACGACCTGACGCCATCGCTCACCGTGCAGCTCGATCGCGATGCCATCGCAGCGATTGCGACCGACGAAGGCACGAGCACGAGTCACGTCGCGATTCTCGCGCGCTCGCTGGGCCTGCCGGCCGTGGTGGGCCTGCGCGACGCGACGACACGTCTGCGCGGCAGCGAACGTGTGGTGCTCGATGGCACGACCGGTGTGCTCGTCGTCAATCCGACCGACGAGGAAATCGCGCAAGCGAAGTTGCGCGCCGAGCAAGCGGCGATTCTCGAGGAGAGCCTGCGGTCTCAGGCGGGTGTCGCCGCGCAGCTGCGCGGTGGCGAGCGCATTTTTCTGCGCGCCAACGTCGACATTCCTGAAGAATCAGAAATCGCGGCCGAAAGCGGCGCCGATGGTGTTGGCCTGATGCGCACGGAGTTCGTGGTGCTCGGTCGCACGTCGATGCCCGACGAAGACGAACAGTATCGCGCCTACCGTCGCGTCGTCGATGCGTTTGCCGGCAAGCCGGTCGTGATTCGCACCTTCGACATCGGTGGCGATAAACTGCCGGTCGGTGGATTTCCCAGCGAGCCGAATCCGTTTCTTGGCTGGCGCGCCATCCGCATGTGTCTCGACCAGCCGGACCTGTTTCTGGTGCAGCTGCGCGCGCTGCTCCGCGCAGCCGCGCATGGGGACGTACGGATCCTGCTCCCACTGGTCGTCAGCGTCGACGAAGTCCGGCGCACACGCGCACTGATCGCAGAGGCGGCCCGCACGCTCAACGAACGCGGGGCGGTGTTCCGTGATCGTGTGCAGGTTGGTGTGATGATCGAGACGCCGGCCGCCGCCGTCGCCGCAGACACCTTCGTCAACGATGCGGATTTTTTCAGCATCGGCACGAACGATCTGGTGCAGTACACGCTCGCCGTCGACCGCGGCAACGTGAACCTCGCGGCGCGCTTCACGCCGCTGCACCCAGCGGTGCTGCGCCTGATCCAGCTGACCGTGGAAGCGGGGAAGAAGCGTGGGCTCGAAGTTGCCGTGTGCGGTGAGATGGGTTCGCAGCCCCTGACGGCGTTCGTGCTGGTCGGCCTCGGCATTCGGCACCTGAGCGTCGCGCCGCGTGCGGTGGCGCTGATGAAGCGAATGCTGCGGAGCGTGTCGCCGGAGTCCGCGAAGGAAGCGGCGGACGCGGCCCTGGCCTGTTCGACGGCGGCAGAAGCGGAGCGCATCGTGCGCCGCCTGCTTCAGGCCGCTGCCTTTGATCTGTCACCGGCCGAGCTTGGGTTGCTCGGCTCGGAGACCGGGGATATTTTGGGATACGCGGTCTGACATATAAACATTTCCTTATACCTTTCCTTCTCCCCCAGGGCTGTGGCTGAACGCAATCTTTTCACATCTGAATCGGTCACCGAAGGGCATCCGGACAAGGTCGCCGACGCCATCTCTGACGCGGTGCTGGACGCCATCCTGGCCAAGGATGAGAAGGCGCGCGTCGCCTGCGAGACATTGGTCACGACCGGACTGGCCGTTGTCGCCGGCGAGATCACCACGTCGGCCTGGGTTGATATCCCGTCGCTCGTGCGCCGCACCATCACGGCGATCGGCTACGACGATCCCGAGTACGGTATCGACGGTCGCACCTGCGCCGTCATGAGCACGATCGACAAGCAGTCGCCGGACATCTCGCAGGGCGTGGATACCGGCGGCGCCGGCGATCAGGGCATGATGTTCGGGTATGCGAGCGACGAGACCGACGAATTCATGCCGATGCCGATCACGCTCGCACATCGCATCACGGCGCGTCTGGCTGAGCTCCGCAAGTCGAAAGCGATCAAGTGGTTGCGTCCCGATGCGAAGAGCCAGGTCACGATTGCGTACGACGAACAGAATCAGCCGGTCGGTGTCGACACGGTCGTCGTCTCGACGCAGCACTCGCCGGACGTGTCGCAGCGCACCATTCGCGATACCGTCATCGAGCAGGTGATCATGCCGGTGCTGCCCGCCGACCTGGTGCAGAAGAAGATCAAGTTCCACATCAATCCGACCGGCAATTTCGTGATCGGTGGTCCGCAGGGCGACTGCGGCCTGACGGGTCGCAAGATCATCGTCGATACGTACGGCGGCATGGGCCGACATGGCGGTGGTGCGTTCAGCGGCAAGGATCCGTCGAAGGTCGATCGCAGCGCCTGCTACGCTGCGCGCTGGGTCGCCAAGAACATCGTCAAGGCCGGCCTCGCGCGTCGCTGCGAAGTGCAGGTGGCGTATGCGATCGGTGTCGTCGAGCCGGTGTCGATTCGCGTCGAGACGTTTGGCACGGGCATTGTGCCGGACGCGGAAATCACACGCGCCGTGCGCGAGGTATTCGACCTCACACCGAAGGGCATCACGACCGCGCTCGATCTGCGCAAGCCGATCTACAGTGCCACGACGGCGTATGGTCACTTTGGTCGCACGCCAGGTCAGACGCGCCACGTCGATGTCACGACCGGAAAGCCGTCCCGGTTGTACAATACGTTCACGTGGGAGCGGACGAACAAGGCGAAGGAACTGAAGGCCGCTCTCCGCTGAGCACTGGTGTGCCCGGTCGCCGCGATCCGTGACGACCGGTGCATAGACGCACCCCACGAGCCGCCGGAGGACGTGGCCATGATTGAGATGCGCGTCGCGCGACTCGGCGTGGACAGTGCGGCCGGCACGTATGTGCTGGTTCTGCGCGAAGTGCACGGTCCGCGTGTGCTGCCGATCTGGATCGGCCAGCCGGAGGCGGAAGCGATCGTGATGGAACTGCAATCCGTCGTGCGTGAGCGACCGATGACGCATGATCTCATCAAGCAGATCGTGCTTGGCCTGGGTGCCACGGTGCGACGCGTCGTCATCAGTCGTGTCGAACGTGGCACGTACTACGCAGAATTGCAGTTGCAGCGGAACGACGGCCTGATCTCCGTGGATGCGCGGCCGAGCGACTCGATTGCCATTGCATTGCGCACCGGTGCCGCCATCTTTGCCGCGGACGACCTGTTGGTCACGCTCGACGACGAGGAACAGCCCCTCGTGCCACCGTCGATTCCCGATGGTGACCGATCAACGGGCACCGATATGAGCCCGGATGAACTCAAGGCGTACCTCCAGCGACTTCGACCCGAAGACCTCGGCAAGTTCATGCCGTGACCGGCGATATGCGCGCGCCGCAGTCGTGATGTGTCGGGTGGCGATGTTGTTCATCTGTATCATCCTGCCGATCGTTGCGGGCGCGCAAGCGAAACCCGCGATCACGGATTCTCAGCCCGCTGCACCGGCATCAGCGAATGGTGCGCGGACCGTGGAAGGTCGCGTGGTGCGTCCTGGCGCCGAAGCGTTCGAACCGGTCAGCGGAACCTGGGTGACTTTGCATCGTGTCGGACGTGACAAGGCCGGTCCGCTCGATTCAGTGCGCACCGCCGTCGACGGCACGTATCGTTTCGCGTATCAACCGTCGGGCGCCGCCGATGCGATTTATTTCGTCTCCGCGAGTTACGCCGGCATCGCCTATTTCTCTTCCGGACTGTCGCAGCCTGAAGTGAGCGGGCAGGACGCCGAAATTCAGGTCTTCGATACGACGTCCGCCGGAATCCGGCTGACGGTGCGCGGTCGTCACATCATTCTCGCTGCGGCCACTGGCGGGGCGCGCCGTGGCTTGATCGAAGTGTTCGAGATCACGAACGACTCGAGCAAGACGCTGATCGGCGCGAGCGAGAAGGCCCCCACATTTCGCGTCCGCATCCCTCCCCTTGCTCAGGATTTCAAAGTCGCGCAGGGCGACGTGCCGGCGGATGCCGTCTCGTACGTCGATGGGGAAGTGCTGGTGCAGATGCCATTTGCGCCCGGGCTCAAGCGTCTGTCATTCTCGTATTCGATCGAGTCCGATGCATTTCCGCTGAAGGTTCCTGTGCAGTTTGCGACCGGTGTCCTCGAAGTGCTCGCGGAAGATCCGCAAGCCACCGTCTCGGCGCCGCGCACCGCCGAAACGGCGCCGGCGTCGATCGATGGGCGTAATTTCCGCCGCTTCCTGGGCAACGATGTGCCGGCGTCCGGCGTGCTGGAAATGGATCTGCCAGGCAGTGGGCAGGCGCAGAAGACGCGCATCGTGATTTCGCTCGTCGCGGCCATCGCGCTGGCCATGCTGGTGTCGCTCGCGCGGGCCTTCGGACGACGCACCACGATGCGCACGCCGGCACTCGCATCGGCCGCTGCTGCCGATCGCGAGGCGGAGCGATTGGCACGGCAGATCGCCGATCTGGATGCAAAATTCGAACGTGTGCGTGAACCCGACAACTCCGCGCGCGCGGGCTACGAATCGGAGCGCGCACGACTGAAGAACGCACTCACGACCGCGCTGATCAGCCGCGACGCGTCGCGCTGATGTCACGGGTCCGGCGAGAGCGCCGCACGTGACGTCACCGTTTCGTCGGCCCGCTGTGCTCTGGCTGTGCATCGTGATCGCGCTGACGATCCTGGTGGTCGCGAGTCTTGCGGTCGGATCGGTGTCGCTTGCACCCGGCGATGTGGTGCGTGCGCTGGCCGGACGCGGTGACGAGGTTGCAATCACGATCGTGCGCGAATTGCGATTGCCGCGTGTTGCGCTGGCGTTGCTCGTCGGCTGCGCACTGGGCAGCTCCGGTGCGGCGCTGCAGGGCACCCTGCGGAATGCGCTGGCCGAGCCGTATCTGCTTGGCGTTTCCGGCGGTGCTGCCGGCGGCGCGGTCATCGCGATGATCGCAGGCGCGGCCGACGCCGGCGTCACCTCACTGGCGGCGTTCGTCGGCGCCGTCGTCGCGGTGGTGCTGGTGCTCGCACTGGCGCGTGCGGCCGGTGGCGCTCGCGATGCGCGCACACTCCTGATGGCTGGTGTCGTCATCGGCGCATTTTCGAACGCCGTCATTCTGATTCTGCTCACCGACGCCTCACCGGAGCGCGTGCGCGGCGCGCTGTGGTGGATTGCGGGCAGTGTCAGTGACGCGTCGTGGCCACGTGTCCTCTGGTTGCTCGCGTACCTGGCGGTGGGCATGGCACTCCTCGTCGGTCGTGGGCGATTGCTCGACGTGCTCGCGATCGGTGACGAGTCGGCAGCCGCACTCGGCGTGAACGTCGGCCGCGCCACGCAGCAGATCTTCGTCATCTGTGCACTGCTCGCTGCCGCGAGCGTTGCGGCAGCCGGACTGGTGGGATTTGTGGGACTGGTCGTACCGAACATTGCGCGGGCGTTTGGCGTGGTGCGGCATCGCTCGCTGATCGTGACATCGGCACTGACCGGTGCGGCGCTGGTCGTCTTCGCCGACCTCATCGCACGCACCGTTCGTGCGCCGGTCGAGTTGCCGCTCGGCGCCATCACGGCTCTGGTCGGCGTGCCGGTTTTCCTGTTGCGTCTGCGACGGATCCGATGACAACCCCCACTCAATTGCGCTTCGAACAGGTCTCGCTCGCCTACGCGAAGGGCGCGACACCGATTGTGCGCGAGGTGACGATCACCGCAGCGGCCGGCGCCATCACAGCGATTGTTGGTCCAAATGGCAGCGGCAAAAGTTCACTGGTGCGCGGTGTCCTCGGATTGATGCCTGAGACGCGCGGTGCGATTCACGCGGGCGACGTCGATCTGTTGCGCACCACACCGGATGTGATGAGTCGTCGTGTCGCCGTCATGCCGCAGCGGGAATCACTGGCCTTCCCGATGCGAGTGCGTGACTACGTCGCGCTCGGCCGCTCACCGTTTCTCGGGTTGTGGGATGCGATGACGGCGGCTGATCTTATGCTGGTCGACCATGCGATGCAGCGCGCCGACGTCGTGTCATTCGCCGAACGTCGCACCGACGAACTGTCCGGTGGTGAATGGCAGCGGGTACGCCTCGCGCGCACGCTCGCGCAGGACACGCCGATTCTGCTGCTCGACGAACCAACCACCTTCCTCGACATCGCGCACGAGATGGCGAGTTTTGAAACACTCGCCCGCGAGTCTCGCGCGGGGCGGACGGTTGTGCTGGTAAGTCACACGCTGACGCTGGTGGCACGCTTTGCCGATCAGATGGTGCTGATGCACGAAGGCCGTGTTGCGGCTGCCGGTGCGCCTCGTGATGTGATGCAGGCCGGCACACTCGAGGCGGTCTACGGCTGGCCGCTGGTTGTGTCGCATGATCCGGCCGTCGGCGCACCGACGCTCGTGCCGCTGCGTCGACCTGGCTGACCATCGGCGGTTGGCGCGAGCCGGTAGATTATCACTGTGCCTCCCGTCGTCACGTCAGCCATCGTGCTCCACGCATTCAACTACAGTGAGTCGTCGCGTATTCTCCGCCTGGCGACGCGCGAGGGCGGCGTCCAGTCGGTGCTCGCGCGTGGCGCACGTGCGTCGCAGCGGCGATTCGGCTCCGCCGTCGATCTGTTCGCTGAAGGAGAGGTGCAGTATGACGTCCGCGCCGGACGCGACCTGCACACCCTCGCGCGTTTCGACGTCGTGTTGTCGCGCGCAGCTCTGGGCACGTCGCTGCCGCGTTTCGAGGGCGCTTCGGCACTGGCGGAAGTCATGCTCCGCGTGGCCGGCGAAGACGAGACACCGGCCGATGCGTTCGATGCACTGCGCGACGGTCTCGACGCCATTGCGGCGGACCCGGAGGCCACCGTGGCGACGATCCGGGCGATCTGGCGACTGCTCGGCACGATCGGCTTCACACCGGCACTCGACGCCTGCGTGCAGTGTGATCGCGCGCTGCCAGCGACGATGGACGTGGCGTTCAGCGCCGAAGCAGGGGGCGTCTTGTGTGAGTCCTGCGCCGTCCGGGTGCCGTCGCGCCGACTTCCGGCCTCGGCCCGGCAGCTCATCCGCACCTGGCTCGAGGGCGGTGAGATCAGCTCGGACGCCATGGACCTGCCCACAGAACGGGCGCATCGGCGACTGCTGCGCATTTTTGTGCATGCGCACGTGACCGACGGTCGGCCGTTGCGCGCCTTCGACGCGTGGGCCACGGCCTAGACCGCGAGCGGGCGTCGAGCCGGCCGTCGCCAGAATCCTGCAGTGTCCGGAAATGATCCGAAACAGGTGCAAAAGGCGCGTTGGCGGGTAGGCACGGGAAATTCTCCGGTCCTGTCACGTTGTTTGCGTGACTGCCGCCCGTAGGTATCCTTCGCTCATCGAACGGCTGGCTGGCGAATCTATTCCCGTACTCGAGGTCGATCAGAACCCTTTCTCGTTTGTTTGGAGTGTGGCATGACCTGGCGGAGACTCGTGCGGCTGCTGGCCGTGTGTCTCGCCGCCGCACTGCCGGTCGCGGTATCCGCACAAACGCCTGTTTCGCCGGCCCTACCGCCGGTACGGCTGCGTCCGGACGGCTTCGATCTTGGGCAGAGTTCTCCGAATCCGACGGCTGGCGAGACGCGATTCCCATTCTTCGTGGGAGATCCGCCCGTCTGCCGCGATGCCAACCGGCAGTATCGGGTGACACTTCGGATCTACAACCTCCTCGCGCAGGAGGTCGCAGTAGCCTTGCTGACCGGTCCCAACGGTGAGCTGGACGGAGCGCGGCGGCTGAATGGCGTGATGCTGACCTGTCGTCAGTATCAGGCGTACTGGGACGGCCGAGTCGACGGCACACAGCGTGATGCGCCGGATGGCATCTATCTGTATCGCCTCGAAGTGAACGGTCGGGCTGTGGTGAAAAAGCTGGTGGTGCATCGGTGAGGGCGCGCTCCGGACTTCTGGAGGCGCCCTTTCCCGTTGCCGGGATTCATTCGCCAGTCTATTTCAGCTTTTTCTCGCCCAGCTTGAACGCCTTGAGATCGATCGCGGCCCAGAGCCGCTTGGCGTGTTGCGGATGCGATGTCAGGGTCCCCGAGAGCTTCTCGAGTTGCTGAGCGGAGACGCCTCGCTTGCGGAGCACGGCGTCACGGCGTTGTGCGCGCACCTCGTTGTTCACATCCGGGGCATCGGCCACGTACTTCAGTTCGCCCATGACCTGTACGAACGCACTGTCGCTCATACCGAGATCGGCGTTCGCCTTTCGACACCCGGCAACCGCGAGGAGCAGCACTACGGTGATTCTTCGCAGACAAGACATGCAGCGAGCCTATCGGCTCACCCCGGTGAAATGCAATGCCTGCCACTGCGGCGCAACTTCTGCCACGCTGACTGCCGTAGGATGAGACGAGCGGCAGAGTCGTGCGGCCCCCCAGTTGCACCGTCTCCATGCACATTCATGCCGTGGCGCACTTCCTCCGATCCCGTTTGGTCCGATGCTGAATCCTGATCGCCTTACCATCAAGTCCGGCGAAGCGGTGAATGACGCGATTGCGCTCGCGCGTCGAGCCGGCAATCCGCTCGCGTACGATCTGCATCTGCTGCTGGCGCTGATCGCGCAGCAGGACGGGATCGTCGTGCCGCTGCTGCAGAAGGCCGGGGTGAAGGTGCCCGATCTCAGGCAGCGCGCCGAAGCCGAAGCCGCGCGGTATCCGAAACAGAGCGACGCGCAGCCGCAGGTGTCGCGCGAGCTGAATCAGGTGTTCGATCGTGCCGACGCGGATGCGAAGGCGCTCGGCGATGATTACGTCAGCACTGAACACTTTCTGCTCGCGCTGGCCGACGCCAAGGGTACCGACAGTCGGGCGCTGCTGCAGTCGATGGGTGCATCGCGCGAGGCACTCGCCTCGGCGCTCAAGGCGGTGCGCGGCACACATACCGTGTCCGATCAGACACCCGAGAATCGCTACCAGGCGCTCGCCCGATACACACGTGATCTGACCGAAAGCGCGCGCGACGGCAAGCTCGATCCCGTCATCGGCCGTGACGATGAAATCCGTCGCGTCATTCAGGTGCTCTCGCGTCGCACCAAAAACAACCCGGTGTTGATCGGCGAGCCCGGTGTCGGTAAGACGGCAATCGTTGAAGGCCTCGCACAGCGCATCATCAACGGCGATGTGCCGGAAGGTTTGCGCGGCAAGCGGTTGTTGTCGCTTGATCTCGGCGCGCTGATTGCCGGTGCGAAGTTTCGCGGGGAATTCGAGGAGCGCCTGAAGGCGGTGCTGAAGGAGATCGTCGACAGTCAGGGCGAAGTGGTGTTGTTCATCGACGAACTGCACACACTCGTCGGCGCTGGCAAGGCGGAAGGGTCGATGGACGCGGGCAACATGCTCAAGCCGATGCTCGCGCGTGGCGAACTGCACATGGTCGGCGCGACGACGCTTGATGAATACCGCCTGCATCTCGAGAAGGACGCGGCGCTCGAGCGTCGATTCCAGCCCGTGTTCGTAGGCGAACCGACACTCGATGATACGATCGCGATTCTGCGTGGCCTCAAGGCTCGCTACGAATCGCATCACGGCGTGCGCATCACCGACAGCGCGATCGTTGCGGCGGCCACGTTGTCGAATCGCTACATCGGTGATCGCTTCCTGCCGGACAAGGCGATCGATCTGCTCGATGAAGCGGCGAGCCGGCTGCGCATCGAAATCGATTCGTTGCCGCAACCGATCGATGAAGTGGAGCGCCGCGTGATGCAGCTGGAGATCGAGCGGCAGGCCATGCAGAAGGAAACCGATACCGCAGCGCGCGAACGCCTCGTCGCACTCGAACGCGAGCTGGCCGAGCTCAAGACACAGAGCGCCACGATGAAGGCGCAGTGGCAGCAGGAGAAGCAGGCACTCGGCGATGTCGGTCGGATCAAGCAGACCATCGAGCAGGCGACCACCGACGCCGAAGCCGCGGCTCGCACCGGCGATCTGCAGCTGGCTGCGGAGATCCAGTATGGTCGCATACCGCAGCTGCAGCGTGAGCTGGCGGAAGCCGAGGCCGTCGTGTCGGTGAAGGATGGGCGCCGTCGCTTCCTCAAGGAGGAAGTTGGCGATGATGACATCGCCGACGTGGTCGCGAAGTGGACCGGTATTCCGGTGCAGCGCATGCTCGAGTCGGAGCGTGAGCGACTGACGAAGCTCGAGGATGAACTCGCGCACCGCGTTGTCGGTCAGCGTGACGCTGTGGCAGCGGTGGCGAATGCCGTGCGCCGCTCGCGTGCCGGCTTGCAGGATCCGAACAAGCCGATCGGCAGCTTCCTGTTTCTCGGTCCGACCGGTGTCGGCAAGACAGAGACGGCGCGCGCACTGGCTGATTTCCTGTTCGACGATGAACGGGCGATGGTGCGTCTCGACATGTCGGAATACATGGAGAAACACGCCGTGGCGCGATTGATCGGTGCGCCGCCGGGCTATGTCGGTTACGACGAAGGCGGCCAGCTCACCGAAGCGGTGCGTCGCCGTCCGTATTCGGTGCTGCTGTTCGACGAAATCGAGAAGGCGCATCCCGATGTGTTCAACGTGCTGCTGCAACTGCTCGACGATGGTCGCCTGACCGACAGTCAGGGGCGCACGGTGGACTTCCGCAACACCGTTGTGATTCTGACCAGCAACATCGGCAGTCAGGTGATTCTCGAGCGGTATGCGGAAGACTGGGCGCTGGTGGAGACGCAGGTGCTGGCCATGCTGCGACAGCAGTTCCGGCCGGAGTTCCTCAATCGCATCGACGATGTCGTGGTGTTCCGTCCGCTGGGTGAAGAACAGATCGCGCAGATTGTCGATCTGCAGCTGGCCAAGCTCGACACGATGCTCGGCGCGCGGAAACTCAGCATCACGCTGACACCCGAAGCGAAGAGGCTGCTCGTCGGGGAAGGGTATGACTCGGCATTTGGCGCGCGGCCACTCAAGCGCACAATCCAGCGTCTGGTGCAAAATCCGCTCGCGCTGGCCTTGCTCGATGGCACACTGCACGATGGTGATGTCGTGGTCGCGTCACCGGGTGATGGCAACACGCTGGTGTTCACGCGGCAGGTCGCGGATGCGCCGGTGCAGGAAGGGGCTCCGGCGTGAGTGCGTTCGCACGTCCAGGGGACGAACGCTGGATGCGCGAGGCGCTGATGCAGGCGGAGCACGCTGCAGCAGCGGGCGAGGTGCCGGTCGGTGCGTGTGTCGTGCGCGACGACGCGATTGTGTGCATGGCGGCGAACAGCATGCGCACGGATGGCGACGCCACGCAGCATGCGGAGCTGCGTGCGATTCGTGCCGCGATGCGTGCACTCGACCGTGATCGATTGGAGGGCTGCACGTTGTACATCACCCTCGAGCCGTGCGCGATGTGCGCCGGCGCGATTGTGCTGAGCCGGGTGGATCGTGTGGTGTTTGCGGCCTGGGATCCGAAGGCCGGCATGGCCGGCTCAGTGGGCGATGTCTTGCGCCATCCGCGACTCAATCATCGCCCCGAAGTGGCTGGCGGCGTGCTCGAAGCGGAGGCGAGCGCGATGTTGTCGGGCTTTTTCGCGGCACGTCGCGAGCCTGTCTCGACGGCCCGGTCCGTTGACCCATCGACCTCCGGTGCCTAAACTCAAAGGCTGGGCCAGTTTGCTGACATGCTGGCGACGTTGGACAGGTGTCCGAGCGGTTGAAGGAACCGGTCTCGAAAACCGGCGTGCCGGAAACGGTACCGTGGGTTCGAATCCCACCCTGTCCGTGCTTGATCGTACGCTGCGTTCCGGGCGCCTCGCTGTGATGCGGAGGCGCCCGGTGTGTTTCCCGGAGTGCTTTCAGGACAGGCTTCCGAACGGTTGATAGCGCGACGGCCGCGGCATCCGCTCCCGCTGACGCTGCTAGCACCGTACTTGCGTGTTCACCCTGTGACTCGTTAGCGCCCGGGATCGTCTACGGCGAAACACCTCTCCTTCCGACGCCGGATTGCATTGTGGTTTGTCGATTCGTACCCTCTGTTGTCGCGCTTACCTGCGTGGTGGGGTGTGGTGACGGCACCCTCGTTGCCTCGGCACCGACCCCGGAACGTGCCCAGCCATCGCTCACGGCAAGCACGTTCACGATTTCGCCAGACAGCATTCGCGTCGGCGGCGCGACGAGCATCGAAGTCGTGCCGCGCACGAGCGCGGGAATGCGGCTTGGCCCGGGCGTCGACGTCAAGGTGCGGCTCACCGGCGGGATGCCCTCGGACTCGTCGCCAATTCTCGCGTACTTCGCAGCGGACTCGTCGTACCGCGCGACCTTCGCGCCCAGTGGTGCCGGCGCGACCCCCATCGTGGTGTCAACCGCGATTGGTGGAGAAAGCCTTCCCGTCACCCGGAGGCTGATTGTGACCGCGGCCCCGGTGGTCGTGGTGCCGCCCCCGACGCCGACGCCGCCCCCGACGCCGACGCCCACCCCGACGCCCACGCCGACGCCGACCCCGACGCCGACGCCGACCCCGACGCCGACGCCGACCCCGACGCCGACGCCGACGCCGACGCCGACGCCGACCCCGACTCCCACGCCAACGCCGCAGACCTGGACCTTCTGCAGTCGCGTCAACGGCGCGTGGTGTGAGTATGCGGGTGTGCGCGATGTCCGGCTTGTCGCGACGAACGGAAGCTTCGTCACGCAGCCCATGATTCGCTGGGGCGTCTGCAATCGCGCCAAGTTCGCTGCGCAATTGCCGGTCGGCGCCGTCGAAGACCACTGCGACTATGGCAATATCAAGACGCAGGTCGTGCAGAATCCGAATCCGGGGATGGCGGGTCTACCCGCCTCGATCACGGTCCCCGTCGGCGATACTGGTGTCAGCGTCGTGATGACGGCTCCGACGGGAATTCCGCCGGCCTACGTCGCGCCAGAAGGCATCTTCCGGACGGAATGCTTCTTCGCCAAGATGGCGGCCCTGGATCCGATCGTTTACCCGGGCCAGTCGCTTGCGGGACATCTCCACGCCTTCTTCGGCAACACTGGCATCAATGGCTCGTCGACGCCGCAGTCGCTGGCTACCTCGGGCAACAGCACCTGCCTGGGTGGCACGCTCAATCGGACCGCGTACTGGTTTCCGGCGGTCTTCGACGCGGTGACCGGCGAGGTGCAAACGCCGTATCAAGGGCAGTTCTACTACAAGAACGGCATTCTCGACCCGACGACGATCCAGCCGATTCCCGCCGGCCTTCGGATGATTGCCGGTAACAAGGCCTCAACGGGCCCGCAGTTCAACGTGCAGTGGCAATGCCAGAAGGTCTGGAACAACCAGTCGGCGATCGACGGCATGATCCCCAACTGCGCCGTCGGCGATCTGGTGATGCTGATCATCTACTTCCCGGAGTGTTGGGATGGCGTGAATCTCGACTCACCGGACCATCAGTCGCACATGGCGTTCGCGATCTACCGAAACTCTCCGGGGCAGGTGTCCTCGTGCCCGAGCACGCATCCGGTGCCACTACCGCGCATCACCGAGATCGTTCGCTACATCGTGAGTGCGAGTTCCAATCCGGTGAACTGGCGCCTGAGCAGCGACATGTACTCTGGCTCGATCCGGGGTGGCCTGTCCGCCCACGCCGACTGGATGGATGGGTGGAATCGTGACGCGATGAACAGCATCGTGCGCAACTGCATCAATGCGCAGCGGGATTGCGGCGTCGGGTCGCTGGGCGACGGACGCGATCTCGTGTATCGCTCGCCTTGAGTTTGCGCGCTTCGCTGGCCACCGGCGACCGGCGCTGCTTGCCCGGGCTCACGTCGCGGCCCCGCTTTGACTAGCTTGCCCACGCGTCGTCCGGCCCCGTCACAGCAATCGTGATTGCTGACAACGGGACCGGACGTCGTTTGAGGGTTGTTGTTACCTTCAAGGACAGGTGGCCGAGCGGTTGAAGGCGCACGCCTGGAAAGCGTGTGGGCTCGAAAGGGTCTCGTGGGTTCGAATCCCACCCTGTCCGTGTCCGCGTAGGGGTAGTTCCACGGCGGTGGGTCTGTCGGAGGAAGGCACTTCCGTCGATGCCATGCGTACTTACAGCGATGCCATCCGCCCACGCTTCATTTATCGCGCGCTCGACGCGCTTGCTCGCCGGTGCCCTCGCGCTCGCGGCATCCGCGGCCGCCCAGACGCCTGTGCCGCCGGTTCCGGCTGCCACGGCGCCAGGCGCGGCTATCGCGCCGATCAGCCCGGTCGCCTACGCGAAACAGGCGCAGGCGGAGTTCGAGCGGGCGCGTCGTGAAGGACTCGGCTTCAGCTCCGGCGGCGCCACGTCTGAACCGGATGTGCAGTTCGGGACCATCTACTACTGGAACAACAACAACGACGTCCCGCCGCGTCCTGAACAGTCGGACGTTGCCGCCGCGCGCCGCAAACTGCTGCAATCGCTGAACGAAGCGGCGCTGCAGTCGCCAACCGACGATTGGGTGGCCGGCCAGCGCGTGAAGTACGCGGTCGAAGCGAAGGACTTCGCGAATGCGAATGCGGTCATCAACGAGTGCAAGGCCACCAACTGGTGGTGCGCGGCGCTGACCGGTTTCGTGAGGCACGTGCAGAATGACGCGCCCGGCGCGGAACGCGCGTTCAACAGCGCGCTCGCGCAGATGTCGCCGCCGCAACGCTGCGACTGGCAGAACATCGCGCCATGGCTGAAGAAGGCCGACAGCCTCGCGTATCTCGCGAAGAGCTGCGACGAACGACTCGCGGTCAACAAGAAGATCTTCTGGCTTGGCAAGCCGTTCGCACATCTCGACGGCAACGACCTGCGCAACGAACTGCTCGCCCGCCAGACTTTCAACACGATCGAGATCAACACCGCCACGGTGTACGGTCCGTGGAAGCCCGAGTTCGCGCAGACGCAATTGCGCTACGGCTGGCCGGTGGCGTGGTCGAAGCAGAACACGATCATCAGCCGACGCGGCGACATGGTCTCCAACTTCATTGGACACGAGCCGACACCAAGCCACGATTTCATGCCAAGTGACGGGGCGCTGGCGAATCCGTTCACGGCGACCGCGGCGGACTATCCGTTCAACGCGCGCTACGCGCAGATGCGTTACGCGCCGCGGTATGCACCAGGCGGTTTTCAGGACCTCGGCGCACAACTCGTGCGGTTCCGCCGCGGCGATTCGACGATGTTGGTGGCGGCCTACGTGCTTGATGGCAAGGCGCGTTATGAGCGTGGCAAGACGCGCGCAGCCCTGGTGCTCGAGCGCGGTCCGGATGCGCCGCGCGTCACACGCATCGTGAAAGACGGCCAGCCGTTGCGTGGCGCCATTGCACTCAACGCGGGGGTGTTTCGTGACACCATGCTGGCGAGCATCGAAGTGCTCAGCGAGACGCGCAAATTCGCGGGTCGTGTACGCACCGGTGCGACACCGATCGAGCCGGATGCGATGCTGTCTGATCTGCTGCTGTTGTCGGTGAAGGCGTCGGACGCCGGCGTCGCGGGACTGGCCGGCATCGCGACGCTCGAGTCGGTGCTCACGTCGGCGCTGGGCGGCACGGACATTGGCGACGGGCAATCGTTCGGCGTCTTCTGGGAGTATTACGGTGGTCCGGGCGCGACCGTCACGATTTCGATCACGCCGATGGACAGCGTGAGCGGCTTCCGTCGACTCGGGTCTGTATTCCGCCTCGGCAGCACGCCCGGCGGCGGCGCATCGCTGCGCATTCCGGACCCGGCGCAGCCGGATGGTGGACCCGGTCGTCGGTTGACGCTGACGATGCCGGAAGTGAAGCCAGGACGCTACAAATTGGCGGTCGAGGTGATGGCACAGGGGATGTCGCCGGCGCGTCGCGAGCTGATCCTGCGTGTTCCCAGTGGACCGCCCGCGGCGATGAGATAGCGCGACACGAATCGCTTTACCGCCGCGTCACGCACCTGTGAAGGGCGCGCGATTCGGAAGCGGACCAGTCGGGTTTTGCTCACCGCTGCTCAGGGGCTCAAGTCCTTGCGCTCTATTGACGTAGCCGGTTCCCCCCGTCAGCTTCGGCCCCACTGATACCCAACGGATCCAGTCGGCCGGCCGCTTCAGCGCGTGTGTTCGCGCGGATGGTTCTGGAGTGCAACGGCTCGCCTCATCCACACCCCGAGGTGCTGAGTGCTGCCTTTCACCGTACGCCGTGTGCTGTCTGTCCTGGCGAGCGTCGCTTTCGCCGCCACCGCATCGGCCCAGAGCGGCTCGCTCACCGGTCGTGTGACGACCAAGGACGCCGGTCGCCCGCTCGACAACGCGCGCGTCACCATCTCGGACGGCGCCCGTTCTGTGGGTGTGGGCACCAGTGGTGAAGCCGGCGTCTATGTCGTGCCGAACATCGCCGCCGGGAGTTACACAGTCACGATCAGTCGCATCGGGTATCAGCTCCAGCGTTTTCCCGGGATCGCCATTCAAGCGGGACAGCCCACGACAGTGAATGCGGTGCTCGACGAAATTCCCACGCAGCTGAATGCCGTCGTCACGACCGCGTCACGCAAGCCGGAAAAGGCGCTCGATGCGCCAGCCTCGCTGTCGGTGGTGACGAGTGAGACGATCGAGCGGAAGCCGTCGATCAGCGTCGCCGACCTGGTGAAGGGACAGCCCGGCATCGACGTGTCAAGCGGCGGTATCGCACAGTCGATGATCGTCGCGCGAGGCTTCAACAATGCGTTCAGCGGATCGCTGCTGATGCTGCAGGACTATCGCTTCGCCGGCGTGCCGTCGTTGCGCGTCAACGTGCCGTATCTGTCGCTCGGCCAGTCCGAAGACATCGAACGCGTCGAACTGCTGCTCGGACCTGCATCAGCACTTTACGGTCCCAACTCCGGCGCCGGTGTGCTGCATGTGATCACGAAGTCGCCGTTCTCGTCGCAGGGTACGACGCTGTCGGTGCAGGGTGGACAGCAGAGCATTTTCCGCGGTGCAATTCGCCATGCAGGCACGGCCGGCAAGCACTTCGGCTACAAGCTGAGCGGCGAATACATGACCGGCGACGACTTTCAGTACAACGATCCGGGCGAGCCGGCGCAGATTCTGCGCCCGCCGACACCCGGCGCCACTCCGGTGCTGACCGCGAACAAGCGTGACTTCGCCTTCGAGCGCCTGAACGGTGAAGCACGCATGGATATCCGCCCGACCGACAACTCGGAACTGATCACCACCGTCAGCATGACGAAGGTGCCGAGTGCGATCGAACTGACGGGCGCCAACGGTGCATCGCAGATTCGCAACTGGACGTACCAGAATTATCAGCAGCGCATCCGGTTCGGCCGCCTGTTCATTCAGGGCTTCGCCAACATCAGCAACTCCGGCAACGAGAACAAGGGCGATTCGCGCGGCACGTTCCTGCTGCGCAATGGCCAGCCGATCGTTGACAAGTCGCGCGTCTACACAGGCCAGATCCAGCATGGGTTCGGCCTCAACAAGGGCCGCACGGACTTCGTCTACGGTGTGGACTTCATCAAGACGAATCCGCAGACCGGCAACACGATCAACGGCAACAACGAAGACGTGGACAACGTCACCGAGTACGGTGGCTACGTGCAGGGCAAGACGGCGCTCAGCAGCCGCGTCGACTTCCTCGCCGCATTGCGCGTCGACAAGACGAGCGTGATCAAGGGTGAGTTCGTGTCGCCGCGTGCCGCGCTGACGTTCAAGGCAGCCGAGAACCAGTCGCTGCGCTTCACGTTCAACCGCTCGTTCAACACGCCGGCGAACTTCTCGTTCTTCCTCGACTTGAAGTCGGTCGTCGATGCGGCCGGCTTCCGCCGCAACGCGTCACTGACGCCGTTCAGCCTCCCGACGTACGACGTGATCGCGACGGGCAACCGTCCGAAAGTCGGCATGAGTTTCGACCGCAGCTGCGGTGCCACCAGCGGCTTCAGCAACTTCTGCGCGAGGTCGCCGTTCGTGAACAACGGTGGAACGGTGGTCGGCGCGAGTGCGGCGACGCTGCTTCCGGCATTCGTCGCCTTCCGCCAGCCGGTGTTCGCCGGCGCATTGGCGCAGGGTTACGCACCGGCCCTTGCCGGCCTCTCGGCGATCGGTCTCTCGCCCGCCGCGATTGCCGGTCTGGCGCAGACGCTTGGTGGCGCCGTCGCATCACGTCTCGCGACGAACGTGCCGACGAACGCGCAGATCGGAACCGTCGGTCGCCTTGGCGGTGCGCTGATCGATGCCAATGCCGTGACCGATCTCCCGCCGTTGAATGCCTCCTTCGACAACACGTTCGAAGTCGGCTACAAGGGCCTCGGCATGAACGGCAAGTTGTCGTTTGACTTCAGCGCCTGGGCGCAGCAGCGTGGCGGCGGTGCGATCACGGCATCACTCGTCACACCGTGGATCTTCGCAAACCCGACGCAGACTGGTGGATACGTCGGGGCGCAGGCCGGTGCCGCGCTGGCGGCCGCGATTCCAGCCTACGTGACGGCTGAAGTGACGGCCGGCCGTTTGTCGCCGGCGCAGGGCAATGCCCTCGCCACGGCGCTCGCCGGATCGGCCACAGCGCTCGCGACGGGCGCGGCAACCAGCCTCACACCGCTGCTGGCGGGCATTCCGCTTGGCACGGTCGGTTTCAATGATCCGATCAACACGGACTACCAGCTGCGAGCGACGTATCGCCGCGTGGACAAGACCGTCGAAGTGTGGGGCTCGGATCTCGGCCTGTCGTATCAGTTCACGCAGGACTTCGCGCTCGACTGGACGGCCAGTGTCGTGAACCGCGTGGTGTTCGATGAAATCCAGGTCGGAACCTCGCCGCTGGCACTCAATGCGCCAGGCGCCAAGACCACGCTGACTGCGCGATACCAGGGTCTGGAGAACGGCTTCGGATTCGAGACCCGTTGGCGTTACACGGACGCGTTCCCGGTGAACTCCGGTGTGTACGAGAGCGACGTGCAGAACCCGAGTAACGCCGGTCCGTTCAAGTACCCGACGGTGGCGGTGAGCAACCAGTTCGACGTGCAGTTCTCGAAGCGTTTCCAGACCAGTGGCCGGAAGGGTGTGGTGTTCAGCCTCAACGTGCAGAACATCTTCGACAACAAGGTGGCCACGTTCGTCGGCGTGCCGGCACTCGGCCGACTGGCGCTCACCAAGCTGTCGTATACGTTCTGATTGCTCCCTCTGCCGGACGCACGGGGCGGCTCGCACTACGCGAGCCGCCCCGTTGCGCATCACCCCACCCGCCGTGCACCGGCGCCGCGCGCGATGTCGTTGATTCTTCACCCGGGACCGCAGCTCGTCATAGGCCATCGCGGTGCGGCCGAGACGCGCCCTGAGAATACGTTGCCCGGCTTTCGCTACGCCATGGAACTCGGTGTCGATGCCGTCGAGTTCGACGTGCGCGTGACGGGTGATGGCGTGGCCGTGGTGCATCATGACGCAAGCACGCTGCGCACCTGTGGCGAGGATGTGCTGATCGAGCGCGCAAGCATCGGGACGCTCCGCAAACTGGACGCGGCTGCGAACTTCACGGGTGATTTTCGACCGGCGCGTCGGACCCCGATTCCGCTGCTCGATGAAGTGCTCGACCTGACGCGCGGACTGCCGGTGATCATCGAGTGCAAGACCGTTGATGCGGCGCCGGTGGTGCTCGAGGCGCTTGCCGCGCACGATGCGACGGATCGCGCGCTGGTCGGCAGTTTTCTCGACGGTGCGATGCGTGTCGTGCGCGCGGCGGCCGTGGCGAGCGGTGCGTCACGGCGCGACATGGTCGCGTTGCTCGCGCGCGGCTACGTGCGATGGGCACCGCGACGACTGCCATACAACGCGATGTGTATTCCCGAGATGTCGTCGGGCGTGGCACTACCGATTGCCCGATTCGCGGCATGGGGTCGTGCGATCGGCGTGCCGGTGCACGTCTGGACGATAAACAGCGCGGCGGATGCCTTCCGCCTGTGGGACATGGGTGTCACGGGCGTGATGACGGATGATCCAGGAACGATTCTCGAGGCGCGCGAGTCGCGCAGAGCGTACTGACTTCAGTTCCGGGCGCCGGGGCGACATATTGCGCGCTGATGACAGCGACAGAAACGATTCTTGACGCGCGTGCCTGTGAACGCACACTGCGTCGCATGGCCGATGAAATCGTCGAGCTGACCGCCGGGAGCGAATCACTCGTGCTGGTCGGTATTCAGCGCCGCGGCGTGCAGCTCGCGGCGCGTCTTGCGTCCCTCATCGAGGAGCGCGAAGGCCGACCAGTGCCGCGTGGCGCGCTCGACATCACGCTGTATCGTGACGATCTGCAGACGGTCGGGCCGCGTCCGCTGGTTGGCGCGACCGAGCTTCCGGTGGATATCGACGGCAAGCAAGTCGTGATCGTCGACGACGTGCTCTACACCGGGCGCACTGTGCGCGCAGCGCTCGATGAACTGGCGGATTTCGGTCGCCCGGCCCGTATTCTGCTCGCCGTCCTGATCGATCGTGGCGGCCAGGAATTGCCGATCCGCGCGGACGTGATCGGCAAGGTGGTCACGGTACCGGCGGGTGCGCAGGTCGATGTGCGTGTCGCGGAACTCGATGGTGACGACACGGTGATCGTCGGACCGGCGAGGTCGCGCGGCGCATGACGAGCCTCGGCAAGGATCTGCTCGACCTCGAGTCGCTCAGCGCCGAACAGATCACTGCCATTCTCGACACCGCAGAACCGCTCAAGGCGATCAGCCTGCGCGCGATCAAGAAGGTGCCGACACTGCGCGGCGAGACGATCGTGAACCTGTTCTTCGAGGCATCGACGCGCACACGCGTCAGCTTCGAGTTCGCCGAGAAGCGCATGTCGGCCGATGCGGTGAACGTGGCCATCGGCAACTCGTCGGTGAGCAAAGGCGAGACGCTGGTGGACACGGCGCGCAATCTCGAAGCGATGAAGATCGACATGGTCGTGATCCGGCATCAGGCCAGCGGTGCCGCGCGGTTCCTCGCTGAGCGCATCGAGTCGAATGTGATCAACGCCGGCGATGGCACGCACGAACATCCGACGCAGGGCCTGCTCGATCTGCTGACGCTGCGCGACAAGTGGGGCACACTGAAGGGCAAGCGTGTCTGTCTCTGTGGCGACGTGTTGCACAGTCGCGTGGCGCGGTCGAACATCCACGGTCTGCGCAAACTCGGCGCCGAAGTGGCGGTGTGCGGACCACGGTCACTGCTGCCGAACGGTGCCGAAGAGGCGCTTGGCGTGACGGTGTTCGATCGTATCGAGGCCGCGATCGAATGGGCTGACGCGCTGAACATCCTGCGACTGCAGCTCGAGCGCATGACGTCGGGATACATCCCGTCATTGCGCGAATACAACCGCGTCTTTGGTGTCACGCGAGAGCGCCTCGATCGTTCGCCGCGTGAGTTGCTGATCCTGCATCCCGGCCCGATGAACCGCGGGGTTGAAATCGACTCGGATGTCGCTGACGGACCGCACAGCCTGATCCTCGATCAGGTGACGAATGGCGTCGCTGTGCGCATGGCGGTGCTCTACCTGTTGCGGGGCGGTCGCCCCGACCTCGCAGCGGCCGGCACGGCCGCGGGAGAATGACGAGCGAATGACGACGCGTCCCCTGCTGCTCACGGGCGGCCATCTCCTCGATCCATCGATCGGTCTCGATGGGGTCGGCGACCTGTTGTTGGTGGATGGCACGGTGGCCGCCGTCGGTGGCAACATTGCCGGCCCGGATGACGCCGAGCGCATCGATTGCAGCGGCGAATACGTCACGCCCGGCTTCATCGACGTGCACTGTCATCTGCGCGAGCCTGGCCGCGAGGATGTCGAGACGATTGCCACTGGCGCACGCGCGGCGGCGGCCGGTGGATTCACGGCCGTGTGCGCGATGCCGAACACCGATCCGGTGACTGACAATCAGGCGGCGGTTGGATTCATTCGTGCGCAGGCCGCGAAAGCGAATGCGTCACGCGTCTATCCGATCGGCTCGATTTCTGTCGGCATGAACGGTGTGCACCTGAGCGAGATGGGAGAGATGGTGGCCGCTGGTGCAGTGGCAGTCAGCGACGATGGTCGACCGGTTGTGAGTGCACAACTGATGCGCACAGCACTCGAATACGCGCGCACGTTCGGTATTCCCGTGGCGGATCATTGCGAGGAGCCCACGCTCGCGTTCGGTGGTGCGATGAATGAAGGCGTGATCAGTGCGCGACTCGGTCTCAAGGGCATTCCGTCCGAGAGCGAGGAGATCATGGTCATTCGCGACATTCTTCTGGCGCGGCGCACCGGTGGTCGTGTGCATCTCTGCCACATGAGCACGTGGGGCAGCGTGGAGCTGATTCGCTGGGGCAAGGAGCGCGGCATTCCGGTGACCGCGGAAGTCTGCCCGCATCATCTCACGCTGACGGAAGATCGCGTCGGACAGTACGACACGAATGCGAAGATGAATCCGCCGTTGCGGACGCAGAAAGATGTGGACGCGCTGGTTGCTGCACTGAAAGACGGCACGATCGATTGTGTCGCGACCGACCACGCGCCGCATCACAATGACGAAAAGAATCGTGAGTTCTCCGATGCACCGAACGGCATCGTCGGTCTCGAGACGGCGTTGTCGGTGCTCATGACATGGCTCGTGGCACCGGGCGTGATCTCGCTGTCGCAGCTCGTCGACAAGATGTCGTGTGCACCGGCGCGTGTGTTCGGCCTGCCGGGCGGCACACTGCGTCGCGGCGCGATTGCCGACGTGACGGTGCTTGATCCAACGGCATCGTGGACGGTGAAGGGCAGCGACTTCAAGTCAAAGGGGCGCAACTCGCCGTGGCTTGGATCGACGTTGTCGGGTCGTGTCTCGCGCTGCCTGGTTGGCGGTCGCGTGGTGCATGTCCGCGACACCGCATCATGACGTCCGTCTGATGCCGCCGTCGCGATCCGCGCGTCTGCACGCACCATTCGCCATGCGTGAAGCGATGGTGCAGGTGTGCCATGCACTTGCCGCACGCCAACTCATCGCCGGTCAGGACGGCAACGTGTCGGTGCGCATCAATGCTGACCGCCTGTTGGTGACGCCGGCTGGGTTTTCCAAGGTGCTGATCGATCCGGATGACCTGGTCGAAGTGTCGATGACCGGCGAACAGTTGTCAGGCCGACATCGCGCCTCGAGCGAACTCGGACTGCATCTGGCGGCGTATGCGGCGCGCGATGATGTGCACGCCGTCGTGCATGCGCATCCGGTGACGGCTACCGCGTTCACGCTCGTCGGCGAGTCGGTACCCGATGGCGTGCTGGCCGAACTCATGCTTGCAGTCGGAACGGTTGGCCTCGCACCATACGCACAGCCCGGTACTGCAGAGCTTGGCGCGATCGTCTTTCCGCTCTTCGCGACGCACGATGTCGTGCTGCTTGCACATCACGGTGCGGTCGCGCTCGGTCGGACGTTACAGGACGCACACTTCGCAATGGAGAGCCTCGAGCATGGTGCCCGGATGATTCATCTGGCGCGACAACTCGGAAGTGTGGTTACGTTGGAATCGGCAGCGTGTGATGCGCTGCGCGCGGCCCGGCGTGGGGCCCGCAACGATGCGGCCCTCGGGCGCCGCTCTCAAGGAGATACGGAATGACTGACGTGACGAACGCTCTCGAGGCTGTCGGCGCGCTGATCGGCGAGCGCTCGAAGTACGAAGGCTGGATTGCCGCACTGGCGTCCAAGACGGATGTGCCGGTTCATGTGCTGGAGAAGGTGCGCACCGACTACACCGGTCGCCTGCGCACCGTGCTGCAGGCGTTTGCCGCGCACACGCCCACACTCGAAGCGGCGCTGGCAGAGTATCAGGCGCGCGATGCGCAGCTCTCTGCGCAGGAGAAGACCTGCCGCGATGAGCACGCTGAAGGCGAACTGCGCCACATGGTCGGCGAGTACGACAGCGAGCAATGGGATCAGGTGCGCGTTGGACATGAGGCGTTGCTCGGACGACTCGCCAGCGAGCGTCAGGGCATCGCCGCAGAACTCGGCAGCGTGCAGCGCAGTCTCGCGGCAATGGCCGAAGCGGCGCAGCGCGCGCGCACGATCGGCGAGACTGCCAGTCCAGCAATGTCTGCATCGCGCGACGAGTCACCGACGCCCGCGATTCTGGCGGCGATGAACGAAGCACCGGCCGCCGCGCCGTTGTCGCCGAGCACGTTCCGGCCGACGCCGCCTTCGCCCCCGCAGGAATTGATGGATCGTCGCACTCAGCTTGACGATCTGGGCTTTCTGCGCAGTACGCCGCGGCCCGTTGCACCGCGCGACAACGGCAGTGAGGCGCAGTCGGTTTCAACGGCCACCGCGTCGCGCTCGGCCGAGCAGCCGGTGCTGCGCATTGTGCAGGACACGCCGTTGCCGGTGGCGGCTGTCACGCCATCATCGAACGATGCCGCGAAGACGTTGCGCTGTGCCGAATGCGGTACGATGAATTACGCGACCGAGTGGTACTGCGAACGATGCGGCGGCGAGCTGGCCGTTCTGTAGGCAAGTCGGCACGGACCGAAACGACAAACGGGCGAACCAGAAGGTTCGCCCGTTTGTCGTGCTATCGACTGCAACGACGGTCAGGCCGCCGCGGCATTTGCCTTCTTTGCCATCCGGCTCTTCTGCCGGGCAGCTGCGTTCTTGTGGATCAGACCCTTGCGAGCGGCACGATCCAACAGCGTGGTGGCCATTCCACGCACCTCGGCCGACGCACCCTCTACCTTGGCTTTCTTGAGGGCGGTGCGCAACGCTGAGCGCTGCGCGCGATTGCGTGCCTGGGCGGCACGCGACTTCCGCATATTCTTCTTTGCGGAGGCGATATTCGGCACCGAAGACTCCAATTCAAAAAATGAACACGATTCGCCCTTCGTGGGCGAATCGCGAAAGATAGGGTGCCAGTTCAGGCTGTCAATCGCAGGAGTTGTCTTGGCCGTGAGCCAAAGGCCTCTTAGGTTGCCATGCTGCCCACGAGTTGCGGGGCGATGCCAGCGTCTGGCGTCCCGCGGCGATTCTGCCCACCCCCTGTTCCGCTTCGCGTGACCGCCTCCCTCGCCCCCAGTCCGATGCGCCCGTACGACCTGCGTTCGGCTGCACCGGCGCGGACGGTGACGGCGTGAGCGACGCGGTCGCGGCAGCTGAGTCAGGCGCCGGCCCGGCAATGGCGGCCGAGCCCGTTGCGCCGGTCGGCTTCATCGTGGATCTGCCGGCCTACGCCGGCCCGCTCGACCTGCTCCTGTCGCTGATCCGCGACGAGAAGGTCGACATCTACGACATCCCGATCGCACACATCGCGAAGCAGTTTCTGCTTCGCATCCGTGTCCTGCAACTGAATGATGCGGCGGAGTATCTGGAACTCGCAGCGCGCCTGCTCCGGATCAAGGCGCAGATGCTGTTGCCGCGACACGGTGAAACGGAAACGTGGGAAGATCCGCGCGCTGAACTCGTGCGCCGCCTGCTCGAGTATCAGCAGATGCGCGAGGTGGTGGACATTCTCGAGCGACGCGGCGATGAACGTCGGAGTCGGTTCGCACGCGCCTATCTGCCCGAGTCGGGTGAAACGGTGGCAGCACCACTCGCCTTGTCACTGGGTGAGTTGCTGACGGCTGTCGATCGGATTCTGCGTGTGACGAAGGAACCGACCGTGCACACGGTTGTCGCGCGCACACTCGATGTGGCGGGCGCGATTGCGATGGTGCGGAGTGTGATCGCCGAACGGCGCAATGCGCGCTGGGGCGAGTTGGTGGCACGCGATGCGGAGCCGTGGCAGATCCTGTCCATGTTGCTTGCATTGCTGGAGCTGGCAAAGCTGGGCGAGCTGCGGCTCGCGCAACCGCGCCCATTTGCGTCTGTCGAGATAGAGCATGATTCCCCTGGTGAAGCTGCTTGAAGCGGCGCTCTTCGCGAGCCCGCGACCGATCCCGGTCGAAGAGTTGAGTGCCCTCGCGCCGGACGCGAGTCCCGCCGAGATCTCCTCGGCGCTGGATACGCTGCGCGAGCACTACGACGTGGACGGTCACGGTGTGGAACTGGCGGAAATCGGTGGCGGCTGGCAGATCCTGACGCGCGCTGAATACACCGAGGCGATCGAGCGTGCACAGCTCGCGGCGCGACCGCAGCGGTTGTCGGCGGCGGCACTCGAAACACTGGCGATCATCGCGTACCGTCAGCCGATCGGGCGGACGGAAGTGGAAGAGATTCGCGGCGTCGCCGTGGGTTCGATTCTCAAATCGTTGCAGGAGCGCGCGCTGATCGACGTCGTGGGTCGGGCCGAAGGGCTGGGGCGTCCGTTGCTGTATGGCACGACGTCATTGTTTCTCGAGCAGTTCGCACTGCGACATCTGGAAGAGTTGCCGCGTGCCGATGAGCTGGCGATTGCGTTGCGGCCTGCGCCGCAGCCACTGTGAGCGCGCGCTCGCCGCGACGCACCGGTACGCCAACCGGCAAGCCCGCTGCTCCGAAGCCGCGTGGCGTGAAGCCTCCGGAACGACCGGCCGCAAAAGGCACGCGCACGCCGCTCGGCCCTGACGCGCGTGATCCGCGCAAGCGGAGTCCGCGGAAGAAGCCGGCTCAGGGCGCCGCACGCACTGACGCACCGCTCGCTCCGACAGTCGTGAAGACGCCGAAGGATGCGCGTGAATCGATGCGATTGCAGCGTTTCCTTGCGCGCGCCGGCGTTACATCGCGTCGACAGGCGGAAACGCTGATCACGAATGGACAGGTGACCGTGAACGGCACCGTCGCCACCCTCGGCTCGAGCGTCGATCCGTTGCGTGACGAAGTGATGGTGGATGGCAAGCGCGTGAAGATGGCCGACACCGTGACGTGGCTGGTGCTCAACAAGCCCGCTGGTGTCGTGACAACGCGCACCGATCCGGAAGGCCGCGACACGGTGTTCGATCTTGTGCCGAACGTCGCTGGCCTGACATATGTCGGTCGGTTGGACTACATGACTGAGGGTGTGCTGGTGATGACCAGCGACGGTCGCGCAGCGCACGTGCTCACCCATCCAAGCCGCGAAGTCTCCCGCAGCTACGAGGCGGTGGTGCAGGGGCCGGCAATGGAAGCGCTGGATGAATTGCAGGCCGGCGTGGAACTCGATGACGGTCTCGTGTTAGTAGATGCGGCACACGTGGACAAGCTCGGACGGAGCCGGTGGCTCCTCACGCTCTCCCTGCATGAGGGACGAAACAGAGAGGTCCGTCGTCTTTGTGAGGCGGTCGGGCTGACGGTCGAGAAGCTGACCCGGGTGAAGTTCGGTCCGGTGAGCCTCGGCGACCTGGCGCCGGGCAAGTGGCGTCCGCTGTCGCAGACCGAGTTGCGCGGGCTCGCCATCAGGGGTGGCGTGCAAGACTAAGCTCAGATCAACGCTGGGCGGGTCATCACTTTCAGGCTGGAGAACGCGCGAATGACGGCGGTGCCACTACCCGCATCGGCCCCGACAGGGGTGGCAGCGGTGCAGGCGATTCTGACACAGGTGGCGCGTCGGGTCGTTGGACAGGATGCAATGGTCGAGCGGTTGATGATCGGACTGCTGACGGGTGGCCATGTGCTGCTCGAGGGTGTGCCCGGGCTGGCCAAGACACTGACCGTGCGCACGCTGGCCGAGACCATCCACACGACCTTCCGCCGGATTCAATTCACCCCCGATCTGTTGCCGGCCGACGTGGTCGGCACGCAGATCTTCGATCAGGCGTCGGGTGAATTCCGCACCAAACGCGGGCCGATTTTCGCGAACATCGTCCTCGCCGACGAGATCAATCGCGCGCCGGCCAAGGTGCAGGCTGCGCTGCTCGAAGCGATGCAGGAACGGCAGGTGACCATCGGCGGCACGACGTATCCGCTGGCCGAGCCGTTTCTCGTACTCGCGACGCAGAATCCGATCGAGCAGGAAGGCACCTATCCGCTGCCGGAAGCGCCGGTCGATCGCTTCATGATGAAACTGCGGGTCGAATATCCGACGCGCGCCGAGGAGAAGGAAATCATGCGGCGGATGTCCTCGGGCGAGGAGATCCCGATCACGGTTGCTGCGTCGCCGCAGACGATTCTGGCGGCGCGCAAGGAAATCGCAGCGCTGCATCTCGATGAACGCATCATGGACTACATCGTCGATCTGGTGCACGCCACGCGCATTCCCGCCGAAGCCGGGCTGCCCGGCCTCGTACCGTTGATCGAATACGGTGCCTCGCCGCGCGCGACCATCGCACTGGCTCAGGCGTCACGCGCGCATGCGTATCTGCGCGGCCGCACATTCGTGCTCCCGGACGATGTCAAGGCGATCGCGCCGGATGTGCTGCGTCATCGTGTGATGACGACATTCGAGGCGGAGGCGCAGAACATCTCGAGTGATGAGATCGTGCGGCGGATCCTCGCGGCGGTGGCCGCGCCGTGAATCTGCGCTGGCGCCGCTCCGCCCCAGCGGTGCGACCGCCGGCGCCGACCGCCAGCGCTGCGCTCGGCGCGCCGGCGCCACTCGAAATTCTCGAACAGGTGCGTCGACTCGAGTTACGGATGCGTCGTCTCGTGAATTCGCGGTTCGCCGGCGAATACCGCTCCGTGTTCAAGGGGCAGGGCATGGAGTTCTCCGAGGTGCGCGAGTATCAGCCTGGCGACGAAGTGCGCAGCATCGACTGGAACGTGACGGCGCGATTGCAGAAGCCGTATGTGAAGCGCTACGTCGAAGAACGTGAGTTGACCGTACTGCTGCTGATCGACTGTTCGGCGTCGTCGCACTTCGGCACACGCTCACGCTTCAAGGACGACGTGGCGCTCGAAGTCGCCGCCGTGCTCGGCCTGTCGGCGCTGCGCAACAACGATCGCGTCGGCATCGTTGCATTCACGGAACGGGTCGAACATGCCGTACCGCCACGAAAGGGCCGTCGTCACGGACTGCGACTGCTGCGCGATCTGCTCGCGCTGCGTCCGATCGGTCGTCGTACGGATATCGCGCTCGCGTGCGAGCAGGCGGAGCGCCATCTCACACATCGCTCTTTGGTGTTCGTGATCTCGGATTTCCGCGATCCGGGCGCGGAAGCCGCACTGCGCCGGCTGGCGGCGCGGCACGAAGTGGTGGTCATCACCGTCGATGATCCGGTCGAGCAGAAGTTGCCGTCGGCCGGTGTGCTGGTGCTGGTGGATCCGGAGACGGGTGAGCAGGTCGAAATCGATAGCGGTGATGCGGCGTTTCGCACACGGTATGCAGCGGCCGCCGCCACGGCGATCGCGGAACGTGACGCACTGTTCGCACGCAGTGGTGTGACCGCGATTTCGCTGATGACGGACCAGGGAATCGTGGAGCCACTGCTGGCATTCTTCCGTCGGGCGCGTCCGGCGCTGCGGCATCGTGGCTGAGGTGCGAATTCTGCGCGGAGTTGCCGGCGTCGTCATGGCGTGTTGCCTTGGTGCGACGGCCGCGCGTGCGCAGGTCGTACTCGATTCGACCGGCCGCGTGAGCTTCAAGGTGCTTCCGGAAACTGTGACGGTGGGTCAGCCCTTCGTGGTGTCGCTACGCGCAATTCCGCCGAGCGGGCGAAAGGCTGTTGCGCCAGCCGTGCCTGACACCGGCGGTCTCGTCGAACCGCTCGATCCCGCGTTCGTCACCCGGCGCGGTGACACGCTGTCCGTGCGCTACCGATTGATCGCGTGGCAACCGGGCGTGCTCACGATTCCGTTCGGTCCGGTGCTGATGCGCCGTGACTCGAGCGAGCTGTCGGTGCCGGTTGATGTGCGCGTCGTCGTGGCGTCCGTCCTGCCGGCGGATTCCACAGACCGCATTCCGAAAGATCCGCGCGACCTGTTTCCGCTTGTGACGCACTGGTGGGACCGTTGGTGGCAGTGGGCGCTTGCTGCGGTGATCATTGCGACGTTGCTCTTTCTGATCGATCGCTGGCGCACACGTCGTCGCGAGCCGGAACGGGTGATCGAGTCGCCACTGACACGCGCGGAAGCGGCATTCGTGCGCCTCGATGCGCGTGCGTTGCCGTCAGCTGGCGAAGGTGGGCGACATGTCGCGCTGGCGGCGGAAATCGTGCGCCAGTACCTGGCGGATCTCGAGCCATCGCTGGCGCTGGCGCTGACGAATGCGGAATTGCTGCAGGCCGTCGCGCCGATTCCCGGCATGCCCGACAAGCAGATCGCGCAGCTGCTGCAGCACGTGGATGCGATGCGGTTCGGTGGTCGTCGCGTCGACCCGGATGCGGTGCGTCGTGTGAGTGGTGAAGCCCGCGAACTGGTGCGCGACATTGATCGTGTGCGTGCCGCAATGCTGGCGCAGGCGGCGTGATGCTCGATCGCGCATTGCAGTGGCTGGCGGAGCTGGGCGTCTCGATCGGCGTGCCGTGGGCGCTTGCATTCCTGTTCGTGCTGCCGGTGGTGTGGTGGTTGCGGCGCAAGGTCGCGGTGCAGGCAATGCCATTTGCGGCGCTCGACATCGTCACGCGGGCCGTGCCGAAACCAAGTCGCGTGCGACGCTGGCTGATGCGCCTGCGCCTCGTCGGATTAGCCGGCTGCGTGCTGGCGCTCGCCCATCCGTACAAGCGAGGCGGTGAGCGACGCGAGACGCGCGATGGCATCGACATCATGCTCGCGTTCGACATCTCGAGTTCGATGCTCGCGGAGGACTTTCAGCCACAGAATCGTCTTGAAGTGGCGCGTACGCAGGTCAAGGACTTCGTGCGGTTGCGCGAGTCGGATCGCATCGGCCTGGTGTCGTTCGCGGGTGAAGCGCTGACACAGGTTCCCCTGACGGCGAATCATGACCTGGTCCTGGCGGCCATCGATGGCCTGCAACCGGGCCAACTGGACGACGGGACGGCGATCGGGACCGCACTGGCAACCGCGTCCAATCGACTGCGCGCAGCGAGTGGCAATTCGAAAGTGCTGGTGCTGCTCACCGACGGCGTGAACAACCGCGGACAGGTGGATCCGCGCACGGCAGCGCGCGCGGCGGCCGCATTCGGTATTCGCGTGTATGCGATCGGTGTCGGCACTGAAGGCATGGCGCCGGTGCCAGTCGGTCGCGGACTGTTCGGGCTGCGTTACGAGACGCAGCGCGTCGAGATCGACGATGCGTTGCTCACGGAAGTCGCACGCGCCACCGGCGGTCGGTACTTCCGCGCCAAGGATGCTGCCGGTCTCGAACGCGTGACACGCGAAATCGATCGCCTCGAGCGCACACCGACTCTCGCGCGTCGGTCATTGCCGCGCTCCGAATGGTATCTCCTGCCCGCCTCGATTGCGCTGGCCGCGTTGCTGCTGGAGGCCTGGGTGTTGTTGCGCCGGGGGCCGATTCCATGACGCCGATCATTCCGCAGGTGCTGGCGTTGTTCGCGCGTGTCTGGATGCTGCCGGTCGCGCTGCTCGTAGCGACGATCGTGGCGTGGATCGGCTGGCGCACTGACGCCCGACGCCGCTCGCGTCTGGCCCGGCTCGGCGAAGTCCCGGTGCTGGAGCGATTGGTGCCGCGCCGCACAGCCGGGCTGCCTCCTCGCGTGCGTGCGGTACTGCTTGGCATGGCTGCACTCTGTCTCGGTATTGCAATCGCCGGTCCGCGCTGGGGCGAACGCGCTGAACGCCGCCGCGATCTCGGTGTCGACATGGCGTTGGTGCTCGACGTTTCAGCGTCAATGCTGGCGCTCGATGACGGCGGAGTGTCACGCCTTGATCGCATGAAGGGTGATGTGCGCCGACTGCTCGTGACGATGCCCGCAGCGCGAGTCGCATTGCTGGTGGTGGCTGGCCGCAGCTACATCCTGACGCCGCTGACTGCCGATCACGATGCGCTCGAACTGTTTCTGGACGGACTCGATCCCGGCATCGTCAGTCAGGGCGGTACCGCGCTCGCGAGCGGTGTCGCGCAGGCCACACAGTTGCTCGGCGTGAGTCAGGACGGCGGCGATCGAGCGCTGGTGGTGATGAGCGACGGCGAGACGTGGGACGATGAAGGAGAGATCGCGACCGCCGCACAGGGCGCACGCGATGCGCGATTGGCGGTCGTCACGGTGGGATACGGCTCGGCGGCTGGCGCGACGATCCCGGTCTCCGGCGGCGGTGTCAAGCGTGATGCGGATGGGCAGCCGGTGATCACCAAGGCAAATGCGCAGACGCTGGAAGGCATCGCACGCATCACTGATGGTGTGTTCGTGGATGCCGTTGCGGCCGATCGTCCGGGTCGCATCCGCGCGGCATTGCGACGCCTGCGGCAGACGGAACGCGTCTACAACGCCGGTGCTTCACCGATTCAGCGGTACGCACTGTTTCTCTGGCCCGCCTTCGTGCTGTTGTTGATCGACGCGTTGCTGGCGGAGCGTTCGCGACGGTCGCGGCCTGGCGCAGTCGCCGCGACGTTGCTAGTGATCGGCACGATGCCACTTGCATCGGTGAAAGCACAGACGTCAAGCGCTGTGCCGGATGCGATGGATCTCTACAAGCAGCGAAAGTTCACCGAGTCGGCGCAGGCGTTTCGGCTGAAGCTGCAGGATGGTGATCGATCGTTGCGCAGCATGTACAATCTCGGCACGGCGTTGCTGGAAGCTGATTCCACCTCGGCCGCGACTGACCTGCTCGATCGCGTGGTGACCATCGCGCCCGACGCCGAGCTGCGATTCCGCGCACTGTTCAACCTCGGCCTCGCGAATCTGCGACGCGCGCGCAGCGTGTCGCCGAACGAAGCCGCGCCGTTCTTCTCGGCCGCCGTCGCCGCATACAAGCGCGCACTGCGCACGCGAACCGATGATCCCGACGCGAAGTGGAATCTCGAGCTCGCGCTGCGAGAGCAGCAGAAGAACGGCGGCGGTGCGGGCGGAGGCGGTGGAGGAAAGCAACCGCCACCACCCAATCCGCCACCGAGCAAGGGGCAGCAGCAGCTCGACAAACAACGCGCCGAGGCAGTGCTCAACAGCGCGGCTCGTGACGAACGCGACGTGCAGACGCGACGGCAACGTGACGGACAACGTCGCGAAGCGCCGGTGGGCCGGGACTGGTGAGTATCCCGCTTGCAGTGCTGCTGCAGATCTCGGTGTCGGTACAGGCGCCGGACACGATTGCCGCGCGTGCGGCCGTGCCGGTCGTCGTCCGCGCGACCGTGAATGGCAATACCGCGCCGCGTATCACCGTGCCGACAGCGAACAATATTCCGCTGCAGCTCGTGACCGACGTCACGCGCCTCGGTGGTGGTTTCGGTCAGGCGGTGGCGACACGCGAGACTCGATATGTCCTGCGCGTTGGCGGGCCCGGCCTCGTCCGGCTGTCACCCGTCGTGGCGACGATTGGTACGCAGCAGGCAGTCAGCCTGTCGAAGACAATCGTCGTGCTGCCACCGCCGACGAACGCCGTACCGGCGATCGTGAATCGCGCGCCGATCTCGCGCGGCACCGTCGTCAATTTTCACGCGCTCGTCACCCCGGATACCGTCTGGGCTGGTGAACAGGTGACGCTGCAGGTCGGCGTGTTCATCGACGATGAGCTGCGTTCGCGATTGCAGCGCAATCCTGAATACGTCGCGCCATCAGTGGATGGTGCGGTTGCGTACGAGTTGCCGGTGGCGAATGACGATCTGCCATCGCGCACGGTCGACGGCGCGCGATATCGTCCCTTCATCTTTGCGCGCGCGCTCTTTCCGCTGCGCGCCGGCCTGCTCACGATTCCGCCGGCACGGCTCGGCTACACGCTCGGCTCTGCAGGCACGATGTTCGGCAAGCAGGAACGGCAGACAGCGCAGACGCGTGAAAAGACCGTGGTGGTGCGCGAACTTCCGTCCGAGGGCCGCCCCGCCTCGTTCGCCGGCGCGGTCGGTGTGTACACAATGTCTGCCACCGTAGAGCGACCGAACGGTCGTGTCGGCGACGCGGTGCAGCTCACCGTCCGCATCGATGGCGTCGGGAACGTGAAGCTGCTGCCAGCGCCCCGCATCTCGATTCCGAACGTCACCAGCAGTGCCGCCGGCGAATCCATCGTTGTCGATTCCACCGACCTGCTGGTACGCGGCAGCAAGACGTTTCGCTTTCTGCTTACGCCGACGAACGACGGCGTGATTGCGCTCGGTACGCTGCGCTACGTGTTCTTCAATCCGGTGCGTGGCGCGTACATCGAGGCGGAAGCTCCGCTCGGCGCGCTGCGTGTTGCGCCTGGAACGTCGATTGCGGAGGATAGCAGCGATGTGCGTGCGCCGGCGCTGCCGTTGGCCGCGTGGAGTGTCGTGCCGACTGCCGATGTCACGGAGCGGTGGTGGTTCCGCGCAATCTTCATGGCGTTGGGCCTGCCGTGGCTGGCGCTGGTGGCGCGCCGGCTGCTGCGCTTCCTGCCGACGTCTGAGCCGCGCGAGCGTCGCACCGCGCGACGCGACGCAGGTCCGCGCATCGCGACGGATTCAGCGAGTGTGCGGCGCACCTTCATTCACGGACTCGCGCCGATCGTGGCGCTGCGGAGCGACGAACCCTTCGCCGTTGCGGACGTGGTGAAGCGCTTGCGACGCGCCGGCGCGACGACCGCCGCTGCCGATGCGGCCGGCGCGCTCCTCGCGCGACTCGATCTGCTGACGTTCGGTGCCGCGCCGGTCGGACAGGACGATGCACTGGACACGCTGGTTGCGGAGTGTGACGCAATTCTGGCGCAACTCCGAACTGAACTTTCGGCCAAGGTGCGCCAGCGACTGAAAGCGGCCGCGCGCGTGATGTTGCTGATCGGCAGCGTCGGGTCGGTGGCCAACGCGCAGCCGACAACATTCCGCGCTGGCGTGAACGCGTATCGCGCGCAGCGGTATGGCGATGCCGTGGTGGCCTTCGCGGCAACGGCGGCTGCGGAGCCGCGCAGTCCGGCGGCGTGGGCCAATCTTGGTGCCGCACAGTGGATGCGTGCCGACACGGCCGGTGCCATTCTCGCGTGGCAGCACAGCGCGCGACTGGCGCCGCGTGGCAATCCGGCCGCGGCGCAACTGTCCGCCATCGCACCGACTGGTGATGTTCGAATGACAATCGTCCCGATGACGGCGGATGCGGCCTGGCTGTTGCTGCTTGCGGTGACGGTGGCGCTGTCGGTCGGCGGTGCCGCGTGGCGCTGGAGCAATCGACGGATCAGCAATGGTGCGCTCTGCGCCGCCACACTGCTGGTTGCGCTGTGCGCCGGGCTGTCGGTCATCGCGCAGCGGTCTGCAAACGCGGATGGCCTTGTGATGGTGCGACATGAGGTCGCGTTGCGCACGGAGCCGGTACTCGCGGGTGAGGCGGGTGCGCGTGCGCGCGCGGGTGAGCTTGCCGTCGTGACGGAGGTGCGGGGGACGTGGCGACTGCTGACGGTGCCGGGTGGTCGCAGCGGCTGGGTTGAAGCGGACGCGGTGCGATCGTTGGCCATCAGTGACGGTCACGATGTCGCCATCGCCGAAGGTCGGATCGCCAGCGACAGCACGGCGCCGTAACTTCAGGACATGTCCCGCATCGCCATTCTCGATTCCGCCGTCGCAGACCAGATCGCCGCCGGCGAGGTGGTCGAGCGGCCGGCGTCCATCGTCAAGGAACTGATCGAGAATGCCCTCGATGCCGGTGCGACGGATATCGGAATCGAGATCGAAGATGGTGGACGCGGGCTGATTCGCATTCGCGATGACGGGGTGGGCATGCCGGCAGGCGAGGCCGAACTGGCGCTGTCGCGGCATGCGACCTCGAAGATTCGCACGGCGCATGATTTGGTCGGTGTGGCGACGTTCGGCTTTCGTGGTGAGGCGCTGCCCGCAATCGCGTCCGTGTCACATCTCGTGCTTGAGACGTCGGAAGTGGATGGCGAAGGCACGCGCGTGGTGGTGTCGCAGGGCACACGTGAGCGCACGGAACCGATCGCGCGGCGTCGTGGCACGACCATCACGGTGACCGAACTGTTTCACGCGCTGCCCGCGCGACGGAAGTTTCTCAAGAGTGCACGCGGCGAGTGGCGCGCGATCAGTGACCTGCTGGCGACCATCGCTCTGGTGCGGCGCGACGTGCGACTGACGGCCACGCACGATGGCAAAGCTGCATTCACTGCAGTGCCGGCGCGCGCCTGGCGTGAACGGCTCGCCAGCGTCTGGAGTGGCGTCACCCCGACATCGATGCTCGACGTCGACGATGTGCAAGGTCCCGTCCATGTGCGTGGCCTCGTCGAGCAGCCGTCACAAGTCGGCCTCGCTGCGCGCCGCGTGTTCGTGATGGTGAATGGGCGTGCGATTCGCGACACCGGTGTCGTGCGCGCGGCCGAAGCAGCATATCTGTCGACCATTCCGTCAGGCACACGACCCTCAATTGCGCTCGACATTCGGCTGCCCGGCGATGCCGTCGACGTGAACGTGCATCCGGCGAAAGCCGAAGTCCGCTTCCACGATCGCTGGGGCATCGAGCGGGTGGTGGAAAGCGCGGTACGTCGTGCGCTGGGCGTCGCGGCGTCGGCGCCACTGTTCGCGTCGCGATTTGGCGGCGAGCGGTCGTGGACACCGGTCCCCGTCGCAACCGACGTAAATGTCCTGCGCGCCTTGCCGGACGTCTCGCCGCTGTTCGCCGAGACGTCGTCCACGCCATCGGAGTCAGCGAGTCCGTCGCCGAGCGTCGAGATCGCACCGATCGAGATCCCGCCATTGTTGCAGCTGCGACGCACCTATCTGCTGTTCGAGCGTGATGACGGTGTCGTGCTCATCGACCAGCACTCGGCGCACGAACGAGTGCTCTATGAACGACTCATGGCGCGGCTTACCGGCGGTGATGCGATCATTCAGACGCTGCTGTTTCCACTGACGCTGCACCTGAGTCCCGCCGAAGCCGATGCCTTCGAGGCCCATCGTGATGCGTTCGAGCTGCTCGGCTTCGGCATCGAAGGATTCGGCGGTCAGACGCTGGTCGTGCAGAGTGTGCCGATGCCGCACCATCGCTTCGACGCGGAGCGCGCGCTGCGAGAAACACTCGCGTCGCTGGCCGGTGATCGCATCGCGAGTACTGCGTCGCGTCACGAGCGACTTGCGATGACGGTGGCCTGCAAGGCGGCGGTGAAGGCCGGTGACGTGTTGTCGATCTCCGAGATGCGGGCGTTGTTTGCCGATCTCGCACGGACGACACTGCCTGCGCATGACGTGCATGGGCGCGCCACGATCGTGCAGGTGAGCTGGGATGAACTCGAGCGGCGGTTCGGACGTGCGTGACATCGCCATCATCTGCGGTCCGACGGCGGCGGGCAAGTCTGCGATTGCGATGGCGCTCGCAGAACGGAACGGCGCCACGTTGATCAGTGCGGACTCGCGTCAGGTCTATCGTCGGTTCGACATCGGCACTGCGAAGCCAGCCGCCGCTGATCAGGCACGCGTGCCGCATCATGGTGTCGATGTGGTCGACCCGAGTGTGCGGTACTCAGCCGCCGAGTGGGCCGGCGGTGCGACGACGTGGATCGAGGAGGCGGTGAGGAAAGAGCAGCCTGTGATCGTCGTCGGCGGCACGGGCTTCTACCTTCGCACACTCGAGTCGCCTCTGTTCGAGTCGCCGAGTCTTGATGTCGACGAACGGGCGCGTGTGCTGGCGTCGCTCGACGCGCAGACGACCGATGCACTGCGCGCACGCTGCCTCCGCGTCGATCCCGCGCGTGCGCATCTCGGTCGCACGCAGCTGCTGCGCGCGCTCGAGACTTTCGAACTCACCGGCCGTCCGCTGAGTGAATGGCTGACTGAGCGCGCGCGGACTGCGGAATTCCGTCCGCACTATCTCGTCGTTGACCCAGGCGCGACGCTGCGCGATCGCATCGCTGTGCGCGTGATGCAGATGCTCGACGCTGGCTGGGAGGAGGAGGTGGCACAGCTCGTGCGCGACGTGCCAGCCGATGCCCCGGCGTGGAATGCGTGCGGTTATGCCATGCTGCGCGCGGCGCAAGCGGGCGAGGTATCGCGCGCGCACGCCATCGAGCGCACGATCATCGAGACGCGGCAGTACGCGAAGCGACAGCGGACCTGGTTCCGGCACCAGTTGCCGCCGGACCGCGTCACCATGCTCGATCCCGGCGCAACCGACGCGGTGGACAAAGCGTTGGCATGGCTGGATGCGGTCTCACTGACGGAGCAGACGTGAAAATCGGAATCACCTGTTATCCCACCTACGGCGGCTCGGGCGCAATGGCGACCGAGTTGGGCATCGCGCTCGCTGCCCGTGGGCACGAAATCCACTTCATCACGTACGCGCAGCCGTTCCGACTGCCGGCGTTCCTGCCGCGCGTCTTCTTTCATGAAGTCGATGTGGGCCGGTATCCGCTGTTCGAATATCCGCCGTACGATCTCGCACTCGCCGTCCGCATGCATGAGGTGGTGCGGACCGCGAAACTCGACGTGCTGCACTGTCACTACGCCATTCCGCACGCGACCAGCGCCTGGATCGCGCGCGAGATGCTGCGCGAGACCGGCGACGACGTCGCGCTCGTGACGACGTTGCACGGCACCGATATCACGATCGTCGGGCAGGACCCGTCGTACTGGGCGATCACGAAGTTCTCGATCGAAAAGTCCGATCGCATCACCGCCGTGTCCGAGCACCTGCAGCGCGAGACGGTGAACGCCTTCGGTTGCACGGGCTGCGCGGTGGAAGTGATTCATAACTTCATCGACCCGGACGTCTACGATCGCGCGCGCTATCCCGGTGCATTGGCTGGCATGCTCGCGGCACCGGGCAAAGTGCTGATGCACGTCAGCAACTTCAGGGCCGTGAAGCGCACGGTGGATGTGATTCGCATTTTCGCCAAGGTGTCGCAGGCGATGCCGGCTACGCTCGTGATGGTCGGTGATGGTCCGGATCGCGGCATGGCGCAGGAGGAAGCGCGCTTGCTTGGCGTCGCGGATCGTGTGCAGTTTCTCGGCCGCATCGACAACGTCGCGCCGCTGCTGTCGGGTGCCGATCTCTTTCTGCTGCCGTCGGAGAACGAGTCGTTCGGCTTGTCGGCACTCGAAGCCCTGGCGTGCGGCGTACCGGTCGTCGCGTCGAACGCCGGTGGTATCCCCGAGGTCATTCGCGAGGGCATCACTGGTGCACTCCGACTCGTCGGCGACACGGACGCGATGGCCGCCGCCGCGGTGCACATCCTGACCGATGAGGCGCGCTGGAAAGAGATGAGCGTGGCGTCGGCTGCTGATGCGCGTCAACGGTTCAGCGAGGCACGCATCATCGGGCAGTATGAAACCACCTACGAGGATGCGCTGGCCGTCGCGGCGTCTCGTCGCAATGCGCGCAACCGGCGTGCCACAGACACCGCGCCGTTTGCACTTCCGCAGTAATTTCTGAGTGCCGCAGCGCCCGCTGCGGTCGGTCGATTCTCCCGTCCCGCCCCATGAACGTTTTTCATGCGCTCGTCCTCGGCATCGTCCAGGGGCTCGCCGAGTTTCTGCCGATCAGTTCGTCCGCGCACCTGAGCCTCGTGCCGTATGTGTTCGGGTGGGAGGATCCGGGTCTCGCGTTCGACGTCGCGCTACATCTTGGCACGCTGGCGGCCGTACTCTGGTATTTCCGTCAGGAGTGGGTGAATCTCACCAAGGCCGGATTCGAGATCCTGCGCACACAACGCGTCACTGGCGATGAGCAATGGCGCGCCGTCTACATCGTGATCGCGACGATTCCTGGCGCAATCGGCGGCCTGCTGCTCGAGAAGTACGCCGAGACGGTGTTCCGCGCGCCAGCCTTGACAGCGATTGCATTGATCGTGATGGGCACGATGCTGTGGGCCGCGGATCGCTTCGCGCCGCAGACACGCCCGATCACCGGGCTTCGCTGGACTGACGCACTGCTGATCGGCGTCGCGCAGGTCTTCGCGCTGATTCCTGGCGTCTCGCGATCCGGTTCGACGATGACTGCCGGCCGCGCACTCGGTTTCGATCGCACCAGTGCGGCGACGTTCAGCTTCCTGATGTCGATGCCGATCACTGCGGCGGCAGCAGTGCTGAAGGTGCCCGAAGCCCTGCGCGAAGGCATCACGTTGCCGATCGTGGTCGGAATTCTCGCCTCGGCCGTCAGCGGCTGGCTCGCGATTTCGGTGCTGCTGAAGTACGTGTCGACGAAGAGTTTTGGTGTCTTCGCTGCGTATCGTCTGGTGCTTGGCGCCGCCGTGCTGGCGCTGATCTTCATGCGTCGAGGATGACGTCGCACGGCACGGTTCTGTCGCAGTACGACGACACGCCGTGCGAAGTCGTGTGTGCGCGTGCCGGGGCGTCACGTGTGGTGGCGGTGGAACAGTGCACCAGTACGATGGATCTCGCACACGAGCTGGCGGCCGCCGGTGCGCTGCATGGCACCGTGGTCGTGGCGGAAGCCCAGGGCGCCGGGCGTGGCCGCACGGGCAAGGCGTGGGTCTCAGCGCGCGGGGCAGGGGTGTGGGCAAGTGTGCTGCTGCGTCAGCCAGTGGAGGCACCCGCCGGTGTGTTGTCGCTGCGCGTCGGCCTGCAACTCGCGCAGGCGCTCGATGCGCGCGTGGCGACGGCGATCCAGCTCAAGTGGCCGAACGATCTCTTCCTCGGCGATCGCAAACTGGGAGGTGTGCTGACTGAGGCGCGCTGGCGCGGCGATGTGCTGGAATGGATTGTCGTCGGTGTCGGCGTGAACGTGCGTGATGCGGAAACCACGCCACCGGTCGCGTCACTGGGTGAGACGGTGCGTCGCGCCGATGTCCTTGTGGATGTGATCCGCGCGGTACTGATCGCGTCGGAATGCATCGATGAACTGAGCGCCACTGAACTCTCGCAGTTCGCGCAACGCGATCTCGCGCGCGGTCGCGCCGTCACGTCGCCGCTCGACGGCACGGTACTCGGCATCACGGCACGCGGTGGTGTGCAGATCCGCACCGGTACTGGTGACGCTGTGGCTGTGGCGGGGTCGCTGGTGTTTCGTACTTCACCTTCGGAGTAAGCGCATGCTGCTGGTCTGCGACGTGGGCAACACCGAGATGACCATCGGACTCGCGGATTCGAGTCTGATCGTGTCGCACTGGCGCGTGATCACGAGCAGTTCGCGCACACCGCATGAATTCGCCTTGCTGCTTCGCTCACTGCTCGATCTCGATCAGGTCGCGCATTCAGCGGTGCATGGCGCGGCCATTGGTTCAGTGGTGCCATCGGTCACGGCGCCGTTGGCTGAAGGAATCCGTCTCGCATTTGGCGTGTCGGCGCTGAGCATCGACGCCAACAGTGCGTTGCCGATCACACTCGATGTCGATGAACCGCAGACTGTCGGCGCAGATCGCATCATCAACACGCTCGCTGCCAGCCGCATCTACGAGCGCGACTGCATTGTCGTCGATCTTGGCACCGCGACGACGTACGACTGCATCACGCGTGATGCGGTGTTTCTGGGCGGCGTGATCGCGCCTGGCGTGCTGACGTCACTCGAGACGCTGACACGACGCACGTCCAAACTGCCCGCGACCGAATTGCATGCACCGCTGCGCGTGATCGGACGGCGGACGGAAGAATGCATTCGATCGGGGGTCGTGTACGGCGCGGTGGATGCGATCACGGGCATCGTCGGACGCATCCGGAGGGAGTGGCCGACCGGTCGCGATCCGCTCGTCATCGGGACGGGCGGATTGGCGGCCATGCTGGCGCCGTTCTGCCCGACGCTCGAGATCGTGGATGCCGATCTCACCCTGCGTGGCCTCCAGATGGCGTTCGAACTGCTCAAGACGGACATCTCCGGCTGAGACTGGCAGTTCGTCTGGAATCCGATCAAGACCTTCGCGTAACACATTGATTTCAAACGTGTTACGGCGAGGAGCGCGGGTGCGCGATGCTGGCGCGACAGGCGCTTGACTGGTCTGTAGCAGTGACTAGGTTACGCGCCTTAGCAGTCAACAGGGTCGACTGCTAACAAAGCGCGCGTATTCTGGTTCGCGCGCTCTCATAAGTCACACGTCAGGTCTGGAGGAAGGACGATGACCACCAAGAGTGCCATCGGCGCCAAGGTCACCCCGTTGGCCGATCGCGTTGTCGTGAAGCCGCTCGAAGAAGCGGAGCAGATGCGCGGTGGCTTGTACATCCCGGATACCGCCAAGGAAAAGCCCCAGCAGGGTGAGATCGTGGCGGTTGGCCCGGGCAAGTACGAAGACGGAAAGCTGGCCCCGATGACCGTGAAGGTCGGTGACCGCGTGCTGTACGGGAAGTACAGCGGCACCGAAGTCACGATCGAGGGCGAGAACGTGCTCATTCTCCGCGAGTCGGATGTACTCGCGGTCCTCGCCTAATCGCTTTCGAGGATAGAACCGATGGCTGCCAAGGAACTGCATTTCAATGTCGATGCGCGCGCTGCCCTGAAGCGTGGCGTCGATCAGCTGGCTGACGCCGTGAAGGTGACGCTCGGTCCCAAGGGCCGGAATGTCGTCATCGACAAGAAGTTCGGCGCTCCGACGGTCACCAAGGACGGCGTGACGGTCGCGAAGGAAATCGAGCTGTCTGATCCGCTCGAGAACATGGGCGCACAGATGGTCAAGGAAGTCGCGACGAAGACCAGCGACAATGCCGGCGACGGTACCACCACCGCTACCGTGCTGGCGCAGGCGATCTATCGCGAAGGCCTGAAGAACGTGACGGCCGGCGTGAACCCGATGGCGCTCAAGCGCGGCATCGACAAGGCTGTCACGGCCGTCGTCGAAGAACTGAAGCGCATCTCCGTGCCGACCAATGGTCGCAAGGAA
>JANLPZ010000193.1:0-13396 GCA_031367535.1 Gemmatimonadaceae bacterium
AAATCGCGGGCCGTACACACCGAAAAACCAAAGCGCGGCGAGACAGATGTCTCGCCGCGCTTTGCTTTCCAGTCTTCGAAATCAGCGTGGAGTCGGCGGATCGTTTCGACCGTATCCGAACAGCCCGCCGCCCGGTGACGCCACCAGTCCGATTGCAACGACGCCCAGCGCACCGAGAAGCGCCACGATCGTCGTTTTCTTGCGGTTGAACGTTTCCTTCGCAACGAACGACACATCGCGCGCCGCGAAGTGCAGCTCCCCTTGCGCGAATGGCACGGCACCCAGATCGGAGAACCGGACCTCGTCCGCCTTGATGCCGATGGAGTCACCGGGGACTTCGATCAGGACCCCGGTGATTTCCGTCGCCACTCCGCCAAGGCGCTTGGCGTTGCTGCCGCGTCCTTCGGGCGACAGCGTGAGCCGACCTCTCGAGCCAACCACCGCCTTCAGATCATTCACCGTCTGGTACTGGTGACAGGCAGTGGTCGACACGAGACACAGCGCGAGAAAGGACAACCTGCGCACAGCGGTGCTGCCTACTTCTGACCGATACACGCGGCGCCGTTGGTCGACGTCGGGGTGATCGGGTCGTTCCAGTTGCGCTGCGGTTGCGCTCCGAGCGCCGGCACATTCGGATTGGTCGACCGTTCCGCCGAACCGTACGGCAGACGTCCGATCACGTTCGTCTTGCCGGCCGTTGGGGTGATGTTCGGATAGCAGGTGCGCTTGTAGTCGTTCCACGCTTCCAATGTGCGGAACGTGGCGACGTACTTTTCTTCCATGATCGCGGTGTAGAGCGCTGTTCCGGTCGCGGCACTGGCCGGCAGCGGAACGGCAGCGCGCACCGCGTTGAGCGCAGTGCGTGCACCCGGCTCGTCACCACCCTTGAACGCCGCTTCGGCCTCGATCAGGCGTGACTCGGCCCAGGTCACGATCGGCATGCGGGCATCCTGACCTGCAATCGCATCGGTCAACCATGATGGATCGCTTTCTTCACCCAGGCGCGGCGTGTTGTACGGATACTGGCCGCGAATCTGGTTAGAGCCGTTGACGTCGAACCATGCTGCAAGGCGTGGGTCGCCCCGCGTCCGCATCAGCTCCACAAGCACACGGCCCGCGGCCACGTCGTCAGAGCGCCCGACCTTGAACTCATACCAGCGGTTCTGTTCACCGACAGTGCTGCTCTGATACGACTTGAAGTCGTTCGCGGCAGATGTGATCCCGAGCTTTGCCTGCGCGAGGGCGAGCGCATACGCACCTGGCACTCTCTCGGCCGTGTGCATGTACAAACGCGCCTTGAGTGTGCGGGCGAGCGCGGTCCACTTGACCACATCCCCTCCGTACACGAGATCCTTGCCTCCGGGCCCGGCGCCGCCACCCGCGAGGTTTGTGATTGCGCTGTCGAGCACCAGCTGCAGCGCCGCGTACACCTGTTGCTGCGGATCGAGTTTCGCGGGCTTGTCCCCGAGGGCCTCACTATACCCGATGTCGCCATACGTGTCGGCGGCGACGCCGATGGTCAGTGCTTCCCACACCTGTAGAATACCGAGGTACGCCTTTCGTCCAGATGCCCGTGCGATCTTCTGGCCCGCCCGGATATCGATCAGGCCACCGGCCACGTAAAAATTGCCGACGGTGAAAAAATCCTCCGGCTGATCGTACTGGTCATACGCGACCCACTGACGACCGTTCCCCGTCAGTTGCTGAAGCACGACGTTCGAAAACATCGCGAGGTCGCTGGTGAGGGTCGAGAAACCAATTCCCTGGACCGCCACGAAGTACTGATCGAGAGTGGCAACTGTGGGAAGGTTCGGACTCGTACTGAGTTTGTCGCCTTCAAGATTGAGGCACGCAGTCGCGGTGAGGCTGACGGCGGCAAGAACCGCAAGATTGCGAATTCGCATGTTATCGTGACCTCCCGGTTAGCGGTTGAGAGAGACGCTGATCACGAAGGATCGGGTCTGCGGGTTGTTGAAATAGTCGGCACCACGATCAAGCGTGGTCGAGCCGTTGATGTTCGTTTCCGGATCGATGCCGCGGTACTTGGTGCTGAGGAGCAGGTTGCGGCCGGCCACACGCAAATCCGCGCTGGACAGGTTGAACATGTTCCGCAGCCATGCACCACCGAACGAGTACGATGCGGAAACTTCGCGGAGACGGGTCCAGCTTCCGTCTTCGATCAGTGGTCCTGAAACGCCGGTGAAAATACCGCCGCCGCCGCCCTTGCCCTGTGCGTAGTAATTCTCACCGATCGGCACAGCCTTGCCCTTGCCCGGACCAACGGTCGGGAAACTCTGGAACGTCGATCCGAAAATCAGCTCGTTCCCGGTGCAACCGGTCGCGGTGCAGTTGGCGCGCTTGGCCGTCTCGTCGTACGTGCCAAACTGATAGAGCGCACCGCGTGTGCCGTTGTACACGTCGCCACCCTTCCGCACGTCGACCAGCGTCGACAGCGTCAGCTTCTTGAAGAACGTGAAGCCGAGGCGCACAGCACCGGTCCAATCCGGGTTCGGGTCGCCGATGTCGCGGTTGGCCTGATCCTGAATCGGGAAACCATCCGCGTCGATGTAGACAGCGCCGTTAGGCGCGTTGGCGGCCTTGCACACCGCGTTGATGTCGATGTTGTTGCCGGAGTTGTCCGCGACCGTGTTGTCCGCATTGGTGAGGTCGTAGCGGCAGCGGCCATAGTCTGACGACCAGAATACGCCGAACGGCTTCCCAACCACGGCTGCCGTGGGTGAGAATGCGCCTGGCGGATTGGTGAACTCGGCACCGCCGAGCGTAGTCACGAGGCTCTTGTTGCGCGCCCAGTTGACACCGAGTTCCGCACGGAAGTTCGGGCTGTCGTACAGGCGCGTGTTGAGCTGAATCTCGATGCCCTTGTTCGTGATCCCAGCTCCATTCGTCGCAAGACTGGTGTAGCCCGTGGTGGACGACGCCGGCAGGTTCAGAATGACGTTGGTCGACTTCGCATCGTAGTACGTGAACGTGGCGTCCACGCGCTGGTTGAAGAGCGCGATGTCGAAGCCCGCTTCCGTTTCTGCCGTACGCTCCGGACCGAGCTGCGGTGATCCGCGCGTCGACGACGTGTACAGACCGCCGAAGCCAGCCTGTGACGCGTTGGCCGTGCCCGTTCCGAACGCCGTACCCTGCGCATTGCTGGACACGTAGGAGAGGTTCTGGTACGGGTTCGGTTCACGACCCGTCTCGCCGTACGCTGCGCGCAGTTTCAGGTAGCTGAGCGCGCCCTTCTGGTTCCGGTTGCCCATGAAGTTCGTGACGTTCCACGCGGCGCTGAACGAGGGGAAGATGTTCGTCCGCTTGTCCTTCGTGTACGACGACGCCTGGTCGGCGCGCACGAGGCCCTTCAGGTACAACTGATCATACAGGTTCACTTCCTGCTGCGCGAAGTAGCCCGCGATATTCACCAGCGATTCGAAGTTCTGCGCCTGCAGGTTCGTGCTGACGAGGTTGTTCAGCGTGAAGATGCCGGTACCGATGTATCCCTGACCGAACACCTGGTTGGTGCGTGTACTGCGGCTGTTCAGGTTCTGGCCGACCGTAGTCGTTGCGTCCAGCCACGGGAAGAACTTCTTGTTGGCCGTCGCGAGCAGGTTGTGATCGATCTGCAGGTTCGTGATGGTGCCCTGCGTCAACTGGCCGGTGAGCGCGGCGCCGGCGCTGTTCACGGGAAGCGCCGTCAGGCGCTGGTCGGTGAAGTAGTCTTCGCCGAGCGTGTAGTTGAAGCGCAGCCACGACGCCGGCTGATACTCGAGACTGATGTTACCGACGACGCGATTCACATCCGTCAGATTCTTCTGCTTGTTCTGCGCCCAAAGCGGGTTCTCGTAGATCGGATCCTGAATGCCGTTCGGATTCGGTCGACGATAGGAGCGAGCGTAGCCAAGATCGGTAAGGTACGGATCCTGGTTGAACTCCGGCGACGTACGGGTCGCGCCCAGCAGCAGGCCGGAAAGGTTCGACCCGCGCTGCACGAACGAGCCGTTGTTCTGGATATACGCGACGTTGCCACCAAGCTTCAGCTGCGAGCCGAGAGCCTGCGTAGCCTTGAGTCGAATATTGTACCGATTCATGTAGTTGTTCGGGCCCTTGATGATGCCGGTCTGGTTCGTGGCACCGAGGGACAGGAAGAACGTACGCGCTGCGTCGCCGCCGGAAATCGACAGCTGGTTGTCGAGGTTCGTCGCGGTGCGGAAGAGCTCACCGAAGTGATCATACGTGACCGTGCCCGCTGCGAGGGCCGGGCCCCAGTTGCGACCGCGGTTCGAAGCGCCCGGCGTACACGTCGTGAAGTTGCAGGCTGGCGTGACACCGTTGTTGCCGAGACCGTACGTGCGCTGCAGCGGAATCTTTCGGTTGACGTTGTCCACGTTCAGGTTCGTGGACCACGAATACCGCGTCGGGCCGGCCCTGCCGCTCTTGGTCGTGATCAGAATCACACCGTTGGCAGCACGCTGGCCGTAAATCGCAGCCGCCGCTGCGCCCTTCAGAATTTCAACGTTCTCGACATCATTCGGGTTGATGTCGACAAGGCGGTTCGATGCAATCGCGCCGCCCCCATCGCCCCCGCCCGAGGTCGTCTGCTGCGCCGAGTTGTCGATCGGCATGCCGTCGATGACGAACAGCGGCTGGCCATCACCCTGCAGCGTCTTGATGCCGCGAATGCTGATCGACGTGCCGGCCCCTGGATCACCCGATGACGACGTGACCGTCACGCCGGGAGCCTTTGCTGACAGGGCATTGACGAGATTGCGTTCGGACGCCTTCACGATGTCGACGGCGTCGACCGTCGTGGTGACGGTGCCCAACACTTCGCGCGTGGACGACGTACCAGAGCCGGTGACGACCACTTCGCCGAGGCGGAGCGGGTTGGCCACAAGAACGAAGTCGTGCGAGACGGTGCCGGCCGAGATCGTGATCGAGGCCGTGCTGGGCCGGTAGCCGAGCGCACGGGCGCTGAGCTGGGCAGTCTGGCCCAGCACACGACCGCTGGGTACGACGAACGTGTAGCGGCCGTTGCCGTCCGTCTGCGCGCCGAGTCCGAGCGCGGTGATGGAGACGCTGGCGAACTGCAGTGGCTGCCCTGCCTCGCTGGTCACCTTGCCGGTGACGGTTGCGGATCCTTGTGCGGTGGCGGTCTGCGCGCACAGGATCGTACTTGCTGCGGCGACGGTCCAGGCGAACAGACGTCGCTGCAGCCCATACTTCGGCTTACTCATGCACAACCTCCTCTGACCGGGGAGCGGTCGTGGCGATGTCGTAGAGAGCACATCGCACGTGACGACGCGCAACGGGCCGCAGAGAGGTCTGCGGCAAATTGGGCGTCACGAATTTGGAACTCTGACATTCCAAGGGTGTTGCCAGACTGCCCGGGAGTCAAGCGAATTCCTGTAATCGGTAACAGAAAAAGTTCCATCGTTCCGATACTTCGTTCGCGATATCCGATTGACTGGAATTGTCCCGCTCGTCAGCGCCAAATTTTTTTCAGGTTTCGCGCTGAAAAGCATCCACGGACACGGTCAGCGCGCTGTGGAAGAGTTCGCTTGAGGGGATTGCTCTACGGCCGACCAGACTTCCTCGAACGTCGCGAGCAGTGCCGGCAGCGTCGCGGCGGAGGCGAGCAGCACGCGGTTGGCAGGCGCCAGAAATCCGGAGGAAACGGCGCCGTCCAGCGCTATGGCGAGCGGCGCCCAGAATCCGTCGGCATCCAGCACACCGATCGGCTTGCGATCGATACCGAGCTGTGACCAGGTGAGCGCCTCGAACAACTCATCGAAGGTGCCATAGCCGCCGGGCAGCGCGATGACTCCATCACTGAGCGCGGCCATGCGCGCCTTGCGTCCATGCATCGACTCGACGATTTCGAGTGCAGTGAGGCGACGGTGCGCAATTTCGCGATCGGCGAGGCCGCGGGTGAGCACGCCGATGACTTCGCCGCCCGCGTCGAGTGCGCCGTCGGCCACGGCGCCCATGCAGCCGACCGCAGCACCACCGTAGACGATGCCGATGCCAAGGTGCGCGAGGTCCCGGCCGAGGGTGTGGGCGGCGTCCATGAAGCGTGGGTCGGTGCCGGGGCGCGAGCCGCAGAATACTGCCACGCGTCGCAATCGATTTTCAGTCATGCTGAAAGGTCTTCGTCAGCTTCCGTCTTGCAACTGCATCAACGTGTCTACCACGCGTTGAGCCGTTCAAGACGCGGACTCAGATCACGCGATTGCGCTCGAAGATCAGATTCCGCGGTGTGACACGCCATTCGTAGTTTCGGAAGAGAGGAGCGCCGCCGTTCACGGAGCGGTCGGTCTGCTCCACGCGCATGCGGGCGCGGACCACGACGGACACAATGCGGTCGTAGTCGTTCGTCGTGTCCGCATCGAAACCGTTGGCCTGCGTGCGCTCGCTGCCGTTGGTGAACTGCAGGCGTGTCGTGAACGACTCCACACCGCGCGCTGTGATCGAGGTACGCAGCTGTCCGTCGAGTGTGAAACCGTCGGCGCGCACGAGCGTGTTGGTGCCCGTGTTGCGATACCAGCCGGTCACATTCAATCGCTGCACCGCAACACCGTTACGCGACAGGCGCAGGCCGCCAGTGAGGCCGGCGGGATACACGAACAGTGTGTCGGCGTTGGAGAACGTCAGCCGCTTGATGCCGGCGCCGCCACTCGTCACCTGCGTCATCACGATCAGGCGCCGTTCGTTCTGGACCTGGAGCAGCGCGACATCCCCAGCACGAATCTGAAACGGCACGAGGTTCGGATCGACGACTTCGATGCAGGTCGCGCCGCACGTCCCACCCGGCGGCAACGGATCGGTCGTGTCGGTCGGCACCACCATGTTGTACACCTCGGCCTGATTCGGCAGGAACGGCACCGAGATGGCGACGACCGTGTCACCGCGCGTCGCCACGCTGCCGAACGGTTGCGTGGATTCGAACGCCACGCCGGCATCCTGCAGATCGCGTGTGATCGCCAGACCGACGAAGCGTGCGTCGCGATTGAGGCCGTCGCGCAGATCGCTGCCGCGACTCGCACGGAGCGTGGCGGTGGCGAAGTTGGCCGAGACAGCGAGTACAATCACACCGAGCACCATCGACAGCAGGAGCTCGATCAGTGTGAAGCCGAGGCGTGGAGCGGCTGTCCCGATGCGCGGGATCCGTCGCGATGTGACACGCATCAGAGAATCGGCGTCATCGTGCCGCCGCGATAGGCGTTGGTCATCAATCGAATCGGCGCGGCGGTACCGGGGCCGGTCACGACGACTTCGAGGCGCAGCAGGTTCGTGCGCTCGACTGTCACCAGCAGCTGGCGTGTGAACGCACCGTTGGCGTCAGCCAAACCTTCGGCGTTGACGCGCGTCGCTGACTCCGAAGAGATGCTCCACGGATCGCGGCCGCGCACGTTCTCGAGGTAGCTGCGTGCGACGTTCAGCGCGGCGCTGCGCGAAGTGGACTGCGTCTGCGTGCGGATACGCACCGTATTGGCAGCACCGATCGTCATCACGCCGGTGGCGAGCAGGACGACCGCGACCATCACGGAGAGCAGTGCGAACCCGGCGCGATTCGGTTCGGCCAGCGTCGACGCAGTCTGTGTGTGTGTCATAGCCACGCACCATCCACCCAACGCCAGACGCGCACGTTGGCTGCAGGAGTGATCTCGACAGCGCTCACCGCCGAGCTGTCGGAGTCGTACGTGAGATACAGGACTGCGGACGTGCCGAACGGTTCAGTGGTGCCGCGTGCGCTGAACTGAAGGCGTCGCGCGCCAGAGGGCAGCGTGGCAACGGTGTCGGTCGGTAAAAGCGGTGCGATGCCTCGTCCGAACACGACGTGTTGCCCGAGTATGCGGCTGTTCATCGGTCCGAACGCCGTCTGTTCGCTGGCACTTTCGGCAATCACCGTATCGCGATTCTGATCGAGAAACGATTGCCATAGTGTGTCGGTCACGACGACGCGCACGAGCGCGCGTGTTGCGTATGCACGCGTGCGTGCGAGATCGAGATCCTGCGCGAGCAGTCGGGAATTCTGCTCGACGGTAGCCTTCGCCGACGGACGCATGCGCGGCGCGGCGATGGATGTGATCACGCCCAGCACCACGAGCACGATCAGCATCTCGACGAGCGATGTGCCTCGCGGCATGTGAGTGAGGCGCGTCATCAGAACACGTTCCGGTAGGAGATCTGCAGCACCGAGCCGAGTCGTGGTGTGCCGGGCGGCAGCAGCATCGGATTGCGGAAGCGCGTCTCGAAACTCCAGTTGCGCACCGGCGCGTTGTAGTAGGCGCGACCACCGTTGAGCGTGTGACCCCAGAGGCGCGCGGACTGTCGGCTCACGAACAGTGAGACAAGCGAGCCGGTGTAGTTGAACGGGGTGCCGAGCGCACTGCCGCCCCAGTCTTCCAGAAAGCGCGGGAAGTTTTCGAGCCCCCCGCCATACGGTTGCGGCGATCCACAATTGCGTGCATCACACGGCGTTTCGGAATTGCCGGCGAGCAGCGCCGCCCAGACGCTCGTGGTGGCGTACGTGCGCGGACGCGGAAAGGTCGTCGATGCGGCATCGGTCCACGAATTCGACAGGAACGACGCGACGTCGGCAATCAACGCGGCCGGTTTCCAGTTGGTGGTGTTGTAGTCGCCCTTCACATACATCGCCGAGTTGGTGACGATCGTCATGCCACCGGGTTCACCGGCGAACTGCGGATCGGGGAGCTGTGCGCCGTTCCGAATGCGCAGGGCCGGATAGTCGCGATCGGTGATGGTGCTGTCGCGGCCCTGGAATTCGATGTAGATGATGCTGACCTGGCGATCACTCGGATTGACGTTCACGAAGCTACGCAACGCGTTCATGTCGAGTTCGAGCACGTCGGGGCGCTTCATTTCGCGACCGTCCCAGAACGCATTGCGCACGAACTGGAAAACGGCAGGACAGGCAGCACCGAGCGGCACACGACCGGCGGCGCGGAAGAACGTGGCTTCGGCGCAGATGTTTGTGAGCGGATTGGCAAGGTTGATGACGAGGCGCAAGTCGGCCTTGTTGGCCATGCGCACCTGCGCGACATCGGGCGTGTCACCACCCTGCGCGGGCAACACCAGTTCCACTGGATCCATACCGCCAGGCAGTGGCAGCCGCAGCGGGCGAACACCGCTGACGCGGCTCATCAGCTTGCCGTTGAAGCGCAGATTGCTGCGCGTGACGAACGTCGCGCCGGGCATGCTACGACTGTCGAAGTCGAGCGGTGTGAGGACGTTCGCATTGTTCGCGATGTTGACGCCGGCGAGTGTGGTCGGCGTGTCCTTGCGCGACCAGAATACGCTGTCGGCGGCGGTGATCTGGTTCATGTAGTTCGCGTTCGCCGAACTGAGATACAGACTGCGGTTGGAATGCACCCAGCCGCTGAACGTCATTGGCGGACCGTTGTTGATCTCGAGGTCGCGATCGTAGAACACGCCGAACTGGAAGATCGGCACCGATTGCACCGACACGCCGAGTTCGATCGCGGCGTGACTGCCGGTCGGATCTTCGGCGCTGACGCGCACACTCATCGGCTGTTCGAGTGCATACAGCCCGGCGAATGCGCCGCGCGTGATGATGCGGTTGACCGGCGCGCCGACGACTTGCGTCTGCTGGCTGAACGTGAAGCCGGGCAGCGTGGGCGTGGTGAGGCTGGTGATATCGCCGGGTGTGATGATGCCGTCGGCCATATCGGCATCGAGCTGCGCCATGATCTGATCGCCGGCGCCTTCGGCCGCATAGGCGACCCGGCTGGCCTTGATCTCGACACCGGAGGTCCGGGTGTAGACCGCGACGGCCGCCGTGGCGACCCCGATCAGTGCCCCGAACAACACCAGCAGGAGAAGCGTGGACTCGAGGGCAAAGCCTCGACGGACGGCGTGCACGTGCGCGGACAGGTCAAACCGACGGCGGCTCGAACGGAAACGCGACATACCACACTCCAGAAGCAGACTCGACCAGTGGACGATGGACGTGGGACACTGGTAACAGCCGAGTCTGCTCTGGGTTGTGGTCGTTCTTTTTGGGGTCGGTCGGAGTGGGGCGCTACGGGTGGCTGAGTCGGGAAACTCCAGTCAGGTGGTGACGGGGTTCTGCATTCCTTCCGTACCCGACAATAGGGCAGGGGGTGCGCCAGTCGGGCTCTGCCGTGTCAACATGATGACTTGTATGGACTTGCGTTTTTCGGTCCGCGAGCGAAAGGCGGGATGACTGGCAGCGTTTCGCGAGAGTTCATGCGATCTGCAGCAGTCTTTGCCGCGTCGCTCGCGTTTCGTCGTTGTGGTAGAGTCCGCTAAAAGTGTTCGCGTTGGGGCGCGGGGAGGTCGAGCGCGGTAGAGCTCGGTTGCTCGCTGGACCGCAGAATTCTGCGCGTGCTGCATTGATTCAGGACTCAGTCGTTCAATTGCTCTGACCCCTTGAAAGCGTTCAAGGGGTAAGAGCACTTGATCGCGAGGGTCACGATCTCCGTCACCATGATCGGACGCCCCCGCGGCCCGGCGCGAACACTTTTCCGTTCAAGTGCTCTGACCCCTTGAAAGCGTTCAAGTGCTCTGACCCCTTGAAACCGCGAACCGGTCAGCCGCCCGCCTCTTCCCGCGGAAACAGCGGCGCACCTTTGGTCACCCGCCAGCCGGCCGCGTCGACCGGCGCCAGGGTCGGCCACGGGCGCTCGTGCACCCTGCCGGGCGCGCCAAGGGTTTCCCAGAGCGTTTCTGCCTTGCTCGGCATGAAGGGCGCAATGGCGATGGCCTGACGGGCCAGGGAGCGGCCGAGCGTGCCGAGGACGGCCAGCAGGGTCTCGCGCTGCTCCGGGGCCTTGGCGAGGGCCCAGGGCTGCGACGACTGCACGTATTCATTGGCGCGCGCCACGGTCTTCCAGATTGACGCCAAGCCCTCGTGCAGCAGATAGCCGCGTGAGCCGTCCATGGCCGCGGCGGCGTCGGTGAGGTCGGCCAGATCGGCGGTCTCGAGATCCGAGCCGCCGGCCGCCGGGATGACGCCGTCGTTGTACTTCTCGATCATCGACGTCACTCGGCTTGCCAGATTGCCGAACGCGTTGGCGAGATCGGAGTTGTAGCGCTCGCCGAAGCGCTCCCACGAGAAACTCCCGTCGCCGTCGAACGGGATCTCTCGCAGCAGGAAATACCGGAACGCATCGCTGCCGAACCGTGCGATCGCTTCGCCAAGATCGAGCTTCACGCCGGCGCTCTTGCTGAAGCGTTCGCCGCCGAGCAGCACGAAGCCGTGGCCCCAGACGCGCTCGGGGAGTGGCAGGTTCGCGGCCATCAGCATGGCGGGCCAGATCACGCAATGAAAACGCGTGATGTCCTTGCCGATCACATGCAGCTGCGCTGGCCAGCGCGTGTCCCACCCGGGCTGATCGGGGAAACCGGTGCCGGTCAGATAATTCGGCAACGCATCGAACCACACATACGTGCTCTGCTGCTGCCCATCGCTGGTCGCACGCGGGAAGGGCACAGCCCACGTGTTGCGCGATCGACTGGCCGACACGTCTTCAAGCCCGCTGTCGAGGAGTCCGATGATTTCGTTCCGGCGACTCGATGGCTGGCAGAACTGGGGATTGCTCTCGAGCAGCGCACGGAGGCGATCGGAATACGCAGACAGGCGGAAGAACCAGTTGCGTTCCTCCACCCATTCCAGCTCACGCGTCGGATGCAGGATGCAGTGGCCGTCGACGATTTCCGCGTCGGTCTTGAACGCTTCGCAGCCGACGCAGTACCAGCCCGAATAACTCTTCTCGTAGAACGCGTCGGGCGACGTCTCGAAGATCCGTTCGATGAGCGCCTGCACGCCTGTCTTGTGGACCGGCGAGGTGGTGCGGATGAACTGATCGTTCGAGATCTGCAGCGAGGTCCACATCGCCTGAAAGTGCGTCGCGATCTCGTCCACGAACGCCTGCTCCGAAACACCGGCCGCTGCGGCAGTCTGCGCGACCTTCTGCCCGTGCTCATCCATCCCGATCATGAAATGCACATCACGACCGAGCTGCCGCTGCACACGGGCGATAGCGTCGGCGCCGATCTTTTCGAAGGCGTGACCGATATGCGGGTCACCATTCGCGTAGTCGATGGCGGTGGTGATGTAGAAACGCGACACGAGAGAGCGGTTGGAGAGCAGGGCGAACCGCGCCGGCTGATGGCGCGCGTGTGTCCCTGCAATCTACTGAGCGGGGGTATCGTCGCCCGTCGGTGGGCGATTGCCGCGACCACGCCGTCCGCCGCGGCGACCGCGCCGGCGTCGGCGCTTGGGCGCATCACCGGTCGCGCCCTCCTCGCCAGCAATGGCTGTCTCGTCGCCCTCGTCCTCGCCGTCGTCATCCGCATCATCGAGTGCGTCAGCTGCTGGCTGTGGCGCCGCAATAACGATTGGAACGGTGACCGGCGTCTTCACTGGCGCTGGCGGCGGAGCGGCCACAGTGGGCGTCGCTGGCAGCACCGGCAGCGAGCGATCGGACGCCGGCACACGGGTGCGCTCCGTCAGCGTCGGTGCATCGTCGAACGGCAGCACCCCTTCCTCGGCTGCGTCGCGCGCATCGGAAACGCTGTATTCCTCGGTGACACCCGGCGTCCACGCCGACGTTTCGCGACGCAACTCCACCAGCGTCACCACACGCGATTCACCATCCGGCGCGCGCAGCGTCACGCGATCGTGGAAGATGTCGTTCAGCATCACCTTCTCCTCGCCCTTCGCCGTCACGATGATCTTCCCTTCCTTCGGGAAGCGCTTGCGGCTCTGCACATAGAACTCGTGCTCGTAGCGCAGGCAGCACATCAGCCGCCCGCACGCGCCGCTGATCTGCGTCGGGTTGAGCGAGAGTTTCTGGTCCTTCGCGACACCGAGGTTCACCGGCCGCAGATCGGGCAGCCACGACGCTGAGCAATACTGCCGGCCACAGCGACCGATGCCATCCAGTCGCTTCGCTTCGTCACGCACGCCGATCTGCTTCAACTCGATGCGTGCCTTGAACGTCGCCGCCAGGTCGCGCACCAGCGTGCGGAAATCGACGCGTTTCTCGGCCGTGAAATAGAGCGTCAGCTTGCGACGATCCCACTGCCAGTCGGCGTCGGTGAGTTTCATCTGCAGGCCGAGTGCGCGCACCTGCGCCATCGCTGCACGCCGCGTCGTTTCGTTCTCGGCGGGCAGTGTCTGTGCGCGCTTGATCTCGTCGACCTTGGCCACGCGAACAACTCGCCGTGTGGCTTCGCCGATGAGCACACCGTGCGCCACGCCGGCGTAGCGCTGCTCGGCAAGCGCACCGATGGCATGCACGGTGCCGAGGTCTTCGCCACGATCTCCTTCGACGATGACGTGCGTCGGCGGAGCGGGAGGCGGAACCACATCCTCCCAGCG
>JANLPZ010000231.1:0-63798 GCA_031367535.1 Gemmatimonadaceae bacterium
CACTCGCTTTCGCCTGACCGAGTTGCAGCGCGCCGCTCGGAATCTCGCGCATCGTCGTGCGCGGATTTTTCGCATCAACATCGCGATCGACGATGCGGTTGAACGCCATCGCCGCAAAACGCGCGGCGGTGAACGCCAGCACGACCCACCCGATCTGTCCGATGGTCGGCATCACCTCGCGACTTGCCAGCACGACACCGGTCAGCGCGAACGGCAGCGCGAACACGGTGTGCGGCAGCTTCACGAAGCTGGCCCAGCGCGCCAGCGCCGATGGTCCAGCGAATGTCTGTCCTTCGCGACCCGGCGTCGTCATTTCTTCCACGCCCGCTCAATGCCGAGCGATGCAAAGAATCCGTCGACGCGTGTGCGCGTCTCAGCGTCCATCTCGATCACGCGCGGCCACTGCCGGGTGAAGCCTTCCTCGGGAAGTTTGCGCGTGGCGTCGATGCCCATCTTGCTACCGTAGCTGAAGGCGCGACTCGAGTGATCCAGCACGTCCACGGGGCCCATCGTGAAACGTACATCGCGCTCGGGGTCGATGTTGTTGAGCACCGCCCACCAGGTCTCCGACACGTTGCGCACGTCGATTTCCTTGTCCACCACGACGAGCACCTTCGCCAGCGACATCAGCCCCGCGCCCCACAGCGCGTTCATCACCTTGTAGGCGTGGCCCGGATACTTCTTGTCGATACTCACGAACACGAGGTTGTGAAACCCGCCTTCGGCCGGCATGTGGTAGTCGACGATTTCCGGCGTCGTCAGCTTGAGCAGCGGCAGGAAGATGCGTTCCGTGGCGTGGCCGAGGTAGAAATCCTCCATCGGCGGGCGCCCGACGATCGTGGTGGCGTACACCATCTGCTTCCGCATCGTGACCGCGGTGATATGCACCTTCGGATACAGGTCGGCCTCGGAGTAGAAGCCGGTGTGATCACCGAATGGCCCTTCCACCACCATCTCCTCACGCGGATCGATGTAGCCCTCGATCACGAGTTCTGCGGCAGCGGGCACTTCGAGATCACACGTGACGGCTTTCGTGAGATGCACTGGATCGCGCCGCAAGAAACCCGCGAAGATGAATTCATCGACCGCCGGCGGCAGCGGCGCACTGGCGCTGTACACACTCGCCGGATCGGCACCGATCACGATGCATACCGGCATCGTCTCACCACGCTCGGCCATCTCGCGGAAGTGTTCGGCACCGGTCTTGTGACGCTGCCAGTGCATGGCCACGGTGCGCTTGTCGAGCTTCTGCACGCGGTACATGCCCACGTTGCGGATGCCGCGCGCGGGATCCTTGCTCACGACCGCGGTGAGTGTCATGTACGGCCCTCCGTCCTCGGGCCAGCAGGTGATGATCGGGATCTTGTCGAGATCGATCTCGTCACCCCGCCACACGACTTCCTGACAGGCCGGCGATCCGCCTTTCACGCGCGGCGGAAACTTCGTCACCTCGAGCAATCGCGGCAACAGGCCGAGCTTGGCGATGAATCCGTCGGGCACCTTCAGGTTCAGCAGCTCCGTGATGCGCGCGCCATGATCGTCGAGCCGCTCCACCCCAAGCGCCAGGGCCATGCGCTTCATCGATCCGAACAGATTGATCGCGACCGGATACGCCGAGCGCGCGCCGTTGTCGAGAATCACCTGCTCGAACAGCAACGCCGGTCCACCACCGGGGAGCTTGCTGGCGCGATCCGTGATCTCGCACAACTCCAGCCTCGCCCGCACCGGATGCGCCACACGCACCAGCTCCCCGATCCCCTCGATCGCCGCAATGAAGTCCTGCAATGAATCCAGTGACACGTCAGATCAAAAAGAGTTGTGCTTCGTCGCGCGAATCGCAGGTAGCCGCAGAGAGTTCTTCAGCATTCGAGAGAGAAACAGTTTTCACGCGGGGCGGGCGGGGAACCGCGGGGGAACAGCAAATGCCTTTGTAACTGCGCCTCGCGAGTGCAGTTCCGAAAAAATCTTGCAGTTGCACTTCCCCGCGTTTCCCCGCGAGCCCCGCGTGAAATTTGTTAACTTGCGAATGCTGTAGAGTCATGCGGTGCCGACGTGGATGGCCGCGATGCCGAAGGAAAGCGGTGTCCAAGTGACGTCACGGAATCCCGCGGCTTTCATGCGCGCTGCGAGGTCTTCCTCGACCGGAAAATGCGCGACGCTTTTCGGGAGGTAGGTGTAGGCCGTCTTGTGTCCGCTCACCAGTCGACCGATCGTCGGCAGCACGGAGTGGAAGTAGAACTGGTAGCCGGCGCGCACGAGCGCATTGCGCGGCGTGGAGAATTCGAGGATCACGAAGCGTGCACCGGGTCGCAGCGTGCGTCGCACCTCGCGCAGGCCAGCATCCAGTGATGCGACGTTACGAATGCCGAATGCGACGATCGCCCCATCGAAGACCGCGTCACCCACCGGCAGTTGAAGCGCGTCGGCGGCCACCGGTCCAAGTGTCGTGCGCGGCGCCTTGCCGTCACCCATGCGCAGCATCGGTTCGGCGAAGTCGGCGGCCATCACGTAGCCCGAAAATCCAGCCTGACGGACCAGCTGCGCGCCGACATCGAGTGTCCCGGCGCAGAGGTCGAGATATTTCCCCGACGGCGCCGACGTCCAGGCCAGCGCCGCGAGTGCACGCCGACGCCATGCCTTGTCGATGTTCAGCGACAGGACATGGTTGAGCAGGTCGTAGCGCGGCGCGATCTCGGAGAAGATCTGCTGGACATATGCGCGTTTCTCTGCGCTTCCGGCGGCGGCCGCATCGGCGCGCCGGAGATCGGCATCGAGTGTGCTGGGCATCAGATGACAAAGCTCGCGGGCCACGGCCCAGTGCCACAAGGCAGCGCGCGCGGAATGCCATACGAACTTCCGGCACACGGCGCTAACTTCGCCCATCGCACCGCGGGCGCCGCACATCGGCCGCCACCCGAGGGTGCCTCCCTGACGCATGCCCCGGCTTCTCGACGCGACCAACCTTCCCGATGCTGATCTGGTCGCGCTGGCCCAGGAGGGCCGCGACGAGGCATATCGGGAACTGATCCGTCGCTACGAGCGCCCGGTGTTCTCGCTGGTCTATCGCATGGTCCGCGATCGCGAGGCCGCCGAAGACCTCGCGCAGGAGACCTTCATCAAGGTCCTCAACAACATCGAGAAGTACTCGCCCGAGTTCAAATTCTCGAGCTGGCTGTTCAAGATCGCGAACAACCTCGCCATCGATTCGCTCAGACGACGACGCCTCAACACCGTCAGCATCGATGGCGCGTCCGGTGCCGCCACACAAGCGGAAATCGAGGCCACCAGCTTCGAGATCGGTGATCGCAGCGAAAATGCGCTCGATGAAATAGCCAACAAGGAACTCGGCGCCGCCATCGAAGTCGCCATCGCGAAACTCCGGCCGTTGTATCGCAGCTGCATCCTGCTCCGGCACGTCGATGGGCGCTCGTACGAAGAGATCGCGCAGCTGCTCGATCTGCCGCTTGGCACCGTCAAGACCTACATCCATCGCGCCCGGCACGAGCTGCGCGAAGCCCTCGAGGACACCCGATGACCCCTCGATCGAGACCCGGGCCCGCACCTGTCAGACCTGTCCGCAACGCCGCTGAAACCGTTTCTCGACGCCCACCGTACGCGCTGAAGGGAATCCAATGACACTCACTCGCCACCTCCTGCCTGACGAACTCGACCTGCTCCTCGACGGGGAGACAGGTTTCGGGGTGCAGCAGCTCACCGGTCACCTGCGCGATTGTGCGCAGTGCCGCGACGAGCTGGCTGCCCTTCGCGCGTTCGTACTGGACATCGAGACGCTCCCCGAGATGGCCCCGCAGTTCGGCTTTGCCGACCGGGTCATGTACGAGGTGCACGTCTTCGAGCCCTGGCATGTGGCCATCCGGACCAGCGTTGCTGGCTGGATGCCCGCCTCACCGGTGATGCGAATCGCCGCTGGGACGGCCCTCACCGGCGCAGCATCGCTGGTGACGGGAGCGGCGGCGTGGGGCTGGGCACACCGGGACGCCACGGTTTTCGTGGGCGGCCTGGTCACCGAACGGGCCCGCGAGGGCCTCTTCGCGTCGCTGACGGCGACGGCCCAGACACTGGTCGGCCCGCTCGGCGCGACGTTCGGGAGCGGCCTGCCGCTTCTCGGCCTCGCCGGTGCGACGCTGCTGACCGGTGCCGGTGTCGGATTCCTCGGGCTCCGCGCCGTAGCTGCGCGAGCCCGCCGTCTGGAGGCGTAGACATGGCCTCCCCCGTCCTCCGGCTCGTTCTGGCGGCCTCGCTGGTGCTGGCGGCGTGCCGGGCGTCAGCTCAGGCCACCCCCGCCCCGGCCTGCGCTCCGCGCGACGTCGCCAGCCTGTCCAGCGCGCAGGGCGCCCTGCTCAAGCGCGCCAGCCTCGATCCGATCGTCGGCTGCCCGGCGCTCGATGCGGCGCACCGTGTTGGTGATGTGACGGTCGCCGCCCGCGATACGATCAAGGGCAACCTCGTCGTTCTCGATGGCAGCCTGCGGATCGCCGGCGTGGTCACCGGCAGCGCTATCGCCATCAACGGCGCCGTGATCATCGATTCCAGCGGTCACGTGCTCGGTGATGTCGTGTCCGCGGAACATGGCGCGGCAATCGCACCGAGCGGCCGCATCGATGGTGAGCTGCGCACTCTCGACGCGCTCGTCTCGATTCCGACCGGTGAAATCGCCGCCGCGAACGTCGACACGTTCACGAGTCTCAAACACACTGCCGCCTGGTTCGGCATCCTGATCATTCTCGCGATCGGTGTGCTCACGAACGCCGGCGATGCGATGCAGCGCATCACGAGTACGCTCAACGCCGGATTCGGGCGCAACGTGACGGTCGGCATCATGGCGCAACTCGCGCTGCTGCCGGTCCTCGTCACGATTTGCCTGCTGCTCTGCCTCACGCTGATCGGCATTCTGCTGGTGCCATTCGCGATCGTCGCCTACGTGGTCGCGGTGCTCGGCCTCGTGGTGCTCGGTGGACTCGGTGCCGTGCAGATGGTCGGCAAGGGTGTCGCAGCACGACGGCCCGGGCTCACCGAGCGCGGTGCACGGCTGCAGGCGCTGGTGAGCGGCATGCTGATGCTGTCCGTGCCGTGGCTGATCGCCGCTTCACTCACGTCGTGGCCTATCGCATCGGCCGCGGTGCGCACCATCGCACTCGGCATCACGTGGGTCGCGATCACCGCCGGACTCGGCGCGGCGCTCCGTACACGCGGTGGCACACGCTCACACGAGGAGCCGTGGGGCATTCGTCGCCCGGCACCGAGCGGCACGCCGCTACCGGTCGCGCAGCCGGCGGCTGAATGGCTCACACCGACGCCACTCACCGGCGTGGTCGCGGTCAAGCGGCCAACATCGACCAGCGGAGGCACGCGATGAAGACGGCATACGCGGCCATCGCATCCCTGACGCTCGCCACGTCGTTCGCTGGTTCGCTCAGCGCGCAGCATGTGCGCACACTCGAATCCGCGCGACTGCTGCGCGACTCGACACCCGTCAGCGTGCGACTGATGCTCGGTACCGGCACACTCAGCGTCGGCGCCTCCGATCCGCCCTACCTCTATCGCAGCATCACACGCTTCGGCGATTCGTACACATCGCCGACATCGACGTGGAATGCGGATCAGCACACGCTCACGCTGGCCGCGGGCCAGAAGCGGGGCGGCCCCGATCCGCGCAACGACGGCACGCCTGATGACGATGGTGTGCAGGACTGGCGCGTGCAGCTCACGCGTCGCGCGCCACTCGAACTGACGATCGATGCGACAGCCGCCGATGCGACACTCGACCTGACTGGCCTGCCGTTGCGCCGCTTCGCACTCAACACCGGTGCCGCCGCGGCCACCGTGCGCTTCGATGCACCGAACCCCGAGTCGATGTCCGTCTTCGATGCGAACGTCGGCGCCGGTGGTCTCAAGCTGATCGGACTCGGCAACGCCGGCGCCAGCGAAGCACGCATCCAGGGCGACATCGGTGATCTCTCCCTCGATCTCGGCGGACGCTGGCTGCGCGACATGCAGGTCGTCGTCTCGAGCGCGATCGGCGACGTGCGCATCACCGCCCCGCCGAGCATCGGCATCGAGTTGCAGTCCACCGGCCTGCTCGCGCGCGAATCGCTCGACGGCGCCTTCACGAAATCGAGCGGCGTCTGGCGCAGCGCCAACTTCGCCACCGCCTCCGTCAAGGTCCGCATCGTCGTGAAGACCATGCTCGGGAAGATCGAGCTCGTTCAGCGCTGAACTGCTGTTGGGACGATAGGCCGGAGAGATCGGAGAGTGCGTCGCTAGCAACGCTCCGCGCAGCGCGTACGATCGCTGACTTTTTAGGGAGCGGAGCGCACGGAGCTCACGGAGTGCGTCGCTGGCAACCTTCGGCGCAGCGCGAGACATCGCTGAATTTTTGCGGAGCGGAGCGCACCGAGCTTACGCACTGCGTCGCTGGCAACCTTCGGCGTAGCGCGAGACATCGCTGACTTTTTGTTGGAAGTGCAGTTCCAAAAAAAATATTTCGGACGCCTCGCATTTCACGGAGCGTTGCAACTGGAGCACTCCGTGCGCTCCGTGAGCTCCCCTCCAAAAAGTCGAAGATGTTACGAATCGTGAAGATCGTTGCAAGGGTCGCACTCTCCGGCCTCCCCGTCCTATCCCCACAACGCAGTTAAACGACCGCGCGCCGCCACCCTCCGGATGCCCAGAGGCCCATCATTGCGAGGGCTCGTGCGATCGCGGTGAGGGAGATCACCCACCAGATACCGGTGGTACCCCATTGTGATGCGGCCCATGCGGCGAGGGGGACGCGCGCGAGGGTGATGGCGGTGGAGGTGATCATGGGAGGCAGCGTCCAGCCGGCGCCGCCGAGTGCACCTTCGAGGACGGTTTCGCCGCTCACGACAAGCTGTGCGAACGCGGCGGTGCGCAGGTAGCGCGTCGCTTCTTCCACGACTGCAACATCGGTCGAGAACAGACCCGCCAGGTGTGCGGGGAAGACGTACAACACCGCGCACGCAATGATTCCGGGAACCCCCGTCATCGCGAGCGTCAGCCAGCCGGCGCGTGCCGCGCGATCCACTTTGCCGGCACCGAGGTTCTGGCCGACGATGGCGGCCGCTGCGGCACCGAATCCGACGCCAACCATGTACATCCAGCTCTCGATGCGATGGCCGAGTCCGAGCGCGGCGAGTGCAGGTGTCCCGAACTGCTGCGTGGTGCGCGTCATCACGACGTAGATCAGCGAGAATATCACACCCGTCAGCGCCGTCGGCATGCCGACACGTACAATAATTCGAATACGCGACCAATCGATCGCGCCGAATGATACCAACCGGCGTCTGCGAAGCATCAGCGTGCCGACGACACACAACGAGCCGCGCACACACAACGTCGCAACGGCGGCGCCGCGGATGCCGAGTTGCGGGAACGGTCCCCAGCCGGTGATCAGCATCGGGTCGAGCGTGGCAGCGATCAACGTCGCGCAGAGCAGCATGAAGAACGGCAACTTCGTGTTGCCCGCTGCGCGGAACGCTGCATCGACCACGAAGTAGCCGAAAATCAGCGGTGCCCCCGCCAGATAGGTGCCGAGGTAGCGCATGCCGAGCGCGGTGACCTCAGGGGGTGTTTCCATCAGCGCGAAGAGATGCGGCAGCGCGAGAAGGCCCAGGATCGCGGTGCCGACACCAAGTCCCAGCGTGAACACAAGCGCGTCACCCACCGCACGCGCCGCTTCCTCATCGCGACCTTCACCGTGCCGACGCGCCGCTACTGCCGTGAGCCCGACACTCACCATCTCCGCCAGCGAGACGATCACCCAGATGTAGAAGATCGATGTACTGACCGCCGCCAGCCCCGCAGCACCAACGAAGTGTCCGACCCAGGCCGAGTCGAGCGAGACGAATGCGGTCAGCAACAACGCACTCGCAACCGCCGGCACACCGATGCGCACCACCACTCGCAGCAGTGCGTCCTCTGACAGGTTCACATCCGCGCCGCCGACGCGCGGTGCCGCGATCGTCACCCGCGTGCAGCGATCGCGTTCATGCCATCGATGACGCGTGCTGCCAGTGCTGTGAAAACCTTCGAGGCGGGCGCTGTGGGCTCGACGGCAACCAGCGGACGGCCCGTGTCGCCACCTTCGGAGATGCGCGGGTCCATCGGAATCTGCGCCAGGAGTTCGAGACCGACCTGCGTCGCCAGCTGCTGACCGCCGCCGCTGCCGAACATCGCGATCGGCTTGCCCGTCTCGGGATTCTCGAACCAGCTCATGTTCTCGACGATGCCAAGCACCGGCACCGCGACACGCTCGAACATCTTCACGCCGCGCAACGCGTCACCCGTCGACACCTGCTGCGGTGTGGTGACGATCAATGCGGCGCTCACAAGCGTTGTCTGCACGAGTGACAACTGCGCGTCACCGGTGCCCGGCGGCATGTCGACGATGAAGTAGTCGAGCTGCCCCCACTCGACATCCTTGAGGAACTGGCCGATCAGTTTCATCACGATCGGCCCACGCCAGATCGCCGGCTGATCCTTCTCGATCAGAAAGCCAAGCGAAATCAGCTTCACGCCGTACGCTTCGAGCGGAATGATCTTCGCCTGCTTGTTCACTTCTGGCTGTTGATCGAGGCCCATCATCAACGGAATGTTCGGTCCGTAGATGTCGGCGTCCATCAAACCAACGCGATACCCGAGCTGCGCGAGCGCAATCGCGAGATTCACGCTCACCGTGCTCTTGCCGACTCCGCCCTTGCCCGAGCTGACGGCGAGGATGCGTCCGAGATTCGGCAGCGCGACCGGCGTTGGTGCGGCAACTCGCGGAGCCTGCGTCCGGGCGGCTTCCGGTGCCAGCGGCAACGCCCGCCCCTGGCGTGCAGGCGTCGGTGCCTGCTGGCGCGGGTCGCGCACGTTGACCTTCACATCGGTCACACCGGACACATCCACGACGGCCTGGCGCACGTCACGTACGAGCTCGGCGTCATCGCGGCTGTCGAGCAGCAGTGTGAACTGGACCTTGCCATCGACCGTGGTGGCGATGTCCTGCACCATCTCGGCCGTCATGACATCGGTGTCGAGGCGCGTATTCCTGACGCGGCTGAGAGCGGTAGTGATCTGTTGCGTCAACGACACGGGACCGGGCGCGAAAAAGTCGAACCTACGAGCGGGCAGCATGAACGGTGCGACTCGTGCAATCCGTTCAGCGCAGATGGGACGTAGCTGAACTTAGTCGCGAGACCCAGCGGACTCGTGATGAGTGTTGCAGGATCGCGACAGCATCGTCCTAGCTGCATATCCCGGCGTTGCCGCCGAGGGACAACCCGTTGTGAGACGGGTAGTTACTCAACAGCACCGGAATCAGAAATTCTGTGCTCGCTTGCGCCTCCACCACGCGCGGGCGAGACTACTGCCGCTCGCCGACCCCCGGACTGCTCCGCCGCTGGAGCTGGACGACCGGCACCTTCTCGAGGCTCGCATGAATCTTTCGACCACTCAGCTCCGCCTGCTCGGCAGCGTGATGTACTTCGCCGCGGCGGCGCTGATTCTGAATTATTTCGCACAGTTCACCATTCAAGTCTGGCCGTTCAAACTCGCAGAGCTCAATTGGCGCGTCGGCGCGGCCGGGCTGTTCATGGACGCGCTGATGTCCACCGTGGTGCCGCAGGCGATCATGTACTTCGCCGCGGTGATGAACAACGATCGCAAGACGCTGCAGGCGCTGCGTTGGGTCACGTTGATCGCCGGCTTGCTCACCATCGCCCTGCTGCTCGGCTTCCTGCTCGACTCCGTCCAGATTCGTCCGCAGCTGCCGCAGAACGTGAAGGGGAACTTCATGAAGGTCGCGCTGCGCGCGGGTCTCGTCGGCATCCTCGTCTCGACGGTCTTCATCTGGTTCGGCCTCGCGATGGGCAAGGTGCTCAAGAGTCAGGGCACTGTGCGCACGCCTGGCATGAAAGATCCGGCTAACGACATGCTGATGGTCGGCACGCGTGAGCCGTCTCGTCCGACGCTGCGCTCGATCGACACCAGCGACAAGAATGTCAGCAAGAAAGAAGGCACGGGCGGACTCTCGGTCGACGCCTGATTTCCTGAACGAACTGCAGTCACTCCGGCGCCAGACTGGTTTCTACCGGTCTGGCGCCGTCAGCATTCCGGTCTCGAGTGCAAGCGCAGTCAGTCCCGCAACGGTACTCACACCAAGCTTGCGCATCAGTCGTTCACGATGCGTTTCCACCGTGCGCGGACTGATGCCGTACGCGCCGGCTATCGCCTTGTTGGTCTGACCTGACGCGATGCCGCGCAGCACGTCGCATTCACGCGGCGTGAGCTGCGCGATGCGTTCCCACGGCGTGGGGCCGGCCGGTGCCTCGGCAATCGCGTCACCGATCCGCGGCCCGACCGCGAGTCGCAGCTGCGTCGCCAGCATTGTCGCAGCGCTGTCCTTCACGACATACGCACTCGCGCCGGCCACGCGACTTTCGCGCGCGTACTCGGCGTCGTCGTACATGCTCAGCATCACCACCGTCAACTCGGCGCGCTGCGCCTTGAGCAGGCGCACCAGCTCGAGCCCCGACATGTCCGGCAGTCCGACATCGACCACTGCCGCATCCGGCAGCAGGCGTGCGGCCAGCGCCAGTGCACTCGCACCGTCGTTCGCTTCACCAACCACTTGCATGTCGGGCGCGGCCTCGAGAATGCGGCGCACCCCTTCGCGCACGATCGGGTGATCGTCCACGACCAGCACGCGTAGAAGTGCCTGGAGGCTCACGACGTCGTCACCGGCATCGGATTCACCGTACTCACCATCACACTCAATCGCGTGCCACCAAGAGGTGACGCGTCGAGGGTCATGCGGCCACCGAGGGCCACCAACCGTTCGCGCATGCCGACCAGTCCCACATGGCCTCCACGTTCCTGTTCCGCGAGCAGGGTGCGCGTCGGCGGCCCGATGCCATCATCGTCCACCATCAGATGGACTTCGCTGCTGTTGACGTCGATCGTAATCATGAGACGCGTCGCGCGCGCGTGGCGCAGCACATTCGTGATGCCTTCCTGCGCGGCGCGGAAGAGCGCCAGCTCCCGCTCACGCGTCAACGCGGCCATCGATGCCGGTGCCACCAGTTCGGCGCGCACCTGCCCTTCCTTCGAGACCTGCGCCACCAGCGATCGCACCGCACTCAGCAACCCGAGATCATCGAGCAGTGACGGTCGCAACGCTGCCGTCACGCGACGCAGGCTGGTGAGGCCTGCGGTCACCAGTGCATCCATCCGCGCCGCGACATCACCTGCACCATGCACCTGCTCCAATGCCCCGACCTCCATCCGCATCGCGCTGAACAACTGTCCCGTCTCGTCATGCAGTTCGCGCGCGAGACGCTTGCGTTCGTCTTCGTGCTGCTCGACGAGTCGCGATGACAAGCGCGCGAGATCCTCGGTGCGTTCCTCGAGTTGTAAGGTGAGCTCCGCCTGTTGCAGCGCCGAGCCGACCTGCCGACCCAGCGCGCGCAGGAATTCCTCGTCGAGGGCACTGAACGGATCGCGGACGTCGCCCGTCAGCACGAGGACATGTGTCACGATCGTCTCGCGATAGATCGGCAGTGCGGCAACGAATCGTTCACCACCTTTGCGCGGTGGCAGTGCCGCGCTCGCACTTCGGCCGTCGCGCACAGCGCGTGAGACAACTTCGGCCACGGCAGGCGGCAGCTCCGCGCCACGCCACGACTGCGCCTTGCCCGCGCCATCGATCACCGACGCGTCCTGCACGAGATACAACGCCGTGCCGCTCACGCCACGCAATCGCAACGGCCGTTCGAGCAATGCCGCAACCACCGCATCACCGCGCCCACTCGCCTGCACATCTGCCGACAGTCGCGCCAGCGCTTCGAGCCCGCGCCGCAGATCGTCGATCACCAGCAGGCCGATGCCCGCCACGACGGCGAGAATGAACAGGATGTCGAGGTAGTAGCCCCACGGTACCCACGCGCCGCGCGCACGCAGTAACGGGTAGTCGAGATGGTGCACGGCCCACAGCGTGAACGCGCCGGCAAGTGTCCACGCTCCCGGTGATCCGGTGCGCTGCGCATGTCGTGCGAAGCTGACGCCGGTGATCAGCGTCGCCGCACTGAGGAATGTGATCGCCGGCACGACGGCGAGCAGGAAATTCTCGAGTGTGAAGATCGCGATGTAACTCCACACCACCGGAAAGAGCGCGATCAGCGCCAGCTTCGGTGTCCATTTGAGACCGCGCGCAAAGCTCAGTCCCGCCGCGAGGAAACCGAGCGCGGTCCAGCCGGTGAGCACCTGGTGCCAGAACAGCCAACCGCTCTGCTGCGTGCGAATGAAGCCGATGATCACGCCAACGCGCACCGCGTAGAGCATCCAGCTCGCGGACCACCAGGCGTAGTACGGTTTGCGGAACCGTGAATACAGCCATGCACAGTACCCCGCACTGCCCAGCGCGATCAGCGCCAGCAACAGTGCGGCGGCAAACTCCGTCATGGCAGCGGCAGCCTCACTCCGTCACCGCGCCGGTCGCGTGCGGTGGCATCGGCACGTGATCGATCGGAGTGGCGGCAAGTGCGGCGCGCGAGGCCGACAGCACACGCGCTTCGACGTCCTTCAGTGATCCCTGCACAAGTGCACCACTGGCCTTCGCGTGACCGCCGCCGTCGAACTGACGCGCCAGGGCATTCACGTCGATGTTGCCCGAGCTGCGGAAACTGATCTTCACGCGATTGTGTCCGAGATCGCGAAAGAACACAGCCAGTCGCGTGCCGGCGATCGAGCGCGGATGTTCGACGATGCCGTCCATCTCTTCACTGGTGACGCTGTAGCGCTCCTTCGCGCCAGCCGTCAACGACAACCAGCTCAATCCGATCGACTCTTCGACACCAAGCGACTGCAGCGCTTCCGCCAGCAGTCGCACTCGGCCGGGGCTCTGCGACGCATACACGCGACGATACATGAGCTCCGGATCCACGCCCCGCGCCAGCAGCTGCGCCGCGATCGCATGCACGCGCGGTGTGGTATTGCTGAAGCGGAAGCCGCCGGTATCGGTGAGGATCGCGATGTAGAGCGCCGTCGCCGTCTCCATGTCGATCGGCAGTCCGAGCACCTGCGCCAGATCGAACACCAGCTCGCCGGTCGCCGATGCGCGCGTGTCGGCAAAGATCACCGACGCCGGCGGTTCGTCACTCGGGATGTGATGATCGATGCAGAAGCGCGGCACCGTCATCTCACGCACCGTATCGGCGAGATTGCCGAGTCGTTTCACGTCGCTGATGTCCACCACGAGCAGCGCGTTCACATCGGGATCGCGCAGTGCGGCGGCTCCCTGATCGCTGAAGTCCTGCACCGGTCCGCCCAGCAGAAAGCGGAACATCACCGGCCACGGCGTCGGGTTGACGATCCGGGACGCAACGCCGAGGTGCGACAGCAGGCGAGACAGCGCCGCTTCGGAGCCGCAGCCATCACCATCGCTGTTGACGTGCGTGGACAGCGCGACCGTGATGCCGGAGGTGAGGCCGGAGGCGAGTGCGCGGATGGCGAGGATGCGGTCTTCGGGAACAGCGAGAAGGTCGTACATGCGATGTGTCTGTTATGAAAGAGCGGCGCCCGGAGATCCGGGCGCCGCCTGAAACCCAACGAACTCCGTGATCAGTCCAGCGGCTTCAGGCCCGCTTCGATGCGCCCGAGCTTCGAGTGGGATTTGCTGTATCCGAAGTACACCAGAAAACCGATCGCGAGCCAGATCACCAGACGCATCTTCGTGTCGATCGGCAGGCCAAGGATCTGGACGCCACAGATGAGAATGCCGAGGATCGGCACCAGCGGCACCAGCGGCGTCTTGAACGGACGCGGCAGGTTCGGCTGCTTGTTCCTCAGCACGATGATGCCGATCGAGACGAGCACGAACGCGAGCAGCGTGCCAATGGACACCAGCTCGCCGAGCAACCCGACGGGCAGGATGCCGGCCACCGACAGCGACAACACACCACAGATGATCGTGGTGATGTGCGGCGTGCGGAATTTCGGGTGCACGACCCCGAAGACCTTTGGCAGCAGACCGTCACGCGCCATGGCGTAGAACACACGCGTCTGGCCGAAGAGCATCACCAGCACCACCGACGCGAGGCCGGCAATCGCGCCCACATCCACGAAGTAGCCGAGCCAGTTGAGCGCCGGATATCGCGAGACCGCGACATCGATCGGATGCGGCACGTTCAGGTCCTTGTAGCTCACCATGCCCGTGAGTGTCAGCGCCATGGCGATGTAGAGCACGGTGCAGATCGCGAGCGATGCGAGCATGCCGACCGGCATGTCCTTCTGCGGATTCTTCGCTTCACCGGCCGCCGTGGAGACAGCATCAAAGCCGATGTAGGCGAAGAACACGACGCCCGATGCGCGCAGGATTCCGCTCCAGCCGTATTCACCGAACACACCGGAATTCTCCGGGATAAACGGATGCCAGTTGGCGGTGTTGACGTACTTGAAGCCGAACCCGATCACCAGCAGCACGATCGCCATCTTCACGAACACGATGACGTTGTTGAAGCGCGTCGATTCCTTGATGCCGATCACGAGCAGCGTCGACACCAGCACGAGCAGGAGCACGGCGGGCAGATTCATCACGCCCTGCACGACATTGAACGGCGCCGCACAATTGGCCGCCTCGATCACCTTGCCGAGTGCATCGTGCGCCTTCGCGCCGGTGGCCGGATCGACGCAGAAGCGCGCCGGCACCAGCGTGTGGGTGCCGACCACCGCGAACGGGGCTTCGGCGAACTGCGCCGGGATGTGGATGTTGAGCTTGTTCAGGAAGGCCACGAAGTAGCCCGACCAGCCGACGGCCACGGTTGCAGCACCGAACAGATACTCGAGGATCAGGTCCCAGCCGATGATCCACGCCATCAGCTCACCCATCGTCGCATACGCGTACGTGTACGCGCTGCCGGCGATCGGAATCATCGCCGCGAACTCCGCGTAGCACAGTCCGGCGAAGAGACAGCCGAAGCCGGCGATGATGAAGGAGAAGACGACACCGGGCCCGGCGTACTGCGCCGCGGCACTGCCGGTCAGCACGAAGATGCCGGCGCCGATGATGGCACCGATACCGAGCAGCGTGAGGTTCAGCGCGCCAAGCGACCGCTTGAGCGTGTGTTCGTTCTCGACCGAGGCTTCCGCCTGCAGGTCGGTGACGCTCTTACGAGACCAAAGGCCCATGCGGAAGCTCCGTATCAGGGTCGGACAACGGGATAGCCGGTTACCCTGATCGGGAAATGCTTGCGTTCCCGGTCAGGGGTGAACCCGCGCAAGGTCACACGGCCGAGACCGGAAAGTCAATCGCGTTGAGGAGAGTTCACCATCCCCTCACATCCGCCTTACTTGTGGTAGTTCGGCGACTCGCGGGTGATCGTCACGTCATGGGGGTGGCTCTCGCGCAATCCTGCCGAGGTGATCCGGACGAACTGGCTCTCGGTCCGAAGGGCATCGATGGTGCTGCAGCCGACATAACCCATGCCGCTCCGGAGCCCGCCCACCATCTGGAACAGTACGTCCGAGACGGGGCCTTTGTACGGCACTCGGCCCTCGATGCCCTCAGGCACGAGCTTCCGGGCACTCATCTCGCCTTCCTGGAAGTACCGATCGGCGCTCCCGTCCTGCATCGCGGACAGCGAGCCCATGCCGCGGATGGTCTTGAAGCGGCGGCCTTCGAGCAGGATCGACTCACCCGGGCTCTCCTCGGTGCCGGCCAGCATGGAGCCCATCATGACACTCGAGGCGCCAGCCGCCAGCGCCTTCACGATGTCGCCCGAATACTTGATGCCGCCGTCTGCGATCACCGGCACGTCACCGGCGCCCTCGATCGCATCAAAGATCGCGGTCAGTTGCGGCACACCGACACCGGTCACGACGCGTGTGGTGCAGATCGAACCCGGGCCGACACCGACTTTCACCGCGTTCACGCCGCGCTCCACCAGCGCCGCCGCACCGTCACGCGTGGCGACGTTGCCGGCCACCAGCTGCACGTTCGGGAACGTGTTGCGCACTTTCGCCGTCGCCTGCAGCACTGCGTCGCTGTGCCCATGCGCGGTGTCGATGCAGAGCACATCGGCGCCGGCATCGATCAGCGCGCGGGCGCGTTCGATATAGTCACCACCTGCACCAATCGCGGCCGCAACACGCAGGCTGCCCTGGTCATCCTTGTTCGCACTCGGGAACTGCCGGCGCTTGTGGATGTCCTTCACCGTGATCAGGCCGCGCAGAATGCCGTCGTTATCCACCACGGGCAGTTTCTCGACACGCCGCTCGCCCATGATGCGTTCCGCTTCATCGAGTGTCGTGCCGATGGCGGCCGTGACGAGACGATCCTTGGTCATCGCGTCCTGCACCGGTCGATCGAGCGCCCGTTCAAACTGCAGGTCTCGGTTGGTGAGAATGCCGACCAGCTTGCCGTCGGCGTTGACGATCGGCACACCACTGATACGAAAGCGCTGCATCAGCGCGACGGCCTCACGCAGCGAGGCCTCCGGCGTGAGTGTGATCGGATTGCGGATGATGCCGCTTTCGCTGCGCTTCACGCGATCGATTTCGGCGCTCTGCCGGTCGATCGACATGTTCTTGTGCACGACGCCGATTCCGCCGGCGCGGGCCATGGCGATGGCCATTTCACTCTCGGTGACCGTATCCATCGCGGCGGCGATGAGCGGCACGTTGAGCGTGATGCCGGTCGTGAAACGACTCACCGTGCGGACTTCCTTCGGATGTATCAGCGAGTGCCTCGGCACCAGCAGCACATCGTCGAAGGTGAGCGCGTCGTCTTCACGAACGCGCATGCGCCCGACCAGAGCGGTGGACTGACCGTCAGGCGAGATACTTCCGCGGACGGGCGACGAGATCGGGGGACGAGACGTGGTTGCCATCTCGGAAAATAGATGCGGGCGACTCCTCCAGGGAGGGTCGCCCGCATTTACGCGATGAATCGGCGCTTTTCAGCCGCGCAGCGCCTTGCGCACCCGTCGCCGGATGCTGGGTGGCAGGAAGAACGCTGCCGCAGCCAGAGTGGCCGCCAGATTGATGCTGCTGAGCGCGTCCGGACTTCCAGTCCAATGATCGCGCAGCACCGGTCGACCGGCTCGGCTGACCATCCGTTGCATTGCGAGTACGATCAGATAGATGTCATCGATCTGGCCGAGGAACGGGATGAAATCCGGGATGACATCGATCGGGCTGATGACGTACACGGCCGCAGCCACGACCAGCAGTTTGTCGACGAACGCGACGCGCGGGTCACGCGCCAGGCCCCACAACAACCGCAGGTAGTGCGGGATCTCGCGGATCGCGCCGAGGACCGTGCGGCGCGCGCCAGTCCGCGGACCGCCCTCCGGGCGATCGTCCGCCGGTAGCGCATACGACGTCTCGCGTTCCGACTCTTCCGTGCGCGGAATCCCGCGTCCGACGTGCGGAATGCCGAGACGGCGGGTGCGTCGTGCCTCGCGGCTCTCCTCGCGGCGATCGCTCACCGTGCGGGACCTTCGCCGGCACCAGACCCGGGCTGCGCCGGCGGGACCGGAGTCTCGCCAGTCGCCGCGCGGGCCACGCGCGTCGCGGCACCCGCCAGATCATTCGCCACACTCTGCCCTGCGGCCGCCACCCCACTCAGCACCCCGACCGCCTTCTGCATGAAGCCGAGCGTCTCGGCGACGCTGGTGGCGGACACCTTGCCGGCGCGCAGGCCATCCTCGACGGTCTCCTGCAACTTCACCAGCAGGCCCGCGGCACCACTCGGCGCCTCGAGGCGGCTGTACTTGGACTCCAGGAATTCGACGTAATCGAGCACCTGAAACGCCCGCTCGTCCGACATCGTGTCGAACTTGGCCACAAGGCGATCGCGGAGATATGGACTGAGCGGCATGAGAGCAGGAGACAGGGAAACCGGATCCGGGCAAGGGGAATGCTACCCCGTGCCGCACCCGCCGTTCAGGGGCGTACCGTCCGAAATTTCCGCGCGGCGTTCGCGAACGGATCGTCGGCCGGCGGACGCGACGCAGGCGTGGCGGTCTTTGGTGCCGACGCCCGCGAGCGCGAATGTGCCGCCGCGCTCTGGCGTGTAAGTGCCTGTGTCGCCTTTTTCGCAGGCGCCCGACGCGCGGGCTTGCGCGCCGTGGACTTGCGGGCGGACGTGGATCGCGTTGCGGTGCGCGCGGGGGCGCGTGTCGGGGCCACCGTACCACGCGTGGCAGCCGCGGGTGTCACGACAGGTCCAGCGGCGGTCTGCGTGGTCACCACGGCCAGTGGCGGCGCGACTTTCGCGACGACGGGTGCCGGCGCCGACATCAGTTTCGCGACCGCAGCAACCGTGTCGAAAGTCGCGTTCGTCGGAAGCGAATCGACGTTCACGGTGCCGCCGCGCCGCACGCCGCCACGCCAGCGTGCACGATGGCCGCGCACGTCGATGTGCACATACGGCCAACCAGCGCCTTCAGAGGTGATATAGAGGCCAACGCCACCGATGAGATCGGGATGTTTGCGCTCCACCACTTCGGCGGCAGCGGCCACGAGGCGTGCATCGATCTCGGTCAGCTTGCCATCGTTGTTCGCATCGATCGCAATATCCGCGGCGTCACCATACATGTGCCGACTGTCCTGCGCAGTGCCGGACACTTCGCCGTTGTGCGCCGGACTGCGGAAGCCGCTCGCGACATTGAGCTTCACCATCTCCGGCGAGCGACCACGCATCTGCGCGATTTCGTCGACGACCAGTTCGATCTTGTCGAGGAGCGCTTCGCGCACGTGCAGATACTTCGGATAACCATCCTGCGCATCATGCACGACGAAGTCGCTGAGGCGGAGGTGTGGTGACAACGGGAAATCGCTGAGACGCTGCGTGACCTCGATGAAGCCACGCGGCACGATGCCGTCCGACGCTTTCGGCCAGCGACCCATGTGATACCCATTGATGCCCGTGGCCCGCGCATTCGGCATCGGATGTTCGACGAAGAGCGCGAGGTCGGCGATCGTATCCGTCATGCCGCTACGAGCGACCGTGAGCCAGTACGCACCGGGCCGCGATGGCGCGCGCAGCACACCGTCGGTCGGCCACGGTGCAGCCGGTTCGTTGCGCTTGCCATCGAATCCGATCCACTGTGCCTGCATGCCGGCGGTCGTCGCACCAAATTTGATCGGCAGGCGCAGCTGATCATTCGGCAGCGCGACACGCACACGCACGGCGTTGCTGTGACCAAATGCGTCAGCGGCGAAAACACGTGCTGGCGGCCGCGATGCGAGCTCGCGCGCTGGCAGCGCGCTGTCCGGCGCAGTGACGTACTCCAGTGCACTGTCCGGCTGTTCGGCGGCTTCGAGTCCTTCCGGTTGCGTGATGCGATGTGCGGCGAACACCACCCCGACGGGCACGATGACAGCCATCGCATACCTGGCGAAACGCCATCGCGTTGGCGGTGTGACGTACAGCGGCGTGTTGTCGAACCGGGGATCGGAGAGCGTGAGCCCGATCAACCCGATGGGCGTGGGCTTACGCGCCGCCCCATCGGGTCGGTGTTCCGCGGACGTCGACGTGGACAAAGGGTCCGTGTGCATGCGTGGCATGATAACGACCCATACCACCAGTCAGCTCCGGATGTGCCATCTCGACGCGTTCGACGGCGAGGATGATCAGGTCGCTGTCGAGCAGCGTGATGCGACCATCTCCGTCGAGGTCGTCCATGTTGCCGTCGTAGTCGTTGTCCACGAACACGTCGGACGCATCACCGTACTGGTGCCTGCTTTCACGTGCCCGACCGCCGCGCCCGACGCCCTGCAGATTGTAGAACGGGTGACGGAAGCCGCTCATGACCTGCAGATGCTGCACGGGATACCCCATCAGCTGCAGCTCATCGATCACCAGTTCCAGCTTGTCAACGAGCGCTTCGCGCAGCACGACGTACTTGGGCCAGATGGCGGATTGATCCTTTGTCACGAAATCGCGCAGCCGGAAATGTTCGGACACCTGCAGATCCTGATTGCCCGGCGTGACTTCGAGAAAGCCGAGTGGATTGTCGTACAGGACGCCGCGCGTGGGGTGCTTCTCACCCGGCCAGAAGCCCATGCGATAGAGACCCATCCGCCCCGCAACCTTGAACTCGAATGGTACGATCGGCAGGATCCGCAGCGATGCGATTCGCATCTGTACACCGGTGACCGACGACTCGGCGCGCATCGCACCCAGCGCGCGCTCGAACTCCTTCACCTGCGTGGCGGGCAGGAACCGCGCGCGCAACTTGCCGCTCCGCCCGAGCAGCGTGTCATTGAGTGCGGGCATGGCGACGTGCGCATGCAGCACCGTCGGCGCCACTTCCGCGTGCGCCAGGCGCGGCGCCGACGCATACAGCGTAGCGGCACCGGCGACCAGTATTGCTGCGATCATGGACCGACCCGTCATGACTCATCTCCCGTGTGACCAGCTGATACACGAGTGTCGGCCGGTCCGGGTCACGAAATAACGCGAGACTTTCTGGCTTTACTCGATCGTGCTGACCGGGTACTCAGGCGTTCGCGCATTCTGTGAGATCTCTAACTGCTTTGGAGGTGAAGCGCACGGAGCTCACGGAGTGCGTCTCTCGCGACGCTCCTCGCTGCACGCGGCATCGCCGACTTTTTGGAGGCGGAGCCCACGGAGCTCACGGAGTGCGTGCGCTGCAACGGTCTGCCCAGCGCGCGTCGATGATTATCTGGAAACAGCAGTTCAAACAAAAAAGTCAGCGATGGTGCGCAATACCTTGACCGCTGCAAGCGAAGCACTCCGTGAGCTCCGTGCGCTCCGTGCGCTCCGTGCGCTCCGTGCGCTCCGCCGCAATTGCAGTTGTAGACGGTAAGCTATACGAGAATGCCTGATTCGCGGTAGAGCTAGGGCCGGACTCTCGCACGGTTTATGGAGTCGATCATCGCGCGTTGTTGTGTGAGCGTGTGCAATCCGAGCTCGACGCGTTGGGGGTCGGTGACGCGGGTGGTGTCGATGGTCGCGAGGCTGCAGCGGCCTTCGGGAGAGCGATCGCAGGCGATGACGGTGGCGAACCATTGTGGTTGCATGCGCAGGACCTGCAACTGATCCCAGGCGCCCGCCATCACGCGCCAGGAGCGACGATCGGCGGTGTCGGCAAGCACGGCGCGTCGTGACCAGATGTAGGCGCGTTCGACGGTCGGGACGCCGAGGACGGCGGCGCGCAAACCGAGTGCCGCGGCGGTGCGCAGATCGTCCGCGCGCGTCACGCGTCCACAGGCATCGAGTTCCGCCGTGCGATCGATCATCGCCTGCAGATACTGCCTGAGCCACGTGGTTTGGGTGTCGGATGCTGTGCGCATGGCGGTGACGGTGGAATCCACGGTCCGCGACAGGCGCGCCAGTTCCGCCGGCTCAGCGGGCTCACGACAGGAGCGTCCACGCGACGACGCGCAGGCGGCGACGCCGCTCAGCACGACGATCGCGATCACGAGTCGGCGCATCGGCCTCAATAGATGTACACCGCGGTGCCAACAGGAATCATGTTGTACAACGTCTCGATGTCTTCATTGCGCAGACGCACGCAGCCATGGCTGACACTGCGCCCGATGGAGCTGGGCACGTTGGTGCCGTGCAGCGCGTAGCCGTCGCCGAGATTGAGGCGATGCGTGCCCAGAATCTCCTTGTAGCGCCGCGCATTCGTGCCGCCGGGCGGGATGATGATGCGACCGCCGGCGACCAGTTCCTTGCCGTCGGTGGCGGTCAGATTCTGCACCGATCCGTCGCGATGACGCTTGATCACTTCGCTGCCGCGCGTCGTGATGATGCCGTCGGCAACCTGGATGATCTGCCCGCGCTTCATGCGCAGAATGCCGAGTTTCTTCTTGCCGGCCTGCTCCACGAAATGCCAGTCGGGTGGCACCCATGCCGGCGACGTTTCCTTGCTCTTCACCGTGAGCTTGCCGCGCGGCGTGTCGAACTTGTACTTCTCCTTCGAGCCTTCGCCGGTGAGTGTGCGTCCGCTGCCGCTCGCAACACGCGTCGTGAACAGCTCGACGCCATTGTCGCGCACCCACAGGCGATTGTCGGCGAGACTGACGATGATGTACGGTTGCGCGGCGCTCGGCAGACCGCGGCGGCGCGTGATACGCAGGGAATCGTTGACGACCGTCAGTGTATGACGCGCCTGTGTCAGCGTCGCGAACTCTTGCGCACCGGCATCGCGCACGGCATTCCGCGTGCGCATTGCCGACAGTGTTTCCTGACCGACGTACGCGGTCGCACCAATACCGACGATCGCCAGCGTGAGCGCGGCCCAGGCGAGAAAGCCACCGGCGGAAAGGAATCGCTTGAACATCAGAACAGGACCGCCTTCATGCCGCGCACCAGGTTGGGCCGGATGGCGGCGAAGTCGCGACGCGACACGAGAATCATGCGCGGCCCGGGCGCAACTTCCACGCCACCGAGCAACGCTTCCGCGGCGTCGCCACCTTCGAGCGTCGTGCCATCGCTCAGCGTGACACGCTCGACCTTCATGTCTTTCGCGGCGGCCGTGATGGTATTGCCAAGTGAGTCGACCGTCGGTGCCGTCGCCGCAACGACCGATTCAGCAATCGTCGCGATTGTCTGCTGACCACGCGTCGGCATGCCGCCGCGGAATCGCGCGGGCATCGAGCGCAGTGTGATGCCGTCGCGCACCAGTGCCACCGTGCCGCTGTCGACCGCGATCACGAGATGCAGCTTCGGTTCATCGCGCGCCAGGGCGCGTGCCTGCTCCAACGCCAGTATCGCTTTCGACGCGGCGGTCGCGGTTCGCAATGAGTCGAGCACCAGCGCACCACTCGTCTGTGCGGCGCGCAATTTGTTCGCTTCCTGCGTCAGCGAATCGGTCTGGGCGCGCAGCAGCGGAATCGCGACGGCAGCCGCAACGGTCAGCAGGCCGGCGATCACAAATCCGACGACTGGCTTGCCGGTGGACGCAGCGGGTTCGGAAGTCATGGTGGTGTAATCGCCTCGACGTCGAGGATCGGGACATTGGTTGGTGCGGACCGGCCGGTCCGCACGCGCGCGGTGATCTGCACGACGGTCAGCGGCACGATCGCCTTGGCATCGTTCACGAGCGCCGTCGGCAAGGCCAGATAGAGCATCGCATTTTCTCCGGCCGGACCGCGCGCCAGCAGATACGGTTCGCCGGTGACGAGGTCTCGCCGCAGCGCATCCGCGCGCTGGAACGCGAGAATCTCGACCTTCCAGCGAATCAGCTTCCCCTTGGAACCCTCCGGATCGGCGCGCAGGTCCGCCGCGCTGAGCGCCGTGCGAAGCGATGAGTCGACCGGCAGCAGCTCCGACTCCTTGATCCACCCTTCCATCCGCACCCGCACCCAGCCGCGCTCACGCGCCATGGGCAGGATCGTGCCCGGCGCGATGACCGTCCCGATGACCGCACCGTCAGGCGCCGTCCGGATTTCCGCCTTGACTGCAGGCCGCAGTGGAATGGTTGCCGGGCTCAACACGCGACTTCCGGTCGAGTCTGCCGGTTTCTGGGCTGGCAGCCCGACACCGCCCAGGAGAAACACCAGAGAGCTCAGCGTGTAGGCAGCGACGGAGTGGCGCGCCGTCGATGGTAGGGCCCATCGGTGGGGGGTACATTCAGCAGACGTCATAGCCACGACATTACTACCCCGCCCCACCCTCCATCCATGCCCTCGCCCTCCGTTCGGCCCGTCTGCCTCGTCGTTCTCGACGGGTGGGGATACAGAGACGACGCCACCGCCAACGCGATCGCGCTCGCCGAGACCCCGAACTGGGACAAGCTGATGGGGTCGGTGCCGCACACGCTGATCGAAGCGAGCGGGCGTCGCGTCGGACTGCCCGAAGGCCAGATGGGGAACAGCGAAGTCGGCCACATGAACCTTGGCGCCGGCCGCGTGGTGGAGCAGGACCTGGTGCGCATCGGTGCGTCCATTGAGTCGGGTGCGTTCTTCAGCAACACCGCACTGGTCGCCGCCTGCCGCGACGCCGCCGCGCGTGGTGTGACGCTGCACCTCATCGGGCTGCTCGGCCACGGCGGCGTGCACGCGCTCGACAAACATCTCTTCGCGCTGCTCGATCTCGCGAACCGCGAACAGGTCCCGACGGTCGCCGTGCACGGCATGACCGACGGTCGCGACACGCCACCCAACTCGGCGCGCGGCTTTCTCGCCGAACTGCAGCACCAGATCGCGAAGTATCCGGGTCGCGCCGTGCTCTCGACGCTTGGTGGTCGCTACTTCGGCATGGACCGCGATCATCGCTGGCCGCGCACCGAGAAGTGGTATCGTGCGATGGTCGATGGCATCGGCGTGAGCTCGACGGCCGACACGGTCGCAGCGTCGCTCGAGGCGGCGTACGCTGTTGGCACCACCGACGAATTCATCGAACCGTTCGTGCTGCATGACACATCCGGTGCGCTGACGCCGCGACTGGCCGACGGCGACGTGGTGATCTGCTTCAACTTTCGCAGTGATCGCATGCGGCAACTGTGCGATGCCCTGACCTCGCCGACGTTCGACGGGTTCAATATTGCCGGCCGACCGCGGCTGTCGGTCACGACGATGATGGAGTACGACCCGACCTTCACCTATCCGGTCGCATTTCCGGCCACACAGCTGACCAACATGGTCGGCGAAGTGATTGCTGCGGCAGGCTTGACACAGCTGCGCACAGCCGAGACGGAGAAGTATCCGCATGTCACGTTCTTCTTCAACGGCGGGCGTGAAGCACCGTTCGCCGGTGAGGAACGTCGCATGGTACCAAGCCCCAAAGTCGCGACATACGATCTGCAGCCGGAGATGAGTGCCGCCGGCATCTGCGACGGGCTCGTCGACGCACTCGAGACGCACAAGTACGACTTCATGCTCTGCAACTTCGCGAACTGCGACATGGTCGGTCACACCGGCTCCCTGCCGGCCGCGATCGCCGCCGTGCAGGCCGTCGATGTGTGCATCGGTCGTATCGTCGCCGCGGCGGCGAAGGGCGACGCGCGCGTGATCTTCACCGCCGATCACGGCAACGCTGATGTGATGGTGGATCCGGTCACGGGTGCCCCACACACGGCTCATACCACCAATCCCGTTCCCTTGCTCATCGTCGATCCTGATGGCGTCGTACCGCTGCGTGCAGGCGGTGCCTTGTGTGATATCGGACCCACCGTCCTCGAACTGCTCGGCCTCACGATTCCGCCCGAGATGGGTGGACGCAGCCTTCGGATGGCCGCGGTGACGGTATGACGGCACGTGTCCTGTTCGGCGCAGCGGTGATGGCGGTCTGTGGTTCAACGCTCGGTGCCCAAGTCGGATCAACGCCTGAACGGAGTCCGTTTCGCGACCTGGAAATCCGGCAGGATGTGACGTTGCTGGCGGGTCCGAGTTTCGGTGGACACGACAAGGTTGGTGCGGCGCCACGCGGTGGATTTGCGGTCGGTGCGCGCTACGACATCAACCTCGGAAAAGCGCCGCTCGCCTTCACAGCGACAGTGATGCGTCAGTCCGCCACGCGCGACATTCTGCAGCCAGGACAGCCGGTCGCGAATCGCGTTGGGACCAACGTCTCGCAGCCATTGTGGATGCTCGATGGTGCGTTCACGCTGCTGCTCACGGGCAACCGCAGCTGGCACTCGCTGATACCGACGGCCACGTTCGGCGGCGGCATCGTGACTGACAACAAGGCGATCACCGATTCGTCGCAGTTCCAGTTCGGCACACACTTCGCGCCCGTGTTCGGACTGGGCCTGAAGTTCGCGCCACAGCGGTCGCGCTGGACGATCCGCGCGGATTTCACGAATCGCTTCTACAGCGTGAAATATCCGCAGACGTTCCGCGACAGCACACCGAACGTGCCACGCATCATTGCCGGGAACACAAAAAGCAGCTGGACACGCAACACAATGCTCACGCTCGGGCTGGTGCGGGAAATCGGACGACGATGACCGGCCGTACGACGCTCACGCGCCGCGTGCAGTTTGCGGCCGCACATCGCTACCGACGGCCGGCATGGGACGACGCCACGAACGAGGCCACCTTCGGCCTCTGCGCACGTCCGAATTTTCATGGTCACAGCTACACCTGCGACGTGAGCGTGAGCGGTCCGGTCCAGCGCGAGTCCGGCATGCTGATGGATCTCGGATTGCTCGATGCGGTGCTGCTCGAGGAAGTGCGGCTGCGCTTCGATCATCGCAACATCAATCTCGACGTGCCGGACTTCAACGAGACGACGGGACTCGTGCCGACCGGCGAAGAGCTGGCGCGCTTCATTGCCGAGCGGGTGCAGGCGCGCCTGCCGGCGTCGGTGCGCGTGACGCGTGTCGTGGTGGCCGAGGACGCGACGCTGAGCGCGACGTACGAACCAGACTTCGAGCCGACGTGACGGGAACGAGGCAGCGCCGACGCGGTGTGCTGCTCGCCGGCGGAGCGTCGAGCCGATTCGGCGGTCAGGCGAAGGGGTTGCTGCCGCTTGGTGAGGGACGGTTGGCCGATGCCGCACTGGCTGCGCTGCGGGAGTCCTGCGACGACGTGATGATTGCGGCCAACGACCACACGGCGGAGTTCTGGTTTCGCGAACATCCGGTCGTGCGGGACTCTGAAGCGGGTCGCGGCGCACTCGGTGCGCTCGAGACCGCGCTCCTCGCCAGCGATGGTTCGACGGTGATCGTGTGCGCGTGGGACATGCCGTTCGTGACCGCGGATATTCTCGACCAGCTCGCACAGGTCGTCGACGGTGGCGCGACATGTTGCGTGCCCGTGCATGCGGATGCGAGCAGTGAGCCGCTCTGCGCCGCGTACGCGGCATCGTGTGCGACAGCGGCAACGGCGCTGCTCGCGCGCGGTGAGCGATCCGCGCAGGCGCTCTGGCGCGAGGTCGCTGGCGTGCACTGGAGAATCGATGCGATGCTTTCACCGGACCGTGCCGCGCGCGCATTTTTCAACGTCAACACGCCGGACGACCTTCGCCTCGCCGAATCGTGGCTCTCCCCGCAGCGGTCGAGCGACGCATGAACACATGCCACACGCGCGTTGCCGTGTGTTTCGTGCTCGCCGCGTGCGCGCGATCCGCAACGCCGATCGCCACGCCTGCTCCTGCACCCGTGATCGCGACCGTTCCGACGTCCGAGCGTCCTGCGGTGATACTCACAGTGCCAAAAGTCGCGGTGCTGCAAGCGCTGGTCGACTCGATTGTGGCGCTGCCACAGTTCGCGAGTGCGCAGTGGGGCATCCTCGTGGTCGCGCCCGATCGACGTGATACGCTGGCAAGCGTGAATGCCGACAAGCTGTTCCTGCCAGCGTCGAACCAGAAACTCGTGACTGGCGCCGTCGCGCTGGCGCAGCTGGGCGCGGACTATCAATGGAAAACGACGTTCACGCGCACGGGTCGCATCACGCGCGGCGTGCTGCGCGGGGATCTGGTGGTCACGGGCACCGGCGATCCGAGTGTGTCGGTTGCGATGCGCGGTGATCCGCTGACCGTGTTCGCGCCGCTGGTTGCGGCATTGAAACGTGCCGGCGTGTCTCGCATCGACGGTCGGATTCGCACATCCGACACCCCCGCATTTCCCGGTAGTCCGCTCGGCTACGGGTGGGACTGGGATGATCTCGACGCAGCGTACGGCGCCGGCGTGACAGAGCTGATGTTCAACGAGGCATTCACCGACGTGGCGGTGACCGGTTGCCGCAACCGCGCGGCGCGCGCATGCGTCACGACCACGCCGCTGGCAACATCACCCGTGATCCGCTCCAGCGTCACCACACGTGCCGCCGGCAGCGGGCCGCCGATGATCGAGTGGTGGCGCGACTCGGCGAGTGTGCCCGGCATCACGGTGCGCGGCACGATCGCGCGCGGCGACTCGATGACATTCAGCGCCTCGCATCCGGAGGGGCGTGGTGTCTATCTCGCTGCGGTGGCGAAGGCGCTCGCGGACTCCGGCATTGCAGTGCGACCGGGCAGCGCGGCTCGCACGACGACGGGTGATTCGGCAGTCGATACGGTTGCCGTGCTGCTGTCGCTGCCATTCCGCGACGTACTCGCGGCAATGGAAAAGCCGTCGCAGAATCAGATCGCGGAGGTCGTGTTTCGCACGCTGGCGCTGGTCGGCACAGGCGTCGGCATTCCGGACAGTGCCCGAGCGGTGGTCGAGCGGCAACTCGCCACATGGGGCGTCCGGCCAGATGCGTATGCTATCCGCGACGGCAGCGGCTTGTCGCGCCACGACTATCTCTCGCCGCACGCGATCGTACGTGTGCTCAGCGAGGTGCGGCACTACGTGTTTTTCAGGACTTTCATGGACGCCCTTCCGATCGCCGGCGAGGACGGCACACTGAGCAATCGGATGAAAGCATTCGCGCAGGGCCGTGTTCACGCCAAGACAGGCACCATCGACAAGGCACGGGCACTGTCCGGCTATGTCACCACCGCGGACGGTGAAGTGCTGATCTTCTCCATCATCGCGAACAACTTCGTCGTGCCGAACCGCGACGTCGATCGCGCCGCAGAAGTCCTCGTGGAGCGCCTCGTCAACATGCGTCGGGCGGCACCATGAGTGACACACCGCGCCTGGCGGTCGAAGAGGCCATCAATCGGATCATCGCCGCCGTGCCGCGCCTGCGACCCGAGGACGTGCCGCTGCGCAGCGTGGTGGGTCGGGTGCTGGCCGAACAGATTGACGCGGCCTACACGCATCCTGCGTGGCGCAACAGCGCGATGGATGGCTACGCGGTTCACGCCGACGATGTGCGCGGTGCGACGAACGAGTCGCCTGTATCTCTGATGGTCGGTGGCACGATCGCCGCCGGCGATTCGGCACCGCAGGCCATTCTGTCCGGAAGCGCGTGGCGCATCATGACCGGTGCACCAGTCCCCGACAACATCGACACGGTGATTCGCGTCGAGGATACGGATGCGGGCGTGGAGCGTGTGCTGATTCGCAACGATCGCGATGCGGAACGGAATATCCGGCCGAGTGGTGAGGACTTCCGCGCGGGGCATCGTCTGATGTCGTACGGCACCGTGTTGCGTCCGGCGCACGTGGCGCTGGCCGCGGCGAATGGTCGGCCGACATTGACGGTGATCCGCAAACCGCGCGTCGCAATTCTCACGTCAGGCAACGAGCTGGTGGATGTCGACAGGTTCGACGACGTGCTGCTCGGGCGTCGCATCATCAACACCAACAGCTACGCACTGGCCGCAGCGGTGCAGGAAGCCGGTGGCGTGCCGATCCCGCTCGGTATCGCGGCGGATGATCCGGCGGCGATTGCCGAGTGTATCACCAATGCGCCGGAGTTCGACGTGCTGATCACGAGTGGCGGCATCAGCGTCGGCGCGTTCGACTACACACGCGATGTGGTGCAGCGCCTCGGTGCGTCACTCGATTTCTGGCGTGTGCGCATGCGGCCCGGCGGACCGTTTGGATTCGGCATGCTCGGTGACCGTCCGTGGTTCGGGCTGCCGGGCAATCCGGTGTCCGCGATGGTCACGTTCGAGATTTTCGTGCGGCCCGCGTTGCGCTTCATGTCGGTGCACTTGCCGCTCTGGCGCACCGCGATCGATGTGACGCTGGCCGAGCCGGTCACGACGACTGGCGGGCTCACGCATTTCCTGCGCGCGGTTGTGGATGAGCGGCACGTCGCGACGCTGACGGGGCCGCAGGGATCGGGACTGCTGACGTCGATGATGCACGCGAATGCGCTCCTGATCGTGCCGCACGATGTGTCGTATCTTGGCAAGGGCAAAACAGCGCGCGCGATGCTGCTCCAGCCCGGCAATTTCCCGCATCCGGCGGTTCCTTGGACGTTCTGACGCCCGATGCACTCGAACTCGATCTGCGCGGCCGGTTCCGCATCACGGAATCGCCGGTGACGATCGCGACCGATGAAGTCGTGCAGATTCTGCATCCTGAAAATTCCGACGACCTGATCTCGGAACAGGATTTTGCGCTCGATGACCGGTTGCCGTACTGGGCCGATCTGTGGCCGGCGTCGGTCGTGTTGTCGCGCTTCCTGCGCGGTCTGCACGGCAATGGGCGCACGCTGCTCGAGCTGGGCTGCGGCAGTGGTGCGGTCGCGACCGCGGCCGCGCGCGCGGGCTTCGACGTGACGGCGACCGACTACTACGAGGACTCGCCGCAATTCGCACGCGTGAACGCGTGGCGAAACGCCCAGGTGGACATCACGGCGCGCTGCGCGGACTGGAATCACTGGCCGAATGATCTGCGCGGCTTCGACCTGATCGTGGCATCGGATGTGCTCTACGAACAGCGCAACGCACCACTCATCGCGCGTGTGATGGCGCAGTCACTCGGTCAGCACGGCGAAGGCTGGATCGCCGATCCCGGACGCGTCGGCTCCGCCGGTTTTCCCGACTGGTGCATCAGTCACGCGCTCAGTTGCGAGACGGTCGCCAAAGTCCCCATCGAAGCCGGCGCGCACCTCCACACCATCAGCCTCTATCGCATCACGCGGTGACTGTTGGCGGCGAAACAGAAACACAGTTCAACGCAACGGCGCAACGACGCAACGAACTGCAACTGCGTCAACGCAGAGGCGACAAGATCTGAACGGTTTAGACGCGAAGGCGCCGAGCGCTCCGTGCGCACTATTCACACCGCAAAGCGAAGTCACCGTCAAAAAATGCTGTTGGAACTGCCCCCGGGAGCGCAGTTCCAACAGCCTTTCTGAGTTCTTCGCCGCGCGATGTGTTGCGCATACTACGTGCGGAGCGCTTGGCGCCTTCCCGGCTTTGCGTCAAGGCAGTTCAAGCCGCTGCGACGCTGCGACGCTGCGTTCCAGCAGTTGCAGTTCGTTGCGCCGTTGCGCCGTTGCGTTGAGCAGTAAGAGACTGAGCTCAGTCCCCAGCCACCAGCTCGCGTGCTCGGGACGGAAGCAGCTGGCCGGCGACGACTTCGCTGATATCCATCACGGACACATCCTTCTCGAGCTTCGCGACGCCGTCGGTCATCATGGTCATGCAGAACGGACATGCGACCGCGATCACATCGGCGCCGGTGGCCACCAGTTCTTCGGTGCGTTCGACATTGATGCGTTTGCCGACCTTCTCGTCCACGAACATCCGACCGCCGCCGGCGCCGCAGCAGAGCCCGCGGCTCTCTGTGCGCGCCGGTTCGACGAACGTCAGCACCGGGAGCGCGCGCTTGAGTGTTTCGCGCGGTGCGCTGTACACGTCGTTGTAGCGACCCAGATAACACGAATCGTGGTACGTCATGGTGAGGCCCTTGCCATGTTCCGTGTTGAGCGGAATCAGGTTCGCGTCCATCAACCGTTCGATGTACGTGCTGTGATGGATCACTTCATAGTTGCCACCGAGCTGCGGGAACTCGTTCCCCATCTGGTGGAAGCAGTGCGGGCAGAAGGTGACGATCGTCTTCACTTCGTAGCGATCGAGCGTCTCGATAGTGCCCTTGGCCAGCATCTGGTACAGATACTCGTTGCCGAGTCGCCGCGCCGGGTCGCCGTGACACGTTTCCTCCTGGCCGAGGATCGCGAAGTCGATGTTGGCGGCCTGCAGGATGCGCGCGAATGCGACGGTGATCTTCTTCGCGCGATCGTCGAAGCTGCCCATGCAGCCGACCCAGAACAGAATGTCGGGGCGCTTCCCGTCCGCGAAGGCTTCGGCGTACGTCGGAATGTTCAGCCCTTCGCTCCACTGCGCACGATCGGCGGGACTGAACGCCCACGGCGAGGCATTCGTCTCGAGTGACTCGAACGTCGGTTGCACTTCCTCGGGGAAGCGGCCTTCGTTGAGCACCAGTCCGCGTCGCAACTCGTTGATGATGTCGAGCTGGTCGATGCTCACCGGACACTCGGTCACACACGCGCGACAACTCGTGCAGGCCCAGAGTTCATCTTCGGTGAGATAGTTGTCGAGCAACACGTTGCCGAGTGCGGCCGTGCCACCGTCGGCGTCGAGAAACAGCGCCGCGCTGCCCGGCACGTCGAGTTCGCCGGCGAGCAGCGGTGCCTTCTCCATCAGACGTCGGCGCGTATCGACCACGATCTTGCGCGGACTGAGCGGCTTGCCGGTGATGTTCGCCGGACAGGCGGCCGTGCAACGACCGCACTCCGTGCAGCTGTAGCCATCGAGCAGATTCTTCCACGACAGATGATCGACGTCGGTCGCGCCGAACTGCTCCACCTCCGCTTCGAGGTCCATCGCACGCATCACACCGATCTGGCCGGGACCACTGGTGTTGCTGAACCAGACGTTGATCAGCGAACTGACCACATGCAGATGCTTCGAGTACGGCAGAAAATTCAGAAAGCCAAGCACCAGCAGCGCATGCAGCCAGAAACTCACATCATGCGCGGCATGTCTGCCCGGGACACTCGTGAGCAGCGCGCCGAGGCCGGTGGAGATGGGGCGGAACCAACCGAAGTGTGTCGCGCGCACCGAGGGATCGGAGGCGTATTCGAGGGCGCCGGTGGTGTAGATCGTCAGCATCAGCGACGCGATCACGCACAGAATGATCACCGCCTCGGCGCCGTGAATCTCCTTGCCCTGCAGGCGCTTCGGCGGTGCCACCAGCCGTCGCCAGAGCAGCCAGCTGACGGCAACCAGCACCACCACCGCGAACAGCTCCTGACTGAGCATGAACAGCTGCCACAGCGGTCGCAGCAGAATTGCTTCGTAACTGAACGCGGGCCACACACCGTGCAGCAGAATCTCGGCCGTGCCCGCGGTCAGTACGAGAAAACCCCAGAACACCGACGCGTGCGACAATCCCGCGCCACGCTCGCGCAGAATTTTCGTCTGCGCAAATCCGATCGTGATCAGGTTCCACGTGCGACGTCCCGGATGATCGAGCCGGTTCTCCGCCTTGCCGAGCCGGAGATAGCTGACCAGCCGCTGGATGTTGTAGCTGAAGAATCCCAGCGCCGCCGTGAGGACGATCAGGAATGCGATGTTCTGTCCGGACATGATCAGCCCTGCGCCCGTGCGGCCTTCACTGCCGCCGTCAGCGCCGGGACGATCTCGAACGCATCACCCACGATGCCGTAGTCCGCCACTTTGAAAATCGGCGCGTCCTTGTCCTTGTTGATCGCGACGATCGTCTTCGAGTTCCGCATGCCGGCGATGTGCTGAATGGCACCACTGATGCCGACAGCCACGTAGAGATCGGGCGAGACTTGACGCCCCGTCTGTCCGATCTGATCGCTGTGCGGACGCCATCCGTCATCCGTCACCGCACGTGTCGCGCCGACGGCCGCGTTGCCGAATGCCGCCGCGAGATCTTCAACCAGCGAAAAATTCTCGGCCGCCTTGAGCCCGCGTCCACCGCTCACGATCACCGGCGCTTCGGCGAGATCGAGCTTGGCGCCACCACCCATCGACACACCCGTCACCGTGACGCGTCCTGCCGACGGATCCATCGCCGATGCAACACTCTGCACGACGCCAGCCTTCACCGACGCGCCGACAGTCACCGCGCCCGGTCGCACACTCACCAACGCGGGCGTGGCCGACAACACCATCGTCGCGATGATCTTGTTCGTGTTCATCGGATGACGCACGACGATGTCAGTGCCATCTGCCGTCACCGATACCACGTCTGCCGCAACACCGACGCGCAACTTGGCGCCGATGCGTGGTGCGAGATCCTGACCCATCGCACTCGCGCCGAACAAGGCGGCGCGATAGCCACCACTCGTGATCTGCGCCGCGACCGTCGCCGCGACGGCTTCGGCATTGTACGTCGCGAAACCGTCATGCTCGACGACGAGCACCGCATCGGCACCGACGGCACCAAGCTTTGGCGCCACACTGCCGATACCGGCGCCACCGAACACGATCGCATGCACTTCCCCACCCAGACCATCGGCCAGCGCGCGCGCGGCCGTCACCACTTCGAGCGCCACTTTGCGCACATCACCACCGCGCGCCTCGGCCACCACCAGAATGTTGTTCGCCATCTCAGAGTACCTTCGCTTCAGTCTGGAGGAGTCGGATCAATTCAGGTACGGCCGCGGCACCCTCACCCACGATGCGTCCGGCTGAACGTTCGGGCGGCAATTCCATCTTCCGCACGCTGACCGAGATCGCGCCGAGTTGCGCCGGCTTGCTCTCGAGCGGCTTTTTCTTCGCCGCCATGATGCCCTTGAGGCTCGGATATCGCGCCTGCGTGACGAGGCCCTGATCGATCGTGCACACTGCCGGCACCGGGAATGACAGCGTCTCGACGCCACCCTCCACCTGACGTTCGGCCGTGCCCGTCGCGCCGCTCACGTCGAGCTTCGACACGGCTGTCACACACGGCAACCCAAGCAGCTCGGCCACCATCGCGCCCGTCACACCGGCGGCGCTGTCAACCGCGATGCGGCCGAACAGAATCAGGTCGTATGCGCCGTCTTTCAGTTCAGCGGCCAATGCTTCGGCAATCGCGAAACCATCGAACGGAATCTTGTCGGCCTTCAGATGCACACCCTTGTCGGCACCCATCGCGAGTGCCTTGCGAATGGTTTCCTGCGCCGCGTCGGGGCCGAGTGAAATGACGGTGACTTCGCCACCACCATGTTTTTCGTTGAGTTGCAGCGCTGCTTCGACCGCCCACTCGTCGAAGTCGCTCATATCGTACTTGATGCCGGCGTCCGACACAGAGGTGCCGTCAGCGCCGATCTGGAAGCGTGCGCCCATGTCGGCGACGCGCTTGATGCACACGGCGATCTTCACCGCTGGCACTCCCAATGGCTGTGGATAAAACGGAGAAACGACGATCCCGGGAAATTAGCCGGGCGCCCTCCGTCCTGCAGGACACTTCGTCTCGGCGGAGGTCATTATTCAGCCATGACTCAGCGACCCCTCGCCCTCGTCACCGGCGCCTCCTCCGGCATTGGCGCGGTATTTTCACGAAAATTGGCCCAGCGTGGCTACGACCTCCTCTTGGTGGCCCGCGACGGCGCGCGTCTCTCGGCACTCGCCACTGAACTCGCGACACTCGGCGCCAGTGCCACCGTGGTCGTAGCGGACCTCACCGCAGACGAAGGGCTCGCGATTGTGGAGCGTGCGATGCTCACCGCCGGGCGCCTCGATCTGCTGGTCAACAACGCCGGTTTCGGAACGACCGGTTCGTTCGCCGCGTCGCCAATCGAACGGCAGGACAGCATGCTCCGGCTTCATGTGATCGCGGTCAGCCGCCTCACGCACGCCGCGCTGCAACTCATGAAACCGGCGCGCCGCGGCGGCATCATCACCGTGTCGAGTGTCGCCAGTTTCGTGAACAGCGCCGGCAATGTGAACTACTGCGCCACCAAGGCCTGGCAGCGCAGTTTCAGTGAAGGGCTGTCGCTTGAAGTCGAGCCACACGGCATTCGTGTGCAGGCGCTCTGTCCCGGCTTCACGCACACCGAGTTCCATCAGCGCATGTCCTTCGATCAGACGAAGTCGGCGCCGCCCTGGATGTGGCTCGAGGCCGAGACGGTGGCGGAGATGTCGCTGCGGCAATTCGAGGGCAACGGCCCGGTGATCTGTGTGCCGGGTATTCAGTACAAACTGCTGGTGTTCCTGGCGCGGCACATTCCGGTGTGGATCAAGCGGCGGCTGTCGCAGCGGGTGTACACGCGCGAGTGACCATCCGATCAAGGGGACGGTTTCAAGGGGTCAGAGCACTTGAAACCGTTCAAGTGCTCTGACCCCTTGAAACCGTTCAAGTGCTCTGACCCCTTGAAAATCCTACCGCGGCGGGATCCCCGCCATCTCCCAGCCCACCAGCGACGCCGGGATCAACCCGGTGGCCGTGAACGTGTCCATGAACTGCTGCATCGAGAATGCGTCGCCAAGCTGCTGCTTGCGGGCCGCGAGAATGTCCTCGACCTGAATCTTGCCGATCACGTAGCTCGTGCCGTACCCCGGCTGCTGCAGATAGAGATGCTGCTCGCCGCGCACCAGTTTCCCGTCAAGGCGCAACCAGTTGCGTGGCGTGTACTTCGCCGCGTACGCCGACGCGTCCTCGAGCGTCATCTGGTTCGCGTGCATCCGCAGATCACCCATCGCGCGCGCCGCCCGTTCGGCGAGCAGGATGTAGATCAACTCGCGGGAACGCGGCTTGCTGTCGAACATGCCGGCCTGCAGCATCATCTCTTCCCAACCCGTCGCGTTGCCTTCGGTGCGCGTGACGAACGTGTTGTACAGCAGCGGGCCTCGGCGAATCGGACTGGAGTGCGGCGTGTTGGCGGCATACGCCAGGTCGAACCAGTGAAAACCATGCGTGCGCATGATTTCCGGATCGCGGTAATCCACTTCATAGAAGAACTCGCGCGGCCCCGCCATGAAATGCCCGGTCTGTGCGCGCAGCGCCGGCTCCATGTCGGGACGAATCGTCATGATGTGCTGCGATTCCAGAAACGCCATGTAGTCCGTCACGCCCTGCGTGTAGAGGCGTGTGTGTTCCGCCTGACTCGCAAGCGGCACCTGCACGGGCAATCCGGTGTGTTTCACTTCCTCGAGAGCCAGCAGCGCGTGCGAGCGTGACAGTTCGCGCTCCATGAGCGCCACTTCCTGTTCCCACGTGTACGGCACCAGCATCACGTGTTTCAGATACCAGTTGTAGTTCGCGATCCCGACGCCGGACGGGGCTGTCTTCGCCTTCGCCTGATGCTCGACCCAGGTGGCAAACGCGTCGGTCGCGTTTTTTGCACGCTCCACGTCGGCCATCAGATCCGCCGGGGCTTTCGCGGAGAGTGCGGCGAGTTCCGTGCTCTGATCGCGAATCGTGCCGGGCGCATACTTCCACAGATCGGCGCCGTTGCCGACAAGATTCATACGCGCCTGCGCGAGCAGGACGGGAATAGCCTTGAGCCGCGCGCGCATCACCGCAGCACGATCCGCGCTCAACGGAAATTTCTCGGACCACACTTCAATCGCACCGTCCGCGAACGGTCCTTCGCGCGCCGGCTGATCACTCTGGTCCGCGAACACGGTCACGTAGAATGCCGGATTCGTAGCCCACGGCTTCCGCACACGATGGTCGAATTCCATGCCGTGCATTTCCGCCTGCACGATGTGCCAGTCCACGCGCTGCGGCACCGTCCAGCCGGTCGTGTCGATGGCCGCGAGGCGACGCTGCCACGTCACCAGCGCTCGCTGCTGCGCAGACATCGCGCGCACGGAATAATCCGGCGCACCGTTCGTAATCGGCGCCTTCTGGAAGTCACGCCATGCGTGAAAAAAGGTGACGAGCGCGTCGTAGGTCGCCGCGTGTGGCACGGGGCGCTCACGTGCGGCATGCAGCGAGAGCGGTGCGGCCATCGCACACACAGCACTCAACATCAGGGTCACGCGACGGCGACGCGTCATGTCGGAAAGTCCTGGCACGGTCGGAAGTGATGGGCGGAGCTGCGCATGTCTCGCAACACAAACGGGTCCCGGCGCACTGGCGCTGAGACCCGTCGAAAGTGACTGGTGCGCGACGTTCGCGCGAGGGACACACCTAGGCGCGTTTCGCTTCCACGCCCATTTCGGCGACTTCCAGGTACGCGCCAATGATCACCGGTGCCGCCGTCACATGCGGCGCCGTGGCCACGCGCAACATGTCGATGATCTCGTCGGTCACACCTTCACGACAATAGATCTCGATGACCATGTCGAAACGATCGGTGCGCGCGTCGCCATCCTTGAGGTAGATCGCGCTCGCGGTCACGCCCTGATGCTGCAAACCAGCGCGGATCGCCGCGCGGGTCTTGTCACGCAGTCCGGTGCGCGTCATCAGGAACGCAATCACCTTCGCGTCATGACGCTGCCCCACGGCCAGGTCGACATTCGTCGACTCGGTGAGCCGGAATCCACCCGCCTGCAGCACGCCGATCGGACCCAGACCGCCGCTGCCGCGCACTCCGTGCGGGAAGGCCCGCTCGAAACGCTTCTCATCCCAGAGGTTCCGCGAGACGTAGTCGAACGCCGCCTCGGTCGTCCGCTCCGTGTTCTCCGATAGCACGATGCGCTCGATACCACGCGAAAGGAACCCGGTCGCAAACGGCTCCCACGCCAGCAGAAACTCGTCCTGCGGCAGCACGGTGGTGAAACAGACGAACTGCACGAGCGAACTCATCGTAAACTCCTGAGAACGACAGACAGCCAGAAAAAGACGACAAAAACGGCGCGGCCGCTGAGCCAGCGGACGCTGCGCGGTGGTGCGACCCGATACACCACGCAGCCTTCGCTTTCAGTGCAGGGCCTGTGCCACAATCTACACTATGCGTCCGCGTGAAACGCCGGCGAGCTCGTCGCCTGCGCGCCTACTTGAACGCCTGCAATCCCGTGATCGCATTGCCGATGATCAGCGAGTGCACATCGTGTGTGCCCTCGTACGTGTAGACGCTCTCAAGGTTGGCCATGTGCCGCATGCTGTGGTATTCGGCGAGAATCCCGTTGCCGCCGAGCAATCGACGTGCTTCACGCGCAATATCCGTCGCCACATTGACGTTGTTGCGCTTGGCGACGCTGACCTGATTCGAATTGAACGTGCCGAGGTCCTTCATGCGGCCGAGGTGCAGCGAGAGCAGCTGGCCCTTGATGATCTCGGTGATCATGTTCGCGAGGCGCACCTGCTGGATCTGGAACGCGCCGATCGGCTTGTCGAACATGATACGCGTCTTCGAATAGCTGAGCGCTTCTTCGTAGCACGCCATCGCGGCGCCCATCGCGCCCCAGGAGATGCCGTAGCGTGCCTGCGTCAGGCAGCTGAGCGGGCCACGCAGCCCCTGGACTTCGGGCAGCACCGCATCGGCCGGCACGTGCACATCGACCAGCACCAGCTCACTCGTATCGCTGGCGCGGAGCGAGAGTTTGCCCTTCTGGTCCTTCGCCGTGAAGCCCGGCGTGTTGGTCGGTACGATGAAGCCGCGCACCGACTTGCCACTCTCGTCGCCCTCTTCCGTCTTGGCCCAGATGATCGAGACGTGCGCCTGCGAACCGTTCGTGATCCACATCTTCGCGCCGTTCAGAATCCACGAGCCGTCGGCCTGCTTTCGCGCGCGCGTCAGCATTCCGCCGGGATTGGAGCCCGCATCCGGCTCGGTGAGTCCGAAGCAGCCGATGATTTCACCCTTCGCCATCTTCGGCAGATAGGCACGCTTCTGTGCTTCGCTGCCGAAGGCGAAGATCGGATACATCACCAGCGCGCCCTGGACACTGGCAAAACTCCGGATGCCGCTGTCGCCGCGCTCGAGTTCCTGCATGATCAGGCCGTAGGCGACGCTGCTCAGGCCCGCACACCCATATTCCTCCGGGAGATTTGCGCCGAACATGCCCAGCTCCGCCATCTCCGGAATGAGCTCTTTCGGGAAGCGGCCCTCGACATAACAGTCGCCGATGATCGGCAGGATGCGTTCGTCCACGAAACGCCGGACCGAGTCGCGGATCGCACGCTCTTCTTCGGTCAGCGCCGCGTCGATGTTGAACAGATCACCGTCGCGCGGCATCAGGTGGCCGGACGGCAGCAGCGAGGTCTCGGAATCGATATGAACGGCCATGACGGTCTCTATCAGGGAAGGTCGACGGGCGCCGCCGGCTGGGCGCGCCCGGATTGCATTCTGCGCTGAATCTATCGCCCCGCTGCCCCCGCCACGCCGGTGGCAACCTTGCCTGAGGCGAGGAAATCCACCGCCAGCCCGGCCATCGTCCGCACGCCGGTCGGCAGCGCAGCCTCATCCGCGAAGAAATACGGCGAGTGGTTCGCCGCCACCTTGGACGGATCCATGTTCTTCGGGGTCACGCCGAGCATCACGAACAGGCCCGGTACCTTCTCCTGGAAATACGAGAAATCTTCGGCGCCCGTGACCAGCGGTCGGATCGCGGCCCCCGCCGAGCCCGACGCCCACCTGAGCGTCGGCAGCATCTGATTGGTCAACGCCGTGTCGTTCACCGTCACCGGATAGCCGCTGTCCACCACAAAACCCGCTGTCGCACCACTCGCGAGCGCGATCTGCTCCGCCGTGCGCTTCATGCGCGCGAAGATGTCCGTGCGCTGCGTCGGATCGAAGGTGCGGATGGTGCCGATCATCACCACGCTGTCAGGAATGATGTTGCTGCGGATGCCGCCGTTGATCGCGCCAACGGTGACGATCGCCGGGACCGCCGTGATATCCGTCTGTCGGCTGATGATGGTCTGCAATCCCATCACGATCTGCGACCCGACGACGATCGGATCGACGCCCGCCCATGGCGCGGCACCGTGTGTCTGCTTGCCATGGACGGTGAGCGAAAACGAATTCGATGCCGCCAGCAGCGGACCGACGCGATACCCGATCGAGCCGACGGCGCCGGGAAACACATGCAGGCCGAAGATCGCATCGACGTGCGGGTTTTCGAGCGCGCCCTGCTTGATCATCGGCTCCGCACCACCACCGCCGTTCGGCGCACCTTCCTCCGCCGGCTGGAAGATGAACTTCACTGTGCCAGGGAGCGTCGCTTTCATGCCGACGAGTACTTCGGCCGCGCCCATCAGAATCGCGACATGATTGTCATGCCCGCAGGCGTGCATCACGCCGACCGACTGCCCGCGATAGGAGCTGCGTACCGCCGACTTGAATGGCAGATCGACCTGCTCCGCCACCGGCAGCGCATCCATGTCCGCGCGCAGTGCGACGACCGGTCCCGGCTTGCCGCCGCGCAGGATGCCAATCACACCATGGCCGCCAACTTCTGTTGTCACCTCGAGTCCGAGCGCCCGCAGATGCGCGGCAACGAGCGCCGACGTGCGCACTTCCTCACCCGACAATTCCGGATGCTCATGAATGTCCCGCCGCCACGCTACCACCTTCGGCGTCACCGCCGCGATGCGTCGATCGATATCCTCGTGCATCGCCGTCAAATTCGCCGCGCGCTGAGCACCCGCGAGCGGAACGAGCGTCAGCGAAAGCAGACAGCCGGCGAGCAGTGATCGAGTCGAGATGCGCATCTGTCTGTGAGTCGAGGGTGAACGCTGCACTTCCTTCTCTACAATACTTGGACCGCTTCGATCGGCCAGCATCGTCAACTGCCTTGTGGCGATAGGGCGGGGAGGCCGGAGAGTGCGCGTCACTCGAGCCTCCTCGCTTCGCTTGCCATCGTAAACTGCTTTGGGTCAGGAGCACACGGAGCGCACGGAGCGCTCCACTCGCAACGTCCGGTGCAGCGCGGGACATCGCTGACGTTTTGTTGGAACTGCTCTTTCAAAATAACCTTCGGTGCGCGATGGGCAGAACACTGCCGCGCGCACCCTCAGGATGCTCCGTGCGCTCCCCACCCAAAGCAGTTCACGGTCGTCGCAAAGCAAGAAGCCGCGAGTGCCACGCACTCTCCGAGCTCTCCGCCCTATCGCCACACGGCAGTTAGCGATCTCAAGATCTCACGATCTCGAGATAAGCCGCGTCGCCGACGGCTCGATGCCGACCGCTCGGCACTTGGCCCGGAAACCAGAACCGTGATCGACGGAGCGCCCGGTTTCGTCCTGCCACTGGTGCACCATTTCGTGGAGCAGGGTGTGGATCGCTTCGGGCCAACCGTCGCGGCGGACGTGGCGGCGCGACATCACGATCTCGCCGATGCCACCCGTCATCACGCGCGGCGTGTAGTGGCCGAGTCGGCGCGCGAGACGACGCGACAGCTGGATCTCGAGCTGTGCGAGCTCGCCATTGAAGTGTTCGAGGTTGAGCTGCGCGTGCAACGTCGTCAGGCGCACCGACATCGCCTCGTCATCCGGATGTTGCTCGGCCGGACGACGTGACACGGGACGGATTGGCACCGGATACGACACGATCACATCGCGCGCGACATTGCGCTTTGCGCGATTGCGTGACGTCGCGAACGTCGCGATGGCGATCTGCACTTCCGGCGGGGCGGTCGCAAAACCTTCATGCACACGCAACACACCGCGTGCGAGACTGACCATCGTGCGGCGGTTGCGCGTGAACACGATGCGATCGACGCCGCGCAGGCCGTGTGCACGCAATGCGTGCAGGAAGGCGTCCGGTTCGCGCACCACAGCCGGTGACATCACATCGAACAACCCCAGCTGTCCGGGGTCGCGCGAAAACTTCCGCGTCAGCCACGCAATCACCGCGTGAACACCTTCACCGGCCCGGGGCCGAATCGTCGCGCTGCCGGTTCCCAGATCCACGTCACGATGTGAATCTCGTCGTCCGTGATGTCGATGCAGTTCACGCTCGACGGACGCCCGCCGCGCGACCGACTGCTGATCGTGCCGGCGGTCGAGATCACCGTCCCCTTCTTCGTGTGCTCCACAAAATGGATCGCTTCCTGATGATCGTGGCCGCACAGCACGAGATCCACACCCATCTCGGCGAATGCTCCGAGCACCTTCTTCGTGTACTTCAGGCCGTGCCGCTGACTGAGCTCGCCGCGCACCGGATTGTGGTGCATGACCACCACGCGCGCCGCATCGGGCGGCGAGGCCTCGAGTCGCGTGCGCAGCGTGACCAGCTGTGCCCGCGTCACGTCGCCGATCACGCTCAGATCGCGCATGTTCCACGTCAGCGTCCGTCGCGTGATGCCGTGGCTCGTGTTGAGCCCCACCAGTCGTGCGCCCGGCACATCGAGCACGGGTTCGATCTCGTCGTTGATGAAGGTACGATAGTCCGCGTACAGCGCCGCCGCGTCACCGATGCCCATCGGTGCGTTCCACCACGCAACATCGTGATTGCCGGGCACCACGATCGTTTCGCTGACACGACGCGCGTCGCGCAGGAACGCCTGCGCGCGCTGGAACTCGCCCGAGCGCGCGCGCTGACTGACGTCGCCACTGATGGCCACCACGTCGAACTGCTCATCCTGAATGAGCGCCTCGATCGCGTCGATCTGCAGCGGCACGGCCGGCCGGCCGAAATGCAGATCGCTGACGTGCAGAATACGGGTCACGCGCTACGACCTCTCAGAGCTTGGCAATGATGGCGTCGGCGAATTGCGACGTGCTCGCAGTCCCGCCGAGATCGCGCGTCAGCATCGTGCGTTCATCGATCACGGCGTGCAGCGCCGTGCGAATGCGTTCGGCGCGCACGGTGTCTCCGAGATGATCGAGCATCAGGCAGGCCGCCAGGATCAGCGCGCCCGGATTGGCGACACCCTTGCCGGCAATGTCCGGCGCCGTGCCATGCACCGCCTCGAAAATCGCCGCCGTCGGTCCGATGTTCGCGCCCGGCGCGAGACCCAGTCCGCCCACCAGCCCCGACACCAGATCCGAGAGGATGTCGCCGAACAGGTTGGTCGTCACGATGACGTCGAAATTCTCCGGCTTGAGCACGAGCTGCATCGCCATCGCGTCGATGATGCGATCCTCGAACTGCACACGACCCGCATATTCCTTCGCGATCTCGCGCCCCACGTCGAGAAACAGCCCCTGCGTGTACTTGAGGATGTTCGCCTTGTGCACCAGCGTGACTTTCTTGCGGCCATGTTTCACGGCGTATTCGAAGGCATACCGAATCGCCCGGTCCGAGCCGTATCGCGTGATCAGCGCGATGCTCTCCGCCGCCGCCTTCGGATCATCACCGATACGGATGTAATGCTCGGCGCCGTAGTACAAACCTTCGAGATTTTCTCGAATGATCACGATATCCACCTTCTCGAACCGGCCCCCGTGCAGAATCACATGCGCCGGCCGCACGTTCGCGTACAGATCGAACGTCTTGCGCAACGCCACGTTCACCGAGCGATACCCTTCGCCCACCGGTGTCTCCAGCGGGCCTTTCAGTGCGACCCGATTCTTCTTGATCGAATCGAGCGTCGCTTCGGGAATCGGGTCGTTGTAACGTGCGGCCGCCGAGGCGCCGGCCATCTGCCGATCCCAGACAAGGTCTGCGCCGACGGCTTCGAGCACACGAATGGTGGCTTCGGTGATATCCGGGCCGATGCCGTCGCCGGGGATGAGCGTGACTGTGGTGGACATGTCGTCAGTGCGGATCAGGGAGAGAATAACGTCGTCAGGATTCGTGGCAGTATCGGTTCATCGCGCGCTTACGGCACAATCACGAGATCCGCGAACTTCGTGGCAACCGCCTGGAGCGCTGCCTTTTCATCGGCGGCCGGCGGCCCGATCACATCGGGAAACGACAGCACCGTCGACATCCGGCCATCGAGGAAGGCGATGCGCAGTGTGGCCTGGCGCATCCCATCGGGCGTCGACAGCACACGCGCCTCGAGCGGCAGCAGGATCAGTCGCGACTCCGGCACCATCGCGATGATCGCCCGCAGCTGCGAGCCGAGTGGCTCGCGAAGATCGACGTCGTTGCGTCGCTTGCTCGGTACGAGACCAGCGGTCGAGAGCGCGCGTGGATCGGTGCGATTCATCACTTCGCGTTGTGCCACGCGCGAGGTATTCGGCGGCAGCGACCATGTCGTCTCGAGGCCGCGGTCGCGCAGAATTGCAGTCAGCGCAGAATCGAGCAGCGCCGCCCGTGGCCTGCCAGTCGCGCTTGCCGCGGTCAGCCATCCCGAGTCCGCCACCGCGTACCGCTGCAGCGGAAACACCACCACCATACGCGACGCATATTCGCCAAAGACCGGTGGTCCCGGTCGCGGCGCGGCAGCAACCGGCACGGCGTCCGGTGTCCGGCGCGCAGAGTCGCGCGGCACGACCACCTCCGGACTGGGTGCCGGCGGCGGCGCCGGTGCACCGCCGCATGCCGCAAGCAGCAGCGCGGCGACCGGCAGGAGCTGCATCGGCCGCGGAAGGTGGGAGCGCGTTGACATGTCCCGAAGATACTCAAGTCGCGGCGTCCCCTGCGCAGGGTCACGTCGCGAGCGCAGCGCGACTTGCCTCGCAGCGTGACCGCCGGGTACCGTCACGGCGCTTCGTACACTTCGGCTCCCTGATTCCCGACCCATGCGTTCTGCTCGCACTGTCATCCTGTGGGGTCTGATCGCGGCTATCGGCGCGGCGGCACTTGGTCGCGTGGCATTGTCGCGAGGCGAAAGCATCAACGCCGCGTGGCTGCTGACGGCGGCCATCTGTACCTATCTCGTCGGCTACCGTTTCTATGCGCGGTTCATCGCCACCACGATCTTCGTGCTCGATGCCGACCGTGCCACGCCAGCGATGCGGAAATCCGACGGCCATGACTACGTCCCGACGAACAAATGGGTCGTGTTCGGGCATCACTTCGCCGCGATTGCCGGTCCGGGCCCGCTCGTCGGTCCGACACTCGCCGCACAATTTGGATACCTGCCCGGCGCGCTCTGGATCGTGATCGGCGTGGTGCTCGGCGGTGCGGTGCAGGATTTCGTGATTCTCTGCGCGTCGGTGCGGCGCGACGGACGCTCGCTCGGCCAGATGGCCAAGGACGAAATCGGACCGGTGGCGGGCGTGACGGCACTCGTGGCCGTGCTCGGCATCATGGTCGTGCTGATCTCCGTGCTCGCGCTGATCGTGGTGAATGCACTCAAGTCGAGCCCGTGGGGCATGGTCACGATCAGCCTGACCGTGCCGATCGCGATGTTCATGGGCTTGTACCTGCGATTCGTGCGTCCCGACAAGGTGCTCGAGGCGAGTGCGATGGGCCTCGTGATGCTGGCGGGGGCGTTGTGGGCGGGCCAATGGGTCGCGGCCAATCCGGCGCTGGCTCCGATCTTCACCATGACGGGGCCGGGCCTGTCGCTGCTGATCATGGGATACGGGTTTGCGGCGAGCGTCCTGCCGGTGTGGCTGCTGCTCGCGCCGCGCGACTATCTCAGCGCGTTCGTGAAAATCGGTGTCGTGGTCGCGCTGGCCGTCGGCATCGTGCTCGTGATGCCGCCGTTGGCGATGCCGGCGGTCACCCAATTCATCGACGGCAGCGGGCCGGTGTTCGCCGGGAAGGTGTTTCCGTTCGTGTTCATCACGATCGCGTGCGGCGCGATCAGTGGTTTCCACTCGCTGATTGCGAGCGGCACGACGCCGAAGCTCCTCGCGCGGGAGCCCGATGCGAAGCTGATCGGCTACGGCGCCATGCTCACCGAATCGCTGGTGGCGATCATGGCGCTGATCGCGGCCTGTGTGCTGACGCCTGGGGTCTACTTCGCGATCAACGCCCCCGTCGCGGCCCTCGGAACGACAGCCGAGTCCGCTGCGCTGGCGGTACAGCACTGGGGGTTCGTGTTGCAGCCGGGGGAGATGGATGCGCTTGCGAAGAGTGTCGGCGAGACGTCGCTGCTGAGCCGAACCGGCGGCGCTCCTTCACTGGCCGTTGGCATGGCGCATCTCTTCAATCGGGCACTCGGCGGTGGTGGCATGGCGCTCTGGTATCACTTCGCGATCATGTTCGAGGCGCTCTTCATCCTGACCACGCTCGACGCCGGCACACGCGTCGGCCGGTTCATGCTGCAGGACCTTGGCGGACAGGTATGGCCGAAGTTCCGCGAGGTGACGTGGCAGCCGGCCGTCTGGATGGCGAGCGCCCTGTTCGTCTCGATGTGGGGCTATTTTCTCTACCAGGGCGTGACCGATCCGCTCGGCGGGATCAACTCGCTCTGGCCGCTGTTCGGCATGGCCAATCAGCTGCTGGCCGCCGTGGCGCTCTGCGTCGGAACGACCGTGATCATCAGGATGGGCAAGGCCCGCTACGCGTGGACCACATTGCTGCCACTGGCTTGGCTGCTGATCGTGGTACTGACTGCCGGATATCAGAAGCTGTTCAGCGCGGATCCGCGCATCGGATTTCTGGCGCACGCCGCGAAGTTTTCCTCTTTATATAGTGCTGGCACGATCCCTCCCGGTGTGCCGTCGCTGGCGGTGATGCCGCGGATGATTTTCAACGATCGGCTGGACGCCGCCGTGGCCGCGTTTTTTCTGGTGTCGGTAATCGTGATCGTGGTTGAATCGGTGCGCACCTGGCTCAGCGTCGTCGGTGGACGCGTGCCGCTGGCCAGCTCGGAAGTGCCGGCGCAGTCCGTCTCACTTTTCCCGGCGGACTGATGCACGCGCTGAGGCGATTCATCCGTGTTGTACGGACTGTGATTGGCGTGCCGGACTACGATCGCTACCTCCGTCACATGCGCGCGCGCCATCCCGAGTGCGCCGTCATGACTTCGGATGAGTTCGCCAAGGCGCGCCTCGACGCGCGATACAGTCGCCCGGGCAGCCGCTGCTGCTGAAATCGTGGCCGTTACCCCACCGCGCGCGCTGAAACGACGCGTGGAGTAGTATGGTAGAGCTCGCAACAGCTAACCGTGAAAACCCCATATAGCCGTTGGCTGATTCGCACTTCGGCGTAACGGGCTGGGCCAGACTCGCGGGGCGAAAAACTTCAGCCGGACCCATCGAGTTGCGAAAAGTTCCAACTGCTGGTAAACACCTCTGCAGAACCACTGGTTCGCACAGGCCGACGATGGCCTGTCACAGCGTGACCCACCCAGCAGGCGAAGACGGAGGCCAGGATGCGACGTGTCGCGTGGGTAGGAAGTGTGCTGTCGGCAGCTCTGGCAGTTGGATTGTCCCTCGGGGCATCCACTGCACAGGCACAAAACGCCACAGCGATTATTGAAGGGAAGGTGACGGACGGGGCAACGCAGCGCGCCCTCGAAGCAGTGCAGGTGTTCATCAGTGATACCAGGCTCGGCGGTATCACGAACGCCCAGGGTACATTCCGCATCACCGGCGTGCCGGTGACGGGTGCCTCACGGGCCATCGTCCTCCGCGTCCGCGCGCTGGGCTACACCCCGGCGTCGAAGCCGCTCACCCTCACCGGTGGCCAGACGGCCCGTGCTGATTTCGCGCTCCAGACCAGCGCCATTCAGCTCAACCAGGTCGTCGTGACCGGTTCCGGCCAGAAGACCGAGACGAAGCGGCTCGGCAACACCGTGGCGGTCATCGCCCCGCCGGCCAACGCCCCCATCAACGACATCTCGAACCTGCTCACCGCACGTGAGCCGGGCCTCGTGGGTGTGATCGGTGGTGGTCTGTCAGGTCAGGGCGCGCAGATCCGCATCCGCGGCAACTCGTCGCTGTCGCAGTCGAACGAGCCGATCATCTTCATCGACGGCGTGCGCATGAACAACGGCGCCAGCGGTGGTGGCGGCGGCGGTGGTGCCGTGACGCGTCTCGACGACATCGATCCGAACACGATCGAACGCGTCGAAGTGCTGAAGGGCGCCGCAGCCGCAACGCTCTACGGCACCGAAGCCTCCAACGGCGTCATCCAGATCTTCACCAAGGTCGGTTCGCAGGGCGCGCCGAAGTGGTCGTTCAGCGCGCAGCAGGACGCCATCACGTTCCCGGATCGTGTGGCGCCGAACACCGGCATCATCAAGGACACGACGCAGGCCCGCGTCGCGTCGGCCTTCTATGGTCGCACGTTGGCGCCGTTCGACATCGTCCAGACGGAAGTCTTCAAGGACAACCTGACCGAAACGGGCATGGGCACATCGCTCAGCAGCACGGTCACGGGCGGTGGTAACGCGGTGACATACTTCGCCAGCGGTCGCCTGTTCAGCGAAGATGGTCCGTTCGGTGGCAAGCAGCTTGGTGTCGCAACCGATGAAACGCGTCGCATCCAGACGTCGGCCAACCTGACGCTGACGCCGTTCAAGAACTACCGGATCCGTTTCAACAACAACTACTACAACATCCTCAATAAGTCGCCGGAGACGAACAACAACATCTACGGCGTGAACTCGCTGGCGTTCATGGCGCGTCCGGAGCAGGCCAACTGCAACGCGTCGTCAGTGCTCAGCCCCGGCAAGTGCACGGGCGCCGGCAACCTGTTCGGCAATCAGGCCTTCATGACGGTGCGTGAGGCGATGGGCCAGATCAACGAAACGGCCGTATCGCGCTACCTCGGCTCGCTCGACATGTCATACAACCAGACGCCGAACCTGACGTTCAGCGGCACGGTGGGATACGACTACACGGCGGGTCGCGATATCGGGTTCTCGCGGTTCGGCTACAACGTCGACAACTTCACGTCGCAGACCGTGACCGGCGCCCGTAGCGTCTTCAACGACAACACACGCGTCGCCACGCTCGACACGAAGATCGCGTACAACAAGGCGCTTGGCGCAAGCTGGAGCACGGCCACGGTGGTCGGTCTGCAGGTCTTCAACACGAACCAGAAGACCACCGGCGCCAACTCGCAGGCGTTCCCGGGCCCGGGCATCGAAGTTGTTGGTGCCGGCGGTACCGCGATCACCAACAGTGAAACGCTGCTCACCACCATCAACGGTGGCTACTTCGGACAGTCGCAGATCGGCTGGCATGATTGGGTCTTCACGACGGTTGGTGGTCGCTACGACTTCTCGAGCGCCTTCGGCGAAAACTCGCCGGGTGTGTTCTATCCGAAGGCATCGCTCTCGATCGTGCCGTCGGATCGCAAGTCATGGGCGTCCACTCGCCTGTCGACGTTGCGCTTCCGCGGCGCTATCGGTCAGTCCGGCCGTCAGCCGGGTGCATTCGACAAGTTCACCACGTTCCAGCCGCTGACGTCCGAGTCCGGCGCCGGCCTGGCCCCGCAGAACCTCGGCAGCCAGGACCTGAAGCCGGAAATCTCGACGGAAATCGAAGGCGGTTTCGAGACGGGCTTTTTCGACAACAAGCTCGCGCTTGAATTCACGTACTGGGATCGCACCGTGCGTGACGCACTGGTGTCGCGTCAGTTCCCGAGCTCCGGTGGCTTTCGCAATTCGCAGCTCGTGAACATCGGACAGATCAAGGCGAACGGCCTCGAACTCAATGTCCGCGTGTTCCCGATCCGCAGCGCGACGAGCAGCCTCGAGTTGTTTGCGAACGCAGCGTACCTGAAACAGACGTTGACCAGCCTTGGCGGCGCACCGCCGATCAAGATCGGCTATTTCCGATATCGCGGCTTCCTCAAGGAGAAAGCACCTCTCGGATCGCTCTACGAGCCTCTGCTGGCCGGACCATGCCCTTCCGGCGGACCGGCGACGAACTCTGCCGGCGGTCGCATCAACTGCTACAACCCGGCGACTGAAGCGCCGATCAACTTCAACGGGCGCAATTCTCCTCCAGGCGCAGCATTGGCTCCGGCGACGCAGGCTGAATTGCTGGCGTATTTCGCGACGCCGAGGGATATCCTTAATTCCGGCGTGCAGAGCACATTGCAGCCGCTGCTCGCTGACTACCAGGGAACGGGAATTCTGCTCGAGCAGCGCAACGGCGACGTGTTCCCCGACTGGACGGGTGCACTCGGCGGCACGTATCGCTTCAAGAAGAACTGGCGTGTGCAGACGCTGTTCGAATACCGCACCGGCTTCAAGGTGCAGGATCTGACCGACGGCTTCCGCCAGTCGCAGCACCCGTCGATCGGCTCCAATCGCATCGAGTTCACGAATATCCAGCGCACGCTGCTGAACCCGGCTTCGACTCCGGAGGAGCGCGTGGCAGCCGCGACGCTGTACGTCCAGAAGTACCGTCGCCTGCTCGAGCCCGGCCTCAATCAGGCTCAGGATGGCACGTTCATGCGCTGGCGCGAACTGGCGCTGACGTACGACTTCAGCCCGACGCTCGCCAGCAAGTTGGGGGCGCGTACGCTGAGCTTCACGGCGTCTGGCCGCAACCTGTTGCTGTGGACGAAGTACCCCGGTGTGGATCCGGAAGTGAACGCGATCGATCGCACGGCGTCGACGCTCGACCAGAACTTCCTCGCCAGCACGGAAGCATTCGGTGTGCCGATTCCGCGCCGCTTTTCCTTCGCAGTCAACTTCGGCTTCTAACGGGGGGCGATCAGAATCATGCAACTATCAATCACGCAGTTCCTGTCCCGTCGCACCCTCCAGCTTCGTACTGGCGCGCTTGTTCTCGGCGCCAGCACGATGCTCGTCGGCTGTGGCCTGTTCAACACCGACGTCAAGAACGTGAACGCTGTGACGGAACAAGCACTCGGCGATCCGACCGCCGCGACGTCGCTCGTCAACGGACTCGGCGGATCGCTGCAACTCGCCGTCAATGGTATCGTCGGCATTTCCGGTGCAGCGTCCGACGAACTCCAGTGGGCCGGTTCGCGCGAGTATTGGAACCTGCTCGACGGTGGTGACATCGGCGATCCGGTCAACGAGTACAGCAACGGCACCTACCCGTACATCAGTGCGGCACGATGGCAGGGCGACTACACGGTGAAGACGCTCGAGGCATTCGGCACCAAGCTGCCGAAACAGCTCGACCTCGCCCGTGCGTACATCTTCGCCGGCACGGCATATCTGTTCATCGGTGAAAACTACGAGGATTTCGTCATCGCCTCGGATCGTACCGAGCCGGCCGCATCGATCGGTGAAGCCAACATGCGCATCACCTTCGACTCGGCGGTCGCATACTTCTCCAAGGCCGCCACGCTGGCTACGACGATCGCCAACACCGATCTGCAGAAGCAGGCACTCGGGTTGCGCGCCCGCGCGAAGTTCAGCAAGGCGGTCTGGACGTCGCTGCGCGCACCGCGAGGCTTCCCGACGGCTCCGCTCATCAACGACGCCGGCGCAACCGCCGACGCCACGGCGGCACTCGCCGTGATGGGCTCGTCGTATGTGTTCAAGCTCACGTCCACAGCGCAGAACGGTGGAGGCTACTTCAACACCGGCTTCGAGACGAACCAGCGTCTCGAGCTGCGCGCCGGTGCACCGTATGTGAATGGTACGGCAACGGTTGTGACGGCAGGTGCCGCCGGCATCAAGCTCAACGATCCGGTCACCAATACGCCGGACGCCACGCTGGCGAAGGCGATCGATGCCTGCTGCCGTCAGGCATCAGGGCAGTTCCTCGGCTACAATCTCACGTCGTCACGCGAGATGTACCTCATTCTCGCTGAAGCGGCGCTGGCTGCCGGTAACACGACTGGGTTCACGACGAACATCAACCTCGCCCGTGCGATCGATGGCAAGCCGGCATGGTCCGGCACGCCGGCAGCGCAGGACATGTTGATCCACGAACGGCGCGTCGGGTTGTTCCTGCAGGGTCGCCGGTTGCACGATCACTATCGGTTCAACCAGCCGGCGGATCGCTGGCTGCCGATCCGTGCGGCCACCAAGCGTCCCTGCTTCTTTCCGATCAGCTTCGACGAACGCACGCAGAATCAGGTCCTGAAGGCGGCCAATCCAGCCGTTCAGGCGCAGGACCGTCCTACCGCGTGCCAGTGATTTTCAGGGCAACACACCGCTCGATCGACGCCGGGCCGCGGAGTATTGCGGCCCGGCGTTCGGTCGGTGTGGCACTGGCGTTCACGTCCCTGCTCTCCATGAACGGCTGTTATGCGTTCATCCCCACCACCAGCACGACATTGGCGGAACGCACGCCGGTGACGGTGCATCTCACGCTGGCCGGCACGGTTGCACTGCAACCCGCACTCGGCGCTGGCGTCAACGAACTCGATGGAACCGTCCTGCGCTCGAGCGCGGACTCGCTCGTGATCGCGGTCGAGGACATGTACACCGTCGGTCGCCAGAAATTCGAATCGAGCGGCACCACTGCGGCGATTCCGCGACCGTACATCGAGGATGTGAAAGTCCGCACGTTCTCGCGTAAGCGCACAGTGCTCACGATCATTGGCGCACTGGTGTTGGCCATTGTCGGTGCCGCCGGTGTCAGTGCGGCAAGCGCGTCCGGCGACCCAGGCGGCGGCGTCATTCCGCCCTGAGTTGGATGAGGTGGTGGGCATGTTGTGGTGATGCCCGCCGCGCAGCACATGCGCAGTCCGCGCGTCAGACCCGCGCTGCGCGCGTCGACAACAAGGCGTCCGCCATTGTGCGCAACTCGTCATCCGTGGCCGCTCGTTGCGTCTGCTTCACCGCCAGCAGCAGTTCACGCATCAGCACAAGGTCTGTCGCGTCGTAGCCGTGCTGCGACAACCACCAGCGCACATTTGACAGCCCAGACACAGGGCTGACGTCGACACGCTGCTCTGCGCCTACGAGGCTCGCGGGCACCGCCGAACAGACATTGTCCGCCAGCCACCGGTCGCCCGCACGCAACGCCTTCACCATCGCCGTCGCGTGCGCGCCATTGCCCATGCGGAACGCGTCCGCGCCGACCACGGCATGCTCTGGCGCAATCGCCACACCAAATGCCGCCGCCGCCATCTCGCAGTACTCCGACAACGCGCCGAGGGTGTGCGGCCAGCGACCGGTGAGCCGGAGATTGGTGAGCAGCAGCTCCATTGGCACCGTGCCGCTTCGTTCACCGAGTCCGAGTGCGCTGGCGTGCACACGATCGACACTCGAGTCGGCGGCGGCCATCGCATTCGCCAGCGCGAGGCCGCGATCCTGCTGTCCATGCCACTCGAGACGCACGGCGCGGCCGCCCTTCACCTTCACCTGTTCGGCCACGAATGCGAGCAGTGCGCGCGTGCCGTCTGGTGTAGCGTGACCAACGCTGTCGCACACGCGAATGGCCGTTGCGCCCAGTGCCAGCAGATGGCGAATCAGCATGCCCAGCATTTCCGGTGGCGTGCGGGACGCGTCCTCCAGCACACCGACGACGCGCGCGCCGGCCCGGAGCGCGAATGCCAGCGAGGCTTCTGTCGTTTCCTGCAGACGATCGATGGTGATGCCTTCCGCCTCGAGACGAATCGGCGAGACCGGCACGCCCACCGCAATTTCGACATCGAGGCCAGAGCGTTCGCGAACATCCAGCGACGCAGCGACGTCCTTCACAGTCGCACGCGCGGCGCACGAGGCATCGATCGGCCACTGCGCCCGCATCAATTCGCGCGCGAGGTCGAGCGCATCAGTGAACTGACGCGGCCCGAGCGCCGGATTGCCGAGTGCCGCCGAGCGGAGCCCGAGCTCGGACATCAGCGTCAAGAGTCGACGCTTGTCGAACGGCGCCGGGTCGATCGCTGAAGGGCTGAGCGGGCCGTCGCAAAGCGTGGAGTCGGCGACGTCGATCGGGCGCCGGCGTGCTGGCGGCGCGTTCCAGTCGTACAAAGCAGACGGCGTATCGTCTGGCGAGTTCATATCCCCGAGAATCTATACTTGCGATCGTCACACGTGTATCGCGACAAGTCACCAGCAACAACCGGGCCCACCGCGCGCGCTTGCCCAGCCGCCCTCAGGCATGCTTCCTTGCCACATGTCACTTCGTCCCGGCTCCGTACTGCAGCGACTGCGCGCCACCTCACCGCTCGACGTCGCGTGTGCGCACCTCGAGGCGCACAACGCCCGCACGCTGACATGGCAGTGCGACGTGACCCGCATCGCCGCACCGACCGGGCATGAGGCCGCGCGCGGCGCGTGGATGGCTACACAGTTCGCGGCGCTCGGCTGGAGCGATGTCTCGATCGACGCGGCCGGTAACGTCATCGCGCGTCGGCCCGGCAGCGAGACGCGCGATGCCCGATTCGCCCACGCCGTCTGGTGCTGTGCACATCTCGACACGGTGTTCAGTGACGGCGCACCAGCGGTCACGCAGCAGGGCGCACGACTCTCCGGCCCGGGCATTGGCGACAACGGGCGCGGACTCGCAGCACTGCTCGCACTCGCTGATGCACTACACCGCAGCGACATCCAGCCGCCGCGCGAAGTGGTGCTCGCCTGCACTGTCGGTGAGGAGGGTCTCGGTGATTTGCGTGGCATGAGACACCTCATGCAGCACGCATCGCCAACACCACACGCGGTGATCGCGATCGATGGCGCCGGCGACGATCGCATCGTCAACTCGGCTCTCGGCAGCACGCGGTGGCGCGTCAGCTACACCGGCGCGGGTGGGCACAGCTGGGCCGACTTCGGTGTGGCGAATCCGGTGCATGCCGTCACCGCGCTGGCCGCGGCGCTGCAAGCCGTGATGCTGCCTCGTGATCCGCGCACCACGCTGACGATTGCGCGCATCGGCGGCGGCGAAAGCATCAACAGCATTCCGCGCGAGGGCTGGCTCGAGCTCGACGTGCGGAGCCACAGCGACGCCACGCTGGCGAGCCTCGAGCGCACGCTGCGTGAGACGGTCGCACGGATCGAACGCAGCGAGAATTCACGTCGCTCGCCGAACACGCCGCCGCTCGACTCGACCGTGACACTGCTCGGCACGCGACCATCCGGTGAACTTGCCGGTGATGCCGCGCTGGTCCGCATTGCCGAGCGGGCGACACGCGCCATCGGCGGTTTTCCGCGACTGGCCACCGGCAGTACCGATGCGAGTGTGCCGATTGCGATGGGGATTCCAGCGATCGCGATCGGCGCGGGAGGTCGCGGCGGCGGTACGCACACGCACGACGAATGGTATGACGACACGCGTGGTGTGCTCGGGCTGCAGCGTGCGTTGCGCATCATCACGGCGTCGGCCGGCTGGCGCTAGTGCCGCGCCAGGCGCACCGTCACCCCATCACTCGCCGCTGAACTCCGAGTCGTCACCAAGCGTCATGCTGCCCTTCGCGTTCGTGAGCGTGACACCGTTGCCGAGCATGCTGTCGTGCAGTGCGCTGGCCGTGATGATGCAGCCGTCACCCATCACCGTGTCGCGCAGCGTGGAGCCAACGATGTTCGAACCTTTGCCGATCGACACATTCGGGCCGATGGTGGAATCGGTCGCGGTCGCGCCATCCTCGATGTACACCGGCGGAATGATCGTCGCGCCGCTGAAGCCGGCGGGCACACGCGCCAGATCGCGCTTCTCGAGCATCGCGTGGTTCGTCTCGAGCAGCGTGTCGAGTTTACCCGCGTCGTACCAGCCTTCGACGTCCACGACCTTGATGCGTGCGCCATGGTCGATCATGTACTGGAACGCGTCGGTGAGATAGTACTCGCCCTTGTTTGTCGGCTGCTGCAGCACATGCGCCACACCTTCGGCGAGCAGCTGCCAGTTGCGGATGAAGTACAGGCCGATGTTGGCGCGCTTTGAAATCGGCGTGCTCGGCTTCTCGACGATTTTCGTCATGTTGCCATCGGCATCCGTGACCACCACGCCGAAGCGCTGATAGTCCTCGACTTCCTTGACCCAGATGATGCCGTCGGCATCGATCGTATTGATGACCGACAGGTCAGTGTCGAAGATCGTGTCGACGAAGATGATCAGCACCGGCCCGTCGACGTACGGCAGCGCGAGGTTGACCGCGCCCGCCGTACCATCCTGCACCGCCTGCTCGACGAACACACTCGGGATCGGATAGCTGCTGACCGCGTACGCTTCGACCTTCTCCTTCAAGTGGCCGGTGACGTAGATGACCTGCTCGACGTTGCCGAGCGTCATCACATCGTCCATCACGTAACTCATCACCGGTCGGCCCGCGACCTTCAACATCGGCTTCGGCACGAGATGGGTATGAGGGCGCAGACGCGTCCCTTTGCCAGCCAACGGGATGATGACCTTCATGCGTGATCGGACTCTTTGGTGGGTGGACTTCGAGAGCTGCGCCGGGGTCGCGAAGGGTGGTCGCGACGCTCGGGCAAATAAACGTCGGGCCCTACGCTGCGCTGGTGCCTTCGCGGCCGTATTTGTCCGAAAGCCTGACCACGTCGTCGAGATGCGGCGTCGAGACCTCGAGAACATCACAGTCCGTCACCGCTTCCATCTGATGGACGGTGCCCGGCGTGATCCGGTAGCTCTGTCCCTGTTGCAGATGGACATCGGTGAGCACGCCGTCGATCTGCACGCGATACAGCAGATGCCCGGTCAGCAGGTGCACGGTCTCATCCTTCACGTTGTGGTACTGCACGCTGAGCGCCTCGCCGGCCTTGATGTGCAGCACCTTGCCGCAGTATTGGTCGGTCAGGGCCCAGATCGTCTCATGGCCCCACGGCTTCGGCACGGTACGGACATCGGCAGGTCCACTCATCGGTGTTCAGTCAGGTCAGGGAATTGAGGGCGGCCATTGCTGGCTGCTGGCGCGCACATCGTCGGTCAGGGCCAGTGGGTCGAGGCGCACCAGGTCAGGCTTCTCCGGTGTCGTCACGCTGATCCGCTGATCGTCCTTCATCGGGTCGGCACGCACGAAGGTCCAACCCGTCGTGGTCCGCACCCCTACCGGCATTGGATGACGGTATGCCCCAATACGAACCAGGCGGGCACTCGTCACCCATTCGTTCGGCTTTCGTTGCGTGACCGTCACCTCCTTCATCTCGTATCGCACCTCACCAGCCTTGTCGAGCCACTGGTCGAAGAACCAGCCCATCGGTGTGCCTGTGATGCGTTCGGTGGATCGCACCATCGCCACACGGTCCACGTGCTTCAGCGCCCAGCGTGCGTAGTACTCCTGCCAGAGACGCCGGAAATAGAAGTCGCCGATCACATCGCGCAGTGCACCATACATCTGCTCGGCGCGATCGTACACCATGGCGTTGTAATTGTTGAACGAGCGGAATGCCTCCGAGTTGCTGCCGATCGGTTCCGCCAGTTCGATCATCTTCACGCGGCGCGCCATCTCGACCGGCGTCAGCGCCGGTGCAACCCAGCGCGGATCGGCGGACAGCGCCGCCGCCGCGCGTTCCTGTGGCGTATGACCGGTGCGCCACGACGTCTGATAACTCGTCAGCCCTTCGTCCATCCACGCTGATCGCCACTCGTTGTTGGCGAGAATGCCGTACGTGAAGATGTGACCGGCTTCGTGCACGATCAGGTCGAATGCCGGGCTCCCGTTGTGCATCATCATCGGGAATTCCGTGCCACCACCATCGAGACGATGCACCGCACTGATCTGCGGATACGCATACGGTCCATACACTTCCTCCAGCCACTTCATCGCATCGATGGTGCGCTGCACGACTTTGTTGCGGCCCCACGTCGTGTCGTCGGCGGGACGATAGAGCACATGCACAGCGACGGTGTCCCAGATCCGGTAGTCCGACTTCGGTCGCGGCGACGGACGCACATAGGCACCGCCTTCGTAGCGATACTCGGGATCAGTGGTCCATGCGAAGTGGTGCACGTTCTTCGCTTCGAACACCACCGTCCGCATTGAGGGCGGCGGAATCGGAATGATCGCGTTTGCACCACTGGTGCCGTACGCGGTGCGCTGCAGCATCACCGGACCGGTGCTGCGCCTGGCCTTCTCCCAGCCGGGATCACCCGCCACCGGCACACCGGTCGCGCCGACCACCTGATCATCGTTGAGCACCAGCGACACGCGAAAATCGCCGAACTCGCCGTACAACTCGCCGGCGGGGATCAGCGCATTGTGCTGCCACCCGCCACGATCGTACACGGCGACTTTCGGATACCACTGCGCCAGATCGTAGTGCCGCCCACGGCGTCCCTGACGGCGAAACACCGTGCTGGGCCGGGCTTCCCATGCGAAGCTCACCGTGATGCTTTGGCCGGGTCGTAGCGGCTTGGGCAGCACAAACTTGGCCACGGTGCTGTCCGGCGAGCCGGGATAGTCCACCGTCACCGGTACGCCGTCCACCGTCGGTCGCGACGTGAAGCGTTCGAAGCCGTACGCCGGATCCTCGAGATTCTGAAAACGCGTGCGCCCTTCGCGTTCGTCGGCATCGCTCCACTTGGAGTAGGGACGGAACGCATTGAGGTACTGATGCACGTACATCTCGTTCAACACGTCCGGCGAGTTGTTCGTGTACCGCAGCGTGCCGGTGGCGACGACGACCTGTCGCGTTTCGTCGAGTCGTGCGGTGATGTCGTAGTTCGCGCGCTGCTGCCAATAGCCGACCGTGTCTCCGGAGGCCGGAGAGCTGCCGAATCGCTGTGCGCCGAGGACACACGGCAGCAGCAAGGCAGCGAGCAAAGGCAGGGTGCGCAGGTGTCGCATCGACGATCCGGGAGGAGGCGGGAGGTGAACCCTCCACGGCGCCGCCAACCGAGGGAGGGAGCAGCGCCGTGCGTCGATGCTGAGTCTAGTCGGCGACCCTACACTCGTGCTCAGCGCGCCTGTTGCACCAGTTTCGACTTCAGCAGCCCAAGTCTGCGGCGAACCGAGCCGTCCTTCACGTAATCGCCGACGCGCACGATCACGCCGCCGATGATGTCCGGGTTGATGCGGACCTGCGCCACGGCGGTGCGGCCGAGCGTCTTGCTGATCGACGCCGCAATCGCGGCCACTTCGCCCGGGAGCGGCTCGCGCGCCAGCGTGATGTCGGCGCGCACACGGCCGAGGCTCTCGTCCACCAGCGTGGCGTACTCGCTGGCGATCTCGGGGATCAGCAACTGCCGACGATTCTGCACCAGCGCCTCGAGGAACCGCACCATCAGGCGCGGCATGCGGTCCTGGAATGCCTTGCGCAGAATCTCCTTCTTGGCCACGACCGGCACGCGCGGAGACTCGAGGAAACGACGAACCTTCACGTCATTCGTCACGAGCTGTGCGACGTCGTCGATCATCCGGCCCCACCCGTCCAGATCCTTCGCGCGCTGCGCGAGCGTGACCAGCGCCTCGGCGTAGTTACGGGCGATCGTGGAGTCGCGCATCAGCGCGTCCCCTTCGGCGCTTCGAGACCCGACAGGAAGGCCTCGACCAGCGACCGATCGGTGGCGCTGTCGAGATTGCGGCCGATCACCTTGCTGGCGCCGGAGATCGCGAGATCCACCGCTTCGCGACGCAACTCGGCAACCGCCTTCTCCTTCTCGGCCTGCATTTCGCGGCGTGTCCGATCGAGCATGTCGGCGCCTTCCGCCTTCACCTTCTCGAGCATCTCCGCGCGCATCGATTCGGCGGCGGCGCGACCATCGGCCATCACCTTCTGCACGTCGGCGCGTGTTTCGGCGAGCTGCTTCTGCTGCTCGGCAAGCAGCTTCGCGGCGGCGTCACGATCAGCCTTCGCCTCGGTGATCGCCTTCTCGAGTGCGGCTTCACGCGCTTCGACAGCGGACAGCAATGGCTTGTACGCGAACTTCGAGAGAACGACGAGGAGTACGACGAAAATGATCAGCGTCCAGAACATCAAACCCGCTTTCGGATCGAGCAGGTTCACGCTCTCACCGGAGGCGGCGGCGTGTTCCTGCGCGAGCAGCGAGGTCGCAGATGCGAGGGACAGGGACAGCGTGACGAGTGAGCGGCGCATGGCAGGGCGAAGCGGAAGAGGAGGAGTCCTGTTCAGCGATGGCGCCGGTCGGCGCACAGCACTGACGCAGTTTTCACAGGCACAGCGGGATGCGTGGGCCGCGGCAACAGCATGCCGCAGCCCGCGCATCGACTCGCAGCATCAGAAGTTGATCTTGCCGGCGAGCTGGAAGCCGATCACGGCGCCGAACAGCGCGGCACCTTCGACAAGCGCGGCGAGAATCAGCGCGGCCGTCTGGATACGACCAGCGGCTTCCGGCTGACGCGCCATGCCTTCCACGGCACGACCACCGATGTTGCCGATGCCGATGCCGGCGCCGATGATCGACAGACCGGCGGCGAGGCCGGCACCGATGGCGGCGAGGCCCTTCGAGTTCGAGGCCGCGACCGCGGCTGCATCCTGCAGGAGGGGAAGAATCGTCATTGCAGCAGTACCAGAATAAAGAGTTCAGAGTATCCCGCGTGGCATGCAGCCGAAGCCGCATTCCAACCCGTCACTGAGCCACCGGCTCAACGGGCTTCACCAGTCATCCGACTGGCTACGACAACTGCATCAGTGCACGCGAGCACACTGGCGCAGGACAACACATCTCAGTGGTGCGCCTCGCGGATCTGTCCGATGAACACGCTCGACAGCAGCGTGAAGATGAACGCCTGCAGGAACGCCACGAACAGCTCGAGCATGTTGATCGCGACGGCCATCAGGAACGGCGCGCCGCTGGCGATGCTCTTGAACGCGAAGATCATTCCGATCAGCGCCAGCACCACGATGTGCCCCGCCGTCATGTTGGCGAAGAGACGGATCGTGAGCGCAAAAGGCTTGGTCAGCTTGCCGATGAACTCGATCGGCGAGAGGATCAGGAACAGCAACACGCGCAGGACGATGTTGAGGTCCTTGTTCCAGTAGAAGATCGTGTTCAGATAACCAATGCCCTGCGCACGCATGCCTGCCGCTTCGACCACGAAAAACGTGATGATCGCGAGCGTCGCCGTGACCGACACATTGCCCGTCGCCGTGCTGCCCCAGGGGAAGATGCCCCACAGGTTGCAGAACAGGATGAAAAAGAAGAGCGTCAGCAGGAACGGCACGAAGCCGTTGCCGTGATGCCCGACATTCGGAATGATGACTTCGTTGCGGATGTAGAGCACCATCGCTTCGATGCCACCTGCAAAACCCTTCGAATGCCCGACCGCGCGCGTCTGACGTCCCTGCGCGTTGGCAGCGAAGATCAGCAGCGCACCAACTGTGAACGCCGCGATCAGCATCCAGATCACGTGTTTGGTCGGCGACATGTCGACTTCACCGATGACCGGCAGCGTGAACGGCTGCCAGCGCGGCAGCTCGACCACCTTGTGCATCACCGGCCACGTCGGCCACGGGATCTCGATCTCGTGCGCGTCGGTGATGTGGGGCGTGATGATGTCCACCTGTTCGGCGCCCTGCGCGCGCGCGGGCAGCGCGAACAGCAGCAGGGCGGAGACGGCGGTCAGGAAGCGCAGCAGTCGGGTCGTCATACGTTGACCAGCAGTGGTTCGATCAGCATCGAGAGGAAGAGAAAACAAGCCAGACTGACGAGCGCGGTGTTCATGTCGAGGCCGAGCGCTCTGGTGGCGAACAGGGCGTAGACGCCCAGACCGCCGAAGCGCAGGAGTGCGCCCAGTCCCCAGCCCGCGATCACGTTCTTGCCTTTGAAGAGCTGGAGCAGAATGAATGCGACCATCTGGATGACGAGGGCGATCAGCGCGCTGGTGATGATCGCGCGCTGGCCGTCAGCGCCGGGATAGACGAGCACCAGCACCCATCCGGCGGCGGCGATAACCAGCACGGCGACAACGAGATAGAGCATCACTGCGCGAATCATTGCCTGCGTGCCTCCTCGTCGTCGCGCTGCACCCGCATCAGTTGCCGGTAGAGCGCCGTCATCCCACCGATGGCGCCAAGGGCGACGCCGAGATACAGGAAAACCGGCGCAGAACTGAAGCGCCGGTCGAGCCACTGCCCACAGTACAACCCGGCGATCAGGGCCGCCGCGAACTGAAATCCGGCGCCTGCCATCCGGAGTCCACCGTTGCCAGAAGCGCCTGTCATTCACGGGGAAGGCTAGCCGCTTGTGAAATTTTTCGCAAGCGAATTTCTGGCGGACTGGAGCATGATTGGCGCAGCTCTTGCCGTGTGGATGAGCACGGTGGTCCTGACCGATCGGTTCGCTTGCCTTAACTCACGAATCTGCCGAGACTTACATGTGACCGTACAGCAGTCTGGTCGTATTGACGGTGCATGGGTGGCCCCATTAGCCTGATATAACAAAACCGACTCAACCATTCATCGAGGTTCCCCGGATGCCCCGCCACCGCGCGCTTGCCGCGCTCGCCGTCACAGCCCTTGGCTGTGCCGCTTGTTCTGACCACTCGTCCCCGCTGACGCGGACGGGTGCTTCAGGTCAGGTGCTCACCTACGCCGGCGTGGACGGACAGAAGCAGGTATTGTCGCTCCCGGCGCGAGGCGAGGCGACGGCGCAGCGTGCATCAGCGGGGGCCCCCATCACGCTCAACCTTCGCGTGACACCGGGCGTAGAGACCGTGTCATTCGAGCTCACAGCGAACAACTCGGGCGACAAGCGACACGAGTTGCGTTTCGCTGATGGCCAGGAAGTCGATTTTGTGGTGCGCGATGCACGTGGCCGTGATGTGTGGATGTGGAGCGACGGCCGTCTGTTCACGCAGCCGATGCGGACACATCTGCTCGAGCAGCATGAATCGCGCGACTACGAGGCGACGTGGCAGGAGACGCTGCCCCGTGGCACCTTTACGGCGATTGCCCGGTTCCGCAGCGAGAACCATCCGGCAACAACGCAGGTGAGCTTCACTCTTCCGTGACGCGTGCGACGGCGATGCTGTCGCCGTCGTTCTTTCTTCTCCGCGTGTCACCTGCAGGCAATGAGCGCACCACTACAAGCAGGATCGCACGAGGACATTGCGTTGCTCGAGCGCCTTGGCGCTGCACGCAAGTCACTCGTCGCGCAGATCGCACAACGCATCGTCGGACAGGAAGCGATCGTTGAAAATCTCGTCGCCACGATGCTCGCCGGCGGCCATGCGCTGCTGGTCGGTGTGCCGGGTCTCGCCAAGACGCTGCTCGTGCAGACGGTGTCGCAGGCGCTGGATCTGAGCTTCAATCGCATCCAGTTCACGCCTGACCTGATGCCGAGCGACATCACCGGCACCGAATTGCTGCAGGATGATGCGGCGACCGGTCGTCGCGTGTTCACCTTCGTGCAGGGGCCGGTGTTCGCGAACATCGTGCTGGCCGACGAAATCAACCGCGCGCCACCGAAGACGCAGGCCGCGTTGCTGCAGGCGATGCAGGAACGCGAAGTGACGGTGTCAGGCATCACGCATGCGTTGCCGCGCCCGTACTTCGTCCTCGCGACGCAGAATCCGATCGAACAGGAAGGCACGTACCCGTTGCCGGAAGCCCAGCTCGACCGCTTCATGGTCGAACTGCGCATCGGGTATCCAACGCGTGACGAAGAAGAGCGCATCGTGCTCGCGACGACGGGTGGTGCGCAGGGCCCTGTACGCGCCGTCCTTGGCGCCGCCGAGCTGACGGCGATGCAGCAGCTCGTGCGTCGTCTCCCTGCCCCACCGACGCTGATTCAGCACGCCGTGCGCCTCGCGCGCGGCACACGTCCTGGCAGCGATGAAGCGTCACCGGAAGTGAACAAGTACGTGCGCTGGGGCGCTGGTCCGCGTGCGTCGCAGTATCTGGTGCTCGGTGCCAAGGCGCGTGCGGCGCTCGATGGTCGCGCGGTGCCGGATCTGGACGATCTGCGCGACATGGCACTGCCGGTACTGCGTCACCGCATGGTGCTGAATTTTCAGGGTGAAGCTGAAGGCATTCGCCTCGAGCAGCTTCTCGCACCGATGCTCGCG